>JACPUH010000018.1 GCA_016192345.1 Ignavibacteriales bacterium | reverse complement strand
CCGATGGCGGAGCTGTCGTTGATGCGCACAATCCGGTCGTTGGAAAGCACGCCAATCCGGGCGGAGGGACCTCCGCCAATGGTCTCCATGACGAGGATCGTATCGTTCAACACCCTGAACGCGATGCCGATCCCTTCAAACTTGCCTCTGAAGCCCTCGGCCACCTGGGTATAGGTGACTGGGGGAAAATATTCCGAATGGGGATCGAGCTGATCGAGCATTCCGCGGATCGCCGCTTCGGTGAGCTTGGGCGTATCCACGGCCTCGATATAGTACTTCTCAGCCAGGTTCAGGATGTCCCTGAACTTGTTGACCTGGTCATACATCGTGTCCCCGGAGACGAGCTTGTTGATCCCCATCCCTGCAAGGAGACTGATGAACATCAAGGCAGCGACAACCCCAAGGGAAACCCGTTTCTTCATAGGAGACCTTCGTTCACTCTTCAAAGAAGCCTTCCAGCGGCTATTTTGTAGTCAAAATTACGGGAAATCGCCTCAAAAGCAAGGACCATGGCAAAATCTCAGCAGAAACGACCTGAATAACCCCGACTTCCGCGCCGATCCTCAGGAGTCACACCTCGAGACCCTTCAAATGGGACACGCTCTTTTCAAAACTCTATTCTGAACCCTATACGGACACGCCGGGGATCATAGTATGCACCGGGGTCGTCCAATTCCCCGCCGATCCTTCCGTTGGAATCAACCCAGCGAACATTGTCCGTGTTGAGGATATTGCGCCCGTCAGCGAAGAGCGTCATCAAGTATTTCGTCATCCCGGCGGTAAATTCGAATTGTTTCTGAAGTTTCAGATTGATAAACGCGACATTCTGCATGCGTTGATTGTTCGGAAGGAACGCTTTGCCTGGAACCGACGGAGTGTAGCCGTCGCGTGTGGGGTAATATGTGTACGGCCTCGGAGAGTTGTAGAGCAGGACAAGGTTCGCCTGAATATCGAACGGCAGCTTGAACTCCGCGTCTCCTTTCACAGTGTGCCGCTGGTCCCAACTCAGCGGATAGGCTTTCGCCGGCGCCTCAAATCCCCATTGTGCGAAGTTGATGGACTGGTCGACATATTCACTGATCCCTTCCGTGATCATGTAGGAATAGGAAAGGCTCCCCTGCACTCGTTCATCCCGCTCCCGGCTAAGGACGAACTCGAGCCCGATCGCACTGGCTTCTGCATTATTAACGTAGGAGGCGAACCCGTAGTCCCCCGCCGATTTGCTGTCGAATGGGATAAGGGTCTTTGCGTCAATCTGGTTCTTGAAGGATTTGCGAAAGTGGGTGATTGAAACGACCTCATTCTCCGAAACGCTGTATTTGAACCCCGCCTCCCATGCGATGGTGCGTTCCGGCTCAAGATCGGGATTCCCCGCAAGCACACTGCGCGTTCCCGTACGCAGTTGGGAAGGGTTCACCCCCGAATAGAGAACGTCAAAGAGCGGGTATTGAAAATAATGCCCGAAATTGACGAAGAAGAAACTCATCGGACTTGCCGGCACAGCGACGGCGATCCGCGGACTGAATTGATGTTTGAATTTCACTTTCGACGTTCCCGTAATGCGCTGTTCAAACTCGTTGGGGCGCACGGGGATGTACTCCACGATTGGCCGTTCGGCCGTCGGATCCAGAAAATCCCAGCGGACACCGAAACTGATATTCGACCCATCCCGGATGATTTCAATTTTATCCTGAAGAAAGATATTCCCTGACCTCGGTGCATAGTCGTAGGAGTTGCTATAGTTCAAAAGCGGGGCGCCCATGATCGGCTTTCCGAAGTAGGTGGTCTGCGGTTCATATTTAACCACCTCGGAATTGATGCCGTACTGATTGAATTCTGCCCCGACTTTGACGATATGCATGTTGGCGATATGCGTTGTGAAATCCGCTTTGAGCGAATGGATCGTCTGCCGCGTGTCAGCCCACCAGTACCGCCTGCCCCCAACGATGTACCGGAGGAAGAAGTCATACTCGTACGCCCCGAGCGGGTCCCCCTCACTGATTCGCTCCCCGATCTCCGAACGGTGATAGAACCGGCTGAGACTTACCGTGTAAAAGGTCGAGGGAGAAAGAGTATGGGAAAGGATGAGGGCCAGACGGTAGGAATCCCGCGCACGCTCGGGCAACCCACCGAGATTGAATCGCCAGCTGAACTCATAGTCGTGCCACCGGCGGAGCGAATACAACGCCTGTAGGCTTAACCGCAGCATCGGTGTATACG
This sequence comes from Ignavibacteriales bacterium, assembly GCA_016192345.1. Lineage (GTDB taxonomy): Bacteria > Bacteroidota > Ignavibacteria > UBA10030 > UBA10030 > UBA6688. The sequence continues at coordinate 33,247 of JACPUH010000018.1, read as the reverse complement.
AGTACTCCGTCTTGGTGAACCCGGAAACCTCCTGACTGATGGGTGAGAGGAAGAAGTAGCGGAAATCCTGCCACCACCGAGTATCGGATCCCAGGTACGAATTGGCGGTAAAGTACGACAACTCCTTTCCCACCAACGGCCCGCTGGCGTAGAACTCCACTTCGGTTGCTCGGTCCTGCTGTTCGTTTACATTATCAGGGAGCCAATTATCTTTTTCATACCGGGCACCGAACTTGTGCTCTTCCCCTCCGCTCTTCGTGATCACGTTGACCACCCCGGAAAGCGCGTTGCCGTACTCCGCCTCGAATCCCCCGGTATGCATGGTAAGTCCGGTGATGGAACTTCGCGGGATATTGGCCGCCAATCCACCGCCGATCACATCCTGCACCGGCAAACCGTCCACATAGAAGATCACTTCGTTTTTCTTCCCCCCGCGGACGTTTCCTTCGAGCGTCGTGCCGGGCTGGAGCGTCAACACATCCTGGAAGGATGAAATCGGCAGTTTCTCGAGCTTCAACTCGCCGATGGAAAACGCCGTCGCCGCCTGGTCCCGCTGGATCAGGGGTCGTTCGGCACGGACCTCGACCGTGCCCAGCTCGATGGCTGAGGCATCCATCTCCACGTTCAGACGAGTTCGCAGATCCGGAATAATGGTGACCTTGGTCATCAGGACCGTCTTATACCCAATGATGCTGAACCGGACCTCATAGATTCCGGCACGTACGTTATTCACGCGGTAATATCCCTCCGCATCGCTGGCCGCACCGAACCCCGTACCGACGATGACGACGTTCACGCCAACCAGAGGCTCGTTCGTCTGCTTGTCCGTGATACGCCCTTCCAGGATCCCCGTGACGCCGCGGAATGAAGCATGGGCAGACGCGCCACAAGCCAGGAGAAGCACGATGATAAGAGAGCGGTAGTTGAGATCCTTCATGGGGTTGATCCTTTTTGTTAACGTACTTTGCACGCTTCGTCTGCGGTAACCGTGATGCAAATTTTTTCAATCCATGCGTTGACATGACACATGGCAAATGTCACCGGCCCGAATTTGATCTCCTCCGTCCTGTCGTACAGTTTAAGTTTCCCCGTAATGAAAAAAGACTCTTCCTGCGCGATCCTTCGCTGGTTGCATGTCGGATCGGTCCTATACACAAATTCGTCCGTCCGGAGATCCACCCCCCTGTCATCAATAAAATTCCATGTCGCCCCAAGCCGGACTTCATCGCCGGGATCGAACGTTAAGACCCTGGACCCGGCGTTATACTTCCCCCGGATTAAGTTCGAAGAGGAGAGGAAGAAGGTTTTTTTGATGTCCGGTTTCCGACTCAGGGCGATCTCAATCGATCCTTCGAACAGTGTCTTCCCCTCAAAGGTCTCGTCATAATCGTTCATAACCGCCAACTGAACACTCAGGTGGTTTTGGGTGGGGGTGAAAAGATATGTCGGCCGTAACGCTCCGGAAAAGACTTCCGTGGGATCTTTATATGAGGGCAACGGTTCTTTGCAGGAAAGGGAGAGCCCTGCCACGACCATAATCAAGGATTTCGAAACAATGGCGGGGAAGTTCATGGTTTGTCTTCTATTATGATGTCAGGATGGAAAAGGGTCCCTTCGTAGTTCTCACCGCACCAATCCGCAAGCTTCCTCCCCCAAAATCGTCACGCACCCCGGAGGTTTTGTGTTCTTGACATGGCAGAGGGAAAAGAGAACCGGACCAAACTTTATCTCTCCCGTCCTGTCGTACAACTTTAATGTCCCTCTGACACTCAACGTTTCTTCCCTCGCGATGAGTCGCGCCTGGCACGTCTGATCAGAGAAGTAATGGAATTCCGCTTCACGCAAGTCTGTTCCTGTGTCGTCAATGAAATCCCAACTTACGCCAACCCGTACGGTGTCACCGGGGTTCAATATAAGGGTTCTCGATCCGGCGGTATACCTCCCTTGAATAAGATTATTGGCTGATAAGAAGAAAGTCTTTTTCACTTCCGGCTTCCTCGCCAGTGCAATCTCAATGGAGCCTTCAAACAAAGTCCTCCCTTCAAACGTTTCGTCAAAGTCATTGATCGTGATCAACTGTACGGAAAAAATATTTGCCGGGGGCGTCCCGAACAAATACCCGATTCTGAGACTGCCTGAAAACACATCTGCAGGATCCTTGTAGACCGGCAAAGGCTCTTTGCATGAGAGAGAAAGTCCGGCGAGCATCAAGAGACAATACTTCAGGAAGCCCATAGGGTACGTGAAATCGTTAAATTGTCGGGAAACAAGGTGTCGCATCTTTCTTACAGTTCTATTCGGAGTCCAACCCTGACACGGCGCGGGTCGTAGTACGCGCCCGGATCTCCCAGCTCGCCGCCGATTCGTCCGCTCGAGTCGATCCACCGGACATTTTTCGTGTTGAAAATGTTGCGGGCATCGACATAAATGGTCACGCGGTACGGCATCCCCTCGTCAACCAGGAATTGCCTTGACGCTTTGATATTCAGGAACACCACGTTCTGCATTCTTCCATTATTCGGCAAAAATGCTTTCGAAGGATCAAGAGGGGTAAAGCCGTCCCGCGTCGGGTACAACGTATATGGGCGCGGGGAATTATACAGGAGGATCATGTTCGTCTGGATGCCGAACGGAAGCAGGAATTCAGCGTCGGCCTTCACCGTGTGGCGCTGGTCCCAGCTTAAGGGGAAGGGCCGGACGGCAAGCGGGAAGCCCCATTGAGCATAGTTGATGGTTTGATCGACGTACTCGCTGATCCCTTCGGTGACCATATAGGAGTAGGAAATGCTGCCGGAAAGCCGCTCGTCCCGTTCGCGGCTCAGAACCACCTCGATCCCGGACGAGTTCGCCTCCGCGTTATTGACATAGGAGGAAAATCCGAAATCTCCCCCGGATTTGCTGTCGAACGGGATGAGGGTCTTGGAATCGATCTGGTTCAGGAAATTTTTCTTGAAGTACGTGACCGAAGCAACGACGTTCTCATCAAGGCCGTACTTGAAACCCACCTCCCACGCCACTGTTCGCTCCGGCTCAAGGTCCGGGTTCCCGGTCAACACATTCCTCGCCCCCTCCCGGAGTTGTACGGGGTTGATGCCGGAATAGAGATAGTCAAAGAGCGGAAACTGGAAGTAGTGCCCGAAGTTCGCGAAAAAGAAACTGGAGAGACTCACCGGGGCAGCGAAACTCAGGCGCGGGCTGAATTGTTGTTTGAATTTTGCCTTCACCGATCCGGTTACCCGCTGTTCAAACTCCTTCTGGTTGATGGGAATGAATTCCACAAGGGGCCGTTCAGCCGTCGGGTCCATGAAGTCCCACCGCACGCCGACACTGAGGTTTGACCCGTCGCGCTCGATCTCCACCTTATCCTGGATGAAGACGCTTCCCGAACGCGGGCGATAGGAATAGGAATTGCTGAAATTCAGAAGCGGGGCATCGGTGATCGGTTTGCCGAAGTAGGTCCTCTGCGGCTCATATTTCACCAGGTCGGAGAAAATGTCGTACTGGTTCAGTTCAAGACCGCCCCGGACGAGGTGCATCTTGTCGATGTGCGTCGTGTACTCTCCCTTCAGGGAGTAGGTCAGTTGTTTCGTATCGGCCCACCAGTTTCGTTGTCCCTCGAGGATATACTGGAGATAGAAATCATACTGGTAGGGCTGGAGGATCAAATCCTCCTTTGTTCCTTCGCCGATATGGGACCGGTTGTAAAATGAGCTAAGGCTCACGGTGTAAAACGATTCTGCCGACAGGGTATGGGAATAGGATAAAGCCAGGCGGTACGCATCGCGCGACCGTCGGGGCAACCCGGCAAGGTTAAATCGCCAGCTGAATTCATAATCCCGCCAGGAACGGAGCGAATAGATTCCCTGCAGGCTCAGTTTCTGGGCCGGGGAGAGGAAAAACTCGATCTTGCCGAAGCCGGTCCACTCCGTGCTGATCGGTGAACCGAAGAATTTTTCGAGATCCTGCCACCATCGTGTATCGCTCGCGATGAAGGTGTTCGCGGTAAAATAGGTCAGCCGTTCCTGAACCAGAGGGCCACCCGCTGAGAGTTCAATCTCCGTGGAACGATCCTGCTGTTTGTTGACGCTGGCGGGAAGCCAGCCGTCGCGATCCACCCGAAGTCCGAGGTTGTGTGTGGTTCCGCCGCTCCGCGTCACAACATTCACAACACCGGAAAGTGCATTGCCGTACTCCGCATCGAACCCTCCGGTGTGGAGCGTCAACCCCGTGATGGAACTTTTGGGAAGATTGGCGGCAAGCCCCCCGCCAATCACATCCTGCACGGGGAGTCCGTCAACGAGGAATGCCACCTCCGTGGTTTTTCCGCCGCGGACATTCCCCTCCAGCGTCGTACCGGGCTGCAACATCAGGACATCACGGAAGGAGGAGACGGGAAGCTTCTCGAGCTTGATTTCACCGATCGAAAACGCCGTCGCCGCCAGGTCCTTCTGGATGAGCGGACGCTCGGCGCGCACTTCCACCACGTCGAGCTCGATTGCAGTCGGATCGAGATCGACGTCGATCCGCGTCCGCAGATCCGGAAGGATGGTGACATTCTTCATCAACACCGTCTTGTAGCCGATGAAGCTCAAGCGGACTTCGTACACCCCCGCGCGCACATTATTGATGATATAGAGCCCTTCGGCATCGCTCGCCGCACCGTATGGGGTACCGACAATAGTGACATTCACGCCAACGAGCAATTCACTGCTTTGCCGATCCCGGACGCGGCCTTCGAGAATGCCGGTAATGCCGCGCAATAGAGCAGCTTCAGAAACAAGCGTGCACAAGCCAAAAATCGCGAAAAGAAAAAAGAAAGGTCGGTTCTTTTTCATTTCATTCCCTTCTCAGATGATGTTCTGATCTCTGATGCTACTGTCGTTTTGCAATTTACCGACTGCTGCATGTACGCTGGTCAACGGTGGGACACACGTTGGGTTCAACCCATCGCGACACGCGGCAAAAAGAAAACTCGGTCGGGCCCACGATGGCCGGACTCGCTTGCTCAAAAACCCTTAACTCACCACTCAGGATGAATGTCTCACGAAATGCAATCGTTCGCGACGGGCTCGGTGGCGGTCCGGGACAGGCGGGATCGATGTAATAGGAGAACAAATCGAGAAATTCATTGTCGCCCGGTGTATCGGAGCCTGCAAGATTCCATGACACAAGAAACCGAACAGAGTCCCCCGGATCCATCCTGACCATGCCGGTTTGGGTGTTGTGGATTCGTGCGTAGATCAATTGCGTGGAGGAAATGTTCAACGTCTTCCGCAATTCCGGTCTCCGTTTCGAACGAATTTCGATCGAACCAGTGAAGTCCCGACGCCCTTCCAGTGATTCCTCATACTTGTTCACGGCGGTCACTGCAATGCCCACCCGGTTGTCGGATGAAGTGAGGACATAGGTTGCTTCGATCTTCCCCTCGAGGACCGCGCCCGGTTCGCGATACGAAGGGAGGTATTCATCACATGCCCCGGTGAACAACAATCCGAACATCAAACCGGAAAGAAGGATACCGTACGTCGATTGTCTCATCGTTCTTGCCCACTCATGAAATACATCATACGGATAGTGACCTTTACGCTCCGCGCTGCGGTCTGCAAACCCTCCCCGTCAATGACCACCGGTCGTTACAGGGGGGAATGGTTATCGCCGAACTGCAGGGCGAACCGACGTACGCGAAGACGTAGCACACCTGCAATGAGATCGGCGGGGCAGATACCTGGCCGGTTCTGTCGTACAACAGGACAAAAGCTTTCGCAGTGAACTCCTCCGGCATGGCGAGACATCGCGAAGGACAGGCAGGGTCCTCGACATATTTGAAAAAATCATATCGCAAATCCTCCCCCCGGTCATCCACGAAGTCCCAACTGACACCCAGACGCACTGTCGCCCCGGGTTCCATTGTCAACACTCCAGTCCGGCGGTTATAGCCGGGCCCCTCAATCACTTCAGCAAAAGAGAGGGTAAACCTGCGCTGCAGAGCAGAATCTCTTACGGATGTCACCAACAGCTCACCCTGCAACAGGGCCTCCTCCTGAAAAGTCTCATGGTAGATGTTTTTTACCGTCAAGTAGATTTTCAGCGCGTTGTCGGAGAGTGAATGGGCATAGAAACCGCTCAGCGACGCTTCAAAAATAAAATTCGGTTCCGCGTAGAGCGGAAGTTGTTCGTCGCATGATAACGAGAGACTCAGGAGGAACATGCTCAAGCCCAACACGGGGCGGACCGCGCGCCTCATCGCCTTACCTTCCTTCCTGGAACCGCTGCGGCGTGCAAAAATTCCCCAGAACCGGCGGGCGGAGGTTACATGGGGCATTCGTATCGAACGAAGCACATCCCCCCTCCGGGCCCGAACGGACATACTGGTTCACGAAACATAGTGCATACTGGATCGAATCCGCTACGCTCGAGCCCGTTTTTTCAAAAAGCTGAACCCGCCCACGGACAACCCAATCTTCCGTCAGTGCGAAGCATCGATCCTCACAGGTTGGATCCTCGATATATTTGAAAAATTCGCGCCGGATATCCCTCCCGGCATCGTCGGTCACAAAATTCCATGAGACACCGAGTCGGACACTCTGATGGGGGTTGATCGTCAGGATGCCGGTGTTTCGATTGTACCCTGGGGCCTCGATGAAGTTGGCGGCGGAAAGGAGGAAGGCTTTCCTGACTGAAGGATCCCGCAATGATTCAAGTTCGATCGTTCCCGTGACATCAGCCTTTGCCTGAAGCGTTTCGTCAAAAACGTTTCGCGCAGTCAGATACACCTTCAGGGAGTTGTCCGTAATATCCAGGACGTATTGGGTGGAGAGGGTCGCTTCAAGGACGGCATCCGGCTCGCTGTATGCAGGAAGAAATTCATCACATGTGCTGAAAGACAAAGAGGTACTGATAAGGATGAGACTGAAAAACAGAGTCCTCCCTTGTGTGGGATAGGTGGAGCGAAAGAGATCAGTATGGGGGAAGCGAGTGAAGCGAAGCGGTAGCCAAATCATCCGATACGATACCCTCCTCCCGGGATGGTCCAGCGTGTCAGAAAGCCCCTAAAGTGATCCACGAAGGACACCAAGGGACACGAAGAGCCAAGGGCCCATAACTGTAGGATGTGCTAGCATCCCCCACATTGGACCAGCGAATATCCAAAGTGTGGCACGCTACGCGTGCCTCATTCATAAGCCTCCGGCTGTGAACTTAGTGGATATTTCTTTCTTGCAGGCAAGAACAAGTTAGTGCTCCGGTTTCATCTGGGGAAACAGGATCACATCGCGGATCGATTCGTTGTTTGTCAGCAGCATCACCAGCCGATCGATCCCGATGCCGAGTCCGGCCGTCGGGGGCATGCCGTACTCGAGCGAGCGGAGGAAATCCTCGTCGATCACCTGTGCCTCTTCATCGCCGCGGGCGCGGAGCTTCATCTGCTCTTCAAAACGCTCCCGTTGATCGAGAGGATCATTGAGCTCCGAGAAAGCATTGCAGACCTCCTTGCCGTTGACAATCCCTTCAAACCGCTCCACCAGCCCGGACTCGCTCCGGTGTTTCTTCGCAAGGGGGGACATTTCCAACGGATAGTCTGTAATGAATGTCGGCTGGATCAGGTGCGGCTCAACCCTTTCTCCGAACACCGCGTCGATGATCGCTCCGCTGCCGAGGCCGGGTTCCACTTCCACATGGAGTTCCCTGGCAACGGCACGGAGCTCCTGTTCGGACTTGCCGCGCAGGTCTTTGCCGGTCCGTTCCTTGATGGCATCGAACATCGAGATCCGTTTCCATGGAGGGGTGAAATCGATCTCGTTCCCTCCCAGGCTTGCCGTCGGCTTGCCATTGACCGCCACCGCAATGTCATGGACGAGTTGTTCCGTTAACGCCATCATCCACTGGTAGTCTTTGTAGGCGACGTACAACTCCATCATCGTGAACTCGGGGTTATGGGTCCGATCCATCCCCTCGTTCCTGAAATCCTTGGAGATCTCATAGACCCCCTCGAAGCCTCCGACAATGAGCCGCTTCAGGTACAACTCGTCAGCAATCCGGAGGAAGAGGTCGATATCCAAAGCATTGTGATGGGTCTTGAACGGGCGTGCGGATGCTCCGCCGTAGATCGGTTGAAGCACCGGGGTCTCGACCTCAAGATACCCACGATCATCCAAAAAACGTCTCATGGTGCTGATGATCTTCGCCCGCTTGATGAATGTTTCGCGAACCTGGGGGTTGACAACGAGATCGACATAGCGTTGCCGGTAACGGAGCTCTTTATCAGAGAAGGGATCATAAACTGTTTTGTTTCCTTGCTCATCAACCTTTTCCTTCACAACCGGCAGAGGTCTGATGGATTTGGCGAGGAGGACAAGCTCCCGGGCATGGATGGAGACCTCCCCCATCTTTGTCCGGAAAACAAAGCCCTTGATCCCGATGACATCCCCGATATCGAGCAACTTAAATGCATCATACATCGACCCCAAGTCATCCTTCTTTAAATAGATCTGGATTTTCCCATGGGGGTCCTGGATATGGCAAAACGACGCCTTTCCCATCCGGCGAATTGTCATGATTCGCCCCGCAACGGACACCGTACTCTGAGGCGCTTCGTCCTGAAAACCTGAGACGATCTGCTTCGAGTAATCAGACCTCTCGAACCCGTGTGGATAGGGATTAATCCCCAACTTCCGCAATTCCTCCAGTTCCTCCCTCCTTCGAAGCATAAGTACGTTTAAATCATCATGGTCATCTGGACGCTGTGGCTGGTTCTGACTGTGCTGTTTTTTTTCTTCAGACATATTTTAACGTTGTGAATCAGTGGTTGGGAATATAATCGAAATCAGAAAAAGGCGCACAACTCACTTTAGAGCAACAACTTGATAGCGTCTCTTTAAGTCTTAGCGGGGTGAACGTCAAAAAGCTTTCAATAACCGAACGAACCCTGTCAGCGATAACTAAGGTCAACGCTCGGGGACCCGGCCAAACAATGCCGACAATTCATGGATCCTCGTGGCATGCTCCGGCCCGACCTGGTCCCAGGAAAATCGCCAGTCCCAGTTTCCCATTGCCGTCCCTGGAAAGTTCATTCTCCCTTCCGAGCCGAGGCCGAGAATATCCTGGAACGGGAAGATCGCAAGGTCCGCGGCAGACCCAGAAGCAAGCCCGATCAAATCCCAATGGATTTCCCTTGCGTCCGTGGAGCAATATCGGCGCACAAAATCGCGCTCAGGTTCCTTTGCCTTGTCATACCACCCCTGTGTCGTATCATTGTCATGGGTGCCGGTGTACACAACACAGTTCGATTCATAATGATGGGGAAGAAAATTGTTCTCAGGTCCTTCGGCGAAGGCAAAGTGCAGCACCTTCATTCCCGGGAATGCAAATTTCTCGCGGAGCTTCGTCACGTCGGGTGTAATGATCCCAAGATCCTCCGCAATAATCGGGAGCTTGCCCAGTTTTTTTTGCACTGCCTGGAAGAGTTTCTCTTTCGGCCCCTCCACCCACCTCCCCTTCACCGCTGTTTTCTCCGACGAGGGGATCTCCCAGTACTCGATGAAACCGCGAAAATGATCGATACGCGTAATATCAACGAGCGTCAAGGTTCGTCGGAAACGCTCAATCCACCAGCGGTACTGCTGCTGTTCCATAACATCCCAACGGTACAACGGGTTTCCCCACCGTTGCCCTGTTGCACTGAAATAATCGGGCGGAACTCCGGCAACGACGAGCGGATTCCCCCGGTCATCCAGGAAGTACAATTCGGGGTGGGACCAAACGTCCGCGCTGTGATGGGCGATGAAAATCGGGATATCGCCGACAATCCTGATTCCCTTTTCATTCGCGTATCGTTTGACTCTTCCCCACTGCCGGAAAAATTCCCATTGCGTCCATTTCCAGAATCGGATCTCGTTGCTGAGTTCTCGTCGCGCACGCTCGAGGATCTTTGGTTTCCGGAGGGCATGGTCCGGATCCCATTCGGTCCAGACAACGCCACCGAAGCGGACATTCAGCCCCTGGAACAACGAGAAATCATCGAGCCAATGTTTTTCAGCGGAACAAAACGCCTCAAACTCCTGATTCTCCACAGGATGTTCCCTGGCAAAGAACCTTTCGGATGCGAGCCGCAGCCACTGCATCCGGTACGGAACGATCTGCGTGAAATCCACCCGCGATGGGGATACGGACGGAACCGGTAACAACTCCTCGCGCGTTAACAGTCCGCAGGCAAGGAGGTCATCAAACCCGATCAGCAAGGGATTCCCGGCAAAGGCCGAAAGGGCCATATAGGGGGAATTGCCATACCCCGTCGGTTCCAGAGGGAGCACCTGCCACAGTCCTTGCCCGGCAACAGCCAGCCAATCAATAAAATGATGCGAGACATCTCCCAGGTCACCGCAACCGTAGGCTCCCGGTAAAGAAGTTGGATGGAGTAATATTCCGCTGCTTCTGGGGAATCTCATACCGTTACGTTGGAAGTCCAGCCTGTTCCTTGAGATAGGTTATTTCCGGCCGCGATAAAAATCTCCATTTGCCCCGCGGAACCCCCTCCGTCGTAAGGCCGGCAAAAGCAACTCGTTCGAGGCTCTTCACGTCGTAGTGCAGGGCCTCGAAGATCCTTCGCACTTCCCTGTTCTTCCCCTCCATCAGAGAGACTATCAATTCCGTCCGGCGTGTCCCGGGGATAACCGCCACCTGGTGCGGTTTTGCAAGACCGTCTTCGAGCCGGATCCCTTTCTTGATTTTCTTCAGGTCGTCGTCAAGCATACCGCGCTCAAGCCGCACGCGGTAAATCCGTTCGATTTCCCCCTTCGGATGCATCAATCCATTTGCCAGGTCCCCGTCATTCGTAAGGAGCAGAACGCCCACCGTATTACGGTCAAGCCTGCCGATGGGATAAATCCGTTCTTTCATGCGAACGTAATCCATCACGGTGGTTCTGCCGCGTTCATCACTCAGCGTTGTGATGCAATCCTTCGGCTTGTTGAAGAGTATATAGTAGGACTTTTGATGAACTTCAACAGGGCTGCCGTTCACTGTAACACGGTCCTTCAGGGGCTTGATCTTTACGCCAAGCTCCTGGACCACCTTGCCATTGACTTTGACGGCACCGGAAAGAATAAGCTCATCGTTCTTGCGACGGGATCCTACACCGGCCAACGCGAGGTACTTGTTCAGCCGAACAGCTTCTTGATGAACCCTTGAATCTTCTCTTTCCAGGTTTGCCATGGTGTTTTCGGATGGGGGGATTGTTGTCGCCCGACGGAAGATTGCGCCTGCGCGACGGGAGGAGGCTCGGGAAGATCCTCGTGCGGTATTTCAATCGATGGGCTCTGAAACGGTCGTTCTTGTTCCGCAGGAGGAATCTCAACCCGATCGATGGTTTGTGGGCCGGGTGTTGCAACGGGAGAGAACACCGGTTCAGCCGGCTGCAGTGCCTGTGGCTGCTCCAGTGACGTAATGTCTTCAATATTCTGTGCCAGGTCCTCGGGCGCTTCGAACATATCGCGATCCCCCGCGAGGGGTATCCCGGCAGTATCCGATGATCCTTGATCTTCAATGGGCTGAGGAACCTCCGGCACCGAAGACACCCCAGCGACCAAGTCGGGTATCATTATTTCAGGAGTTTCCTCCTGGACAAACTCCACACCCTCTTCGTCGAGTGATTCTTCCGCCGGCGGAGGAACCGTTACCGGGAAAGGAGTCGAAACGGAATCTTCCATTGGCGGCATTGCCAGGTCCACGGAAGGAATGACTTTCTCATCCTCAAGTCGATCAACCGGGAACTGATCCTGATCCGTGGTGCCGACGGATGGCGGTTCGCCTTCGACCGTTAAGGGCTGAATCACCTCCGGAATAACGGTCATGGAATCCTGATCCATGACGTCTTCAGATGTCGGCTCGCTCCCCGGTTCTTCTGAAAATCGCGGCTCCATGGTGGCCGCCGGTTCAATCGATCCCTCATCCCGCCCCCCGGGTAAGAGATCGTTCATCAATGGAGGTGTTCCATCAACGGAGACGTTTTCCGGGACAATGGGTTGATCGAACTGGATCGGCTCCCGGGCTTCGTCCTCTGAGTGGATCTTGAGCTCGCGTGTCTTCTTCTTTGAAACGATCTTCACCGTCTCATCCAGGCTCGCCTTTCGCTTCGGGATGTGGGGGAGTCTCGACTTGAAATCCTCCTCATCTTTCTTCCGGTCTTCCACAAGACCCTGCTGGGCCTCCAGCATCCGCCGCTCTGCCTCAAACTGGCTTTCACCCAAAATCTCTTCAATCTCACGGGGTCGGGGCAGATCGCTGACGTCGTTCAAGCCAAAATGCTTCAGGAACTCCCTGGTCGTGCCATACAACAGCGGGCGTCCGGGGGTCGGGGCCCTTCCAACAATAGTGACAAGCTCTTTTTCCAATAACGTCTTCAAAACGTAATCGCAATTAACGCCCCGGATCGATTCGATCTCCGGCTTCGAAATCGGCTGTTTGTAGGCAATAATAGAGAGCGACTCAATGGATGATTGCGAAAGCTTACGGCGGGATTGCTCTTTGTAGAGCTTCCCGAGCCATTCGGCATAAACCGGCTGGGTGGCAAACTGAAATCCCCCTGCGAGCGGAATGATCCTGTAAGGTTTCCCCGCCGACTCAAATTCAAGGTTCAACTCCCCAATCATCCGTGTGACCTCCGCAGGCTCAATCCGACGCTCTTCGCCATCATTCCCCTGGGACTCATAGAGAACCTGGAGCTGCTTGATGGTCAAGGGCTCCCTGGCCGCAAACACGAGGGCCTCGATCAGGCTTTTGAGCGTTGTCGGGATGCGGAGCGGTGCCTGCTCCGGCTTCGCCGTCACTTGCTCCACCGCTCCTGTCTCCTGTTCCTCGGTGATATTCAGTATTTCGTCTGCCATGCGCCTTTAGTTGATATTACGGATAATGGAGAGTTCGGCAAAAGGGTCCGGTTGCCGGACGATGACCTTGCGGGCCCGGATCAGTTCCAAGAGGGCCATAAACGTGACAACCACACGGATCTTTTCCTGCATATCCTTGATCAATTCAAAGAAGGTGGCTTCTGACCGGCGGGAGAAATAGTCCATGATATATTCCACCTGTTCGTCAATCGAGACATTCAGCCTGACGATATCGTGCACAAACTTCTTCGGCATACGCTCGACGGCGAACTTGAAGGAAGCGATCAGGTCGAACAAAGAGACATCGCGGAGAAGATTTTCATCTTCATCCCCCACCATGACTTTTTCATCCGCTTCAAAATATCCCCGCGAATACACCTTGCGTCGTTCTTCCTCGCGCTTCGTCATCTGCACCGCAACTTCTTTGAAGCGTTTGTATTCGACCAACCTCTTCACCAGGTTCGCACGCGGGTCCTGTTCCTCCTCTTCACCCGGCTCCGGCGGCAACAGCATCCGGACCTTGACCTGCATCAACTCCGCCGCCATCACAAGAAATTCCCCCGCCACTTCAAGATCCAGGGATTCCATGTAATGGATATAGTCGAGGAACTCCCGCGTGATCCGCGAGATCGGGATATTATAAATATCCAACTCATCCCGCTTGATGAAAAACAGCAGGAGGTCCAACGGTCCCTCAAATTCCTGAAGCTTGATGGTGTACATGACTCAGTGGTGGAGTAGTTCTTTTGTTATCCGATTCCCATGGCTTGATGCACTTCCTGCATCGTCCGATGTGCGACCGCCCGTGCGCGCTGCTCCCCTCCCTCAAGGATTTGCCGTACCTCGTCGGGATGCGATTCGTAGTACATCCGCTTCTCCCGCAGAGGCGCTACGGCCTCGTCCACTTTCACCGCACAACGCATTTTACAGTCTACACATCCCAACTGTCCGCTTTCACAGCCCTGGCGAATCTCCGCGACTTCCTGTTGATTGAATTTGTTGTGATACGCGAACACCAGGCAAATATCCGGACGCCCCGGATCGTTCCTGCGAACTTTCTGCGGGTCGGTAACGGCGGTCCGCATCTTCGCGGCAATCGCGGCGGCGGCGTCCGAAAGCAAAATCGCGTTCCCCAACGATTTGCTCATCTTCCTGCCGTCCAGTCCAGGCAATCGCGCGAACTTGGTCACTTTGCCCTCCGGTTCCGGAAACACAAGACGGTACTGGGTGTTGAACCGTCGTGCAATCTCCCTCGTGATCTCGATGTGCGGTAATTGATCCTCCCCCACCGGGACCACCTCTCCCTTGTAGATCAAGATATCGGCCGCCTGCAGGACCGGATACCCCAGGTGACCGTACGCCACCGTCTCGAGTTCCAGATCACGCACCTGCTCTTTCAGGCTCGGGTTGCGCTCAAGCCGGGCCGTGGTGATGAGCATGGAAAAAAGAAGGTGAAGTTCTGCATGCTCTTTCACCTGCGACTGTCGGAACACCGGGCTCATCGCAGGATCGATTCCCGCGGCAAGCCAGTCGATCACCATGTCCAACGAGTTTTGGTAGATTGCGGATGTATCCGGGTCCGTGGTCAGGGCGTGATAATCCGCGACAAGATGATAATTCTGATACTCCCCCTGCAACGAAACCCAGTTTTCCAGCGCACCGACAAGATGGCCCAGATGGAGCTTCCCCGTGGGGCGCATTCCGCTCAAAATGACTTTCTTTTGTGCCTCGCTCAGACTTCTGCAACTCCTTTCGGGGAACAGATCAGCTTTTAGCAATCAGCCGGGAGCTTTAATTCATAAACAGGTACGGCTTCCACCCTTCGTCAACCGTGCCGACAAAATCCCGGATAAACATGACATGGTTGGGTCGAATCGGCTTGCGGAGCAAATTCAATTGCGCTTCGTGCGGCAGCCGGTCCCCTTTCTTATTATTACAGCGGACGCATGCGCACACGAGGTTTTCCCATGAGTCCTCCCCTCCACGCGCTTTCGGCGTGATATGGTCCACCGTCAAAGGAACATCTGCTCGACCGCAATACTGACAACGATGCCCATCGCGTCGAAGAATGTTCTTTCGGGAAAGGACGATTTTCTTGAAGGGAATCCGGACGTAGATAGAGAGGCGAACGATGCTCGGGAACGGCATCGTCATCGAGACGGAGTGGAGTAATCGTCCATCTGAGGCTTCGATCAACTCGGCTTTTCCAAGGTAGAGAAGGATGACAGCCTTTTTAACATTGCACACGCTCAGGGGCTCGTAGTTGTGGTTCAGAACGAGCACCTTGCGGTTCATTTTTCCGTTTGAACTCGGTTGTCGTACCGCGCTGAAGTCTTTAGCACCTCCTCAAAGCGGCAAATAACGCCGTGAACTGAACACTTGCTTGAACATCTTGTCGGTTAAACCTTGCAAAATATAGCATAAACGGGATTGAGAGTCAAGGTTGGGAAGTGATGGCTTTCCCCGCAAGCCTGCGGGAAAGAAATGACCGGAGGGGCAGATCGAACTATCGATTTGTCCGGTATCGCCTTTGAATCTCTTTGATCGAATCCCCCCCAAATTTCTCCAAAAAAGCGTTTGCCAGGACAGGGGCCACCACTGCCTCGGCAATCACTGAGCAAGCCGGAACCGCGCAGACATCCGAACGCTCATAACGCGCGTCGACAACCTTTGTGGTTTTCATATCGATGGATTGGAGTGGATTCGCCAGGGTGGAAATCGGTTTCATGGCGCCATGGAGAACAATCATCTCCCCGTTCGTAACCCCTCCCTCCAATCCCCCGGCCCCGTTAGTCCTTCGAATAACCTTTCCGTTTTTCACTCCAAAAGCGTCGTGGACTTCCGACCCATACCGAGCAGCGTTAGCAAATCCGTTCCCGATCTCGACTCCTTTAACGGCGTGGATCGCCATAACCGCCTGCGCAAGCTGACCATCAAGTTTCCGGTCATAGTGGACATATGACCCCAGCCCAACCGGAACCCCTGTCACCATCACCTCGAAGATCCCTCCGACGGTATCGCCAAGTTTCTTCGCCCTTTTAATGGCGGCGAGAGCCTTCGACTCGATGCCGCTGTCAAGGATCCGGACCTGGGATTTGTCTGCTTCTTCCGTCACTTTGTACGCAGCACACGAAGCGTGAAGATATTTTTTAATGAGCGTATCGACCTTCTGCCTGTTCGTGATCGCAGCCGAGCCAATGCTGATGACGTGGCTCCCGATGAAGATACCGTACTCCTCCAGCAACTTGCGCGGAATGATGCAACACGCCACACGCATGGCAGTCTCCCGCGCACTTGCCCGCTCGATGGCATTGCGAATATCGTCGAAGCCATACTTCTTCGAAGCCACGTAATCGGCATGACCGGGCCTGGGGATGGTGATCTTCTCGATGCCCGTGCCACTCCCCTCCACTGCCATCTTCGTCGTCCAGTTTTGCCAGTCCCTGTTCCTGATCATCAGGGTGATGGGGGAACCGAGCGTTTTTCCAAACCGGACCCCGGAGAGAATTTCGACCCGATCCGTTTCGATTTTCATTCTCCCGCCGCGGCCATACCCCTGCTGCCTTCTCCAGAGCTGGTGATTGATATATTCCGAAGAAATGGAAAGTCCCGCGGGCACACCCTCGACAATTCCGATAAGGGCTTGCCCATGGGATTCGCCGGCTGTAAGATACCGTATCAAAAGAGCCATCCTTTCTTATTCGATGCACCAGGAACTCACCAAATTAAAGGAAAAATAGGCCCATTATCAAACTGCGGGGACATAAAAAAAGCGCAAGGCGTCCTTCCGACCTTGCGCTTTGACCCTCTCTTCGTCTCCGGGGTTACTTATTCCTGTTGCTCCCCGGAATTTCAATTGCGACGAACCGTGTGGTTTTGTTCTCCCCCTTGACCCGCATCAGGAGAGCATCCCCCGGCTTCTTGTTTTTGATTGCCTTTTCCAACTCCGTGACAGAGTCCACAGGGTTGTCCCCAACGCTGAGGATCACGTCGTTCGGTAACAGGTTCCGGCGCTGGGCTTCACTGAACGGTTCCACGCTCTCGACGAACACACCCCCCTCAACATCGTACGCCCTCTTTGTCTTCGCGTCAAGATTGCGGATGGTAATGCCGAGGTTATCCATCTTCACAGCTGTCGGAGGAGTCGATTCCTTCGGCGTGGAGCGCTCGGACCTCGTATCCCGCGCGGCGATGACTTCTTCGTCCTCATCACGGGACTTCAGGACGACTTTCTTCTCGATCGTTTTCCCTTTCCGGAAGACCTTCAAGGAAACGATCTCTCCCGGATATTTGGAAGCGACCATGGTCTGAAGCTGATTGGATGAATTGACTTCTTTGCCATCGACGGAGAGGATGATATCGCCTGCCTGCAACCCGGCCACTTCTCCAGCGCTTCCCTTGTTCACCTCCTGCACAAAGACCCCCGTCGGTCGGTCAAACCCGTTCGCCTTCGCCATGGTCGCGTCCATTCCCTGGATCTGCACGCCGATGTATCCGCGTCGGACCTTGCCGAACTTGATCAGGTCCGTCGCAACTTTCCTGGCAAGGTTGATCGGGATCGCAAAACTATATCCCTGGTACCGCTGGTTCGTTGTTGCGATGGCGGTATTGATTCCAATCACTTCACCTTTGATATCGACGAGAGCTCCGCCACTGTTCCCGGGATTCACCGCGGCATCGGTCTGAATGAAGTTCTCAATCGAGTACCCGGATCCATCATCGATGATCCTCAGGTTCCCCCTTCCCGTCGCGCTCACAATACCCTGCGTCATGGTGGAGGTCAGTCCGAGGGGATTCCCGAACGCAAAGACCAGATGGCCGACCTCAACTTCATCGGAATTTCCAACCGCGGCAACTTGCAGGTTCGAGGCATCTATTTTGACCACCGCGAGATCGGTATACCGATCCGTACCAACGAGCTTCGCCTGTTTGAAGGTCCGCCCATCGGACAACGTCACCTGGATCCCTTCATCGCTTGCATTTTCCACCACATGATTATTGGTGAGGATATAACCGTCGGGCGTTAGGATAACCCCGGAGCCCGCACCGATCTCCGGACCTCTCCGTGGAGTATCCAGACGAAACTCCGGGCCGAAGAAATGAAAGAACCTGTTGGCATCATCCGGCGAATCGGTTCTCGGCTTGGATTCGACGGTAATGAACACCACGGTCGGCGTAACCTCTTTCGATATTGTATGCAGGGCTTCGTTCAGCGCCACGAGAGCGGGGTGGGCCTTGACGCCGTTGGCCGGAGCCCCGATCTTCACCTCCTGGTCGGCGAACGTCAGGTCGACCCCTTTATAGGATGAGACCAATGTCACCCCAAACACAATTCCCAACCCAATCAACAACACTGCTGCAACAACCGATCGTACGGACATAAGACTCCCTCCTCTGAACTGTTTACCGTATGTCAAGAATTATTTGAGAACCTAATGAAACATCTCCAAGGACCGTAACGGCTTGAATTCTTCAAAGTGATAACGTAAATACAAACGCAAAGTTGCCTGGAGTTCGTTCCCCACCCCCTCATGGTATTCCAGGGTCGGGACACTCTCGAGTCTCGCCGATGCCAGGCGGCGCAGGATATGCAAGGCAGGCATTGACAACCTCATATTCCCTGCCCGCTCCGCCGCTTGGGGGATGCCATGAGGAGAGCGCCGGGCCGAAAGGAGCCGTTCAGGGTCAAAAACCGGTATTGTACCGCTGCACAATGGGCAATAAACCGCCCCTTTGGAGAGCTGCAGCACCACCCCCGTCCCCTCGAGCCCTTCCAAAGCTCTCCCACACGCAGCACAACGGTCCAGGGACAGGGCAAATCCGAAGAGTGAGCAGAGACGCAATTCGAAGGCTAAAAGCACATTGACGGCATTCCTGGTGGCGTGATCGACCGCCTCCAGTGTCTCAAGCACCAAGGCAAACAAAAGGCTGTTTTCCTCCTCCTCGTGCGTCAATTTGTTCAGCAGCTCGACCACCGAAAGAGCGGCGGACATCTTTTCCATATCCGAGTGGACATTCTTATACTGGTGCAGGATGTCGCACTGGGAGATGAGTTGCAGTTCCCGCTGCTCCTTTTTATATAACACCAATGAAACCAGCGTCATCGGTTCCAGGGAAGCACCAAACTTGCTCTTCATCTCCCGCGCCCCTTTTGCCACTCCTTTCACTTTTCCGTACCGCCGCGTATAAAAAGTGACAATTTTACTTGTCCCGCGGAACTTCATGGACTTCAACACAACGGCATCTGTCTTCGTAATCACGATCGTCCACACTGGTTAAAGGGCACGGGATCTCCCGGGACGTAACCGTTTGATCGGGTCGCGAAAAGGATATTGCATAACCCCCTGCTCGGTGACGATGGCAGAGATCAGTTCCCCGGGGGTGATATCGAACGCCGGCGAGTACACCTCCACCCCCTCGGGAGCGATCCGGGTCTCTCCGATATGGGTGACTTCCTTTCCGTTTCGCTGCTCAATCGGAATTTCCGATCCGTTCACCAGAGTAAAATCCAGCGTGCTCGTCGGAGCGGCGACGATCATGGGGATCCCATGATGTTTTGCCAGCACTGCAAGCCCGTAGGTCCCAACCTTGTTCGCCACATCGCCGTTCAGCGTAATCCGATCCGCTCCCACTACTACTGCATTTACCAACCCGCGCTGCATCAGGAAGGCAGCGGTACTGTCCGTCATCAAGGTGGACGGAATGCCAAGCTGCTTCAACTCCCATGCCGTCAGTCTGGCCCCTTGCATCAGCGGGCGGGTTTCGTCCATATAGACGTGTTTCAGCGTACGAAGTTCCCAGGCCTTTGCAATGACCGCAAGGGCCGTCCCCTCTCCTCCGGTTGCCAGTCGACCGGTATTACAGTGTGTCACCACGACCGCCGCATTGGGCAGGAGCGCTGCTCCGTGCTCTCCGATGGCCCGGCACATCGCCTCGTCCTCGCGGTGAATGGCGAGGGCTTCTTCCAGCAAATGGAGTTTGAACTCAAGAAGGGGGGCGGACATGAATGCTGCCGCCTCGGCCTTCATCCGTTCGAGTGCCCGGAACAGGTTGACAGCAGTTGGTCTGGTGGAGGACAAAAGAATCGATGCCCGCTCGATGGCTGCGGGTACCTTCGAGGCATCCGTCACTTTGTTCAAGGCAAGGACGAAGCCATACGCTGCGCCAATCCCGATGAGTGGCGCTCCGCGAATGGCGAGCCGCTTGATGGCGTCTGCTACAACATACTCGTCGTCGGTTGTAACGAAGATTTCTTCGAGAGGGAGCCGGGTCTGATCGAGAAACCGAAGCGAACCCTCCCGCCACTCGATCACACGCATAGGGCGCTACTTCTCGTCAAAACGGGAAAGGTTCATGAAGGACCGGTACCGGTCCTGAATGTGCAGATAGGCCAGATCGCGAAGCCCCTCCACACTGAATTTCTCCACGCAGAATGATGCAAGCGTACTGCCGTAGATTACCGCGCGTTTCAAATTCTCAGGGGATAAATCGTCGGTTCGCGCGAGCCAACCCACAAAGCCTCCTGCAAAGGCATCTCCCGCCCCGGTGGGATCATAGATATTCTCCAGAGGGTACGCCGGAGCGGAGAAAATCGTTTCGCCCGTCACCAACAAGGCGCCATGTTCTCCCTTTTTAATGATGACAGACTTCGGCCCCATGGCGATGATCCGGCGGGCGCTCTTGATAAGGTTTGGCTCGTTGGTCAGGAGGCGGGCCTCGGAATCATTCACCACAAGCACATCCATCACCTTCAGCGTCTCGGCGAGCTCTTTCGGTTTATGCTCGATCCAGTAATTCATGGTGTCGCCGACGACCAGCCGGGGTTTGTTGATGCGGCTCAAGACCTTGCGTTGCAACACCGGGTCGATGTTCCCCAGGCAGACGTATGCGCTTTTCTTGAAGCCGGTGGGAATGGTCGGATCGAACTTCTCGAAGACATTGAGGTCGGTGTACAGAGAATCGCGCACATTCAGATCGTAATGGTACTTTCCTCCCCACCGGAACGTCTTCCCCTCCTTGATGATCTGCAGGCCTTCCAGATCGATATCCCGATCCTCAAGGATCTGCATGTGCGCCTTCGAAAAATCACCCCCCACCACTCCCACTAAACGGATCGGCGCGGTAAAATAACTCGCTGCGATGGAAATGTAGACCGCCGACCCTCCAAGCGCTTCCTCCACCTTCCCAAAGGGGGTCTCGACCGAATCAATTGCGACAGAACCAACGACCAAAAGGCCCAAAGCGTGCCTCCTTCATCCATTAGGGGATAACCGTTGTCAAACGCGCGACCTCTCCTCCATGGACGATGACCTCATGCACAAGCCGCAATCCTCTCTTTTGACCCGGCCAGACAAGCAAGTGCTCCGCCTTTTCAAGGCCGCACCATTTGTACGCTTCATGTTCGGTGGAGAGGATTGGTTCAGCTCCGGAAGAAACCTCGGCGGCAAAAAAACAGCTCAGGTGCACCGCATCGTCTGACGCAACATAAAAGGAATTCATAAAAGGAACAACCCAAAAGTTCATCCCATGCAATCCCGTTTCTTCCCCGAATTCCCTCAAGGCCCCCTTCGCCGCATGCTCCCCCTTTTCGAGCGTTCCACTGACGAGTTGCCAGATCCCCGGGTACAGCCTTTCGTTTGCGGCCCTGCGAAGCAACAGGTATTGCGGACCATCCGCTTCCCGACGGAAGACGCAGACTTCAACAATATCACTGACGATGGCGGGCAAATGGTTTCTTCCCTTGATGGTGGATCTTCCGGGAACCGGTTGGTCGTTTTTGTTTCTTCCATGAAGTCAATTGAGCGATCTCCTCAGGAGTAAGAGACCGAAATTCTCCCTCCCGTAACGTCCCTATTCGCAACGGCCCAACCGAGACACGATGCAAGGTAAGGACGCTGTAGCCAAGTTCCTCGAACATCTTGCGAACCTGCCGGTTCTTGCCCTCGGTGATGGTCAGTTCCAGGGCATTCCTGTCCGTTAAGCGCGTTTCCGCCGGCAGCGTGCGATGCTCCTGTCCGTTCACCGTTATGGAAATCCCTTTGCGCAATTGTGCCAGATCTTCCCTCCGTACAATATGATCGAGCACGACCGCGTACGTCTTCGGAAGAACAGCGCCGGGACTCGTGAGAATATTGCCAAGCTCATTATCATTGGTCAGCAAGAGGAGACCCGAAGTGTCCTTATCCAAACGACCGACCGGTGCCAGGCCCGCTCCCTCCTCCCCCAAGACGTCCAGGACAGTCGTGCGGCCCCGTTCATCGGAGACCGTCGTGACCACACCGGTTGGTTTATTCAACAGCACATACCGTCGCTCCGTCTTGACAATCTCGTTGCCATCCACCGTAATCCGGTCACTTTGAAGATTGACCCAGCGATGCGGATTGAGTTCGACGCTCCCATTCACCAGAACAGACCCATTGCCGATGAGCTTGTGTGCGGTGGAGCGTGAAGCGAACCCCAGCTTGGAAAGTGCGCGAGGGAGGGAAACCCGGTTTGGGGAGCGGGAGGTCTTCATAGAGTATGATGGTAACCGATCGAAAACGCGACGCCGGTCGGGTTGAACCGGTAAAGGTGATTGCCTGGCACGGTATGTTCCGTATCAGGCCCAAGGTACAGACGCTGTTCGAGAACGAAATGCCCAACCAGGACACGTGAAAAGATCGTCCCAAACAACTTGCCGCCGAATCCCGTGTGTGTTTCAGGTGCTTGCGCCGTTAAACCAGCCTTCGGAGTATAGTCGACGCGATACCAATGCCACGACACGCCGGCCCCGATCCCGACCCAACCTTCCACCGTCCTCTGGTCCAACGACAGGAACCTGAATCCGGCGTTCATGGAAGCCGGAATCAGAGTAAAGGACTGACGTGTAATGGCCGGTCGGACATCCGCAAACACATCAGCTCCCCGTTTTGAGTAGAGATCGATCAGAAGAGCGCACAGCACATCGTCATGAGGAAATTTCCAATATCCCTCAAGACTTCCCATCAAGCCATCCCGTAATCCCTTCGTCGGAATGTAGAACCCCATCCGCGCGCTCACACCGGCCTCCCCTCCGGAGAGGTCTTGGGCCGTCATCGCAGGAACCATCATGGTGACGGCACACAGCAGACCGGAGAATCGTTTCATCACGTCCTCCCTTCCATCTGCAGCCGTTCATTCGAACCGTTGGTGTACTCCCCTGCGTTACTGGTATTGGAACCCGAGCGTCACTGCAAACCCGGAGGGGTTCAGGACATACGCATGCGGGCCAACTGAGTCTTCGGACTTGGCGGCAAGGTAGAACCGCGGCTCGATAAAAATCTGCCCGATCAGAATCCTGGCAAACACTGAGGCGAACATCGCTCCCCCGCTCTTCGACTCAGACCCGCCACTCAATCCGCCAAGAATTCCCCCACTCCCCGCCTGATAATCAACGCTGTAAAAATAAAGATAGTAGCCAAGCCCGCCTCCAAGATATCCGCGCGAGTCGGCATTTGCGACATCAAACACCTTGTAGCCAAAATTGACATGGAGAGGGAGCAGGAACAGCGATTGCTGGTATCCCGACGGGGGAGGATTCTTGAAAATCCCCATGGTTTGTTTGGGATAGAGCTCCGCGGCGCCACTCAGGAAGAAATTGTAGTGGATGAACTCCGTAATTCCGTCGATCCCGATCAACAACCCGTTATTCAGACCATCACTTCCGTTGTACAGTCCGAACTTTCCACTGTAGGACTGCCGGAGATTGGAGCTTTTGACTTCCTTCGTCTCCTCTTTCTTTTCCTGGGCATTTCCGGCAACAGCCGACACCAAGCCGACGAGAACGACAACAAGGATCCGTTTCATATCCCCTCCCTATAGATGGTAATCGTGGTGGTTAAAGAATGTACTGAATGACAACGAACCCGAGCACTAACAGTACAACAAATGCGATGGAAAGAGCCTCAAAATATTTGTCAATCCATGGTTTGATGGTGGGACCGAACCGATAGAACAGCGCCCCGACCAGAAAGAACCGTGCCGGGCGACTCAATGCAGAGGCGGAGACCAGAGTCCCGAACGGAACTTCAAACGCTCCAGCCGCGATGGTGAAAACCTTGTACGGTATAGGGGTGAAGCCTGCAATCGCAATGGCCGTGAAGGCATTCTCCCGATAGAGGTCCTGCACATGGGCATATTGCTCGGTGACACCGTAAAATTCGATAATCCTGCGACCGACCAGTTCAAAAAACTCGTAGCCGATCCAGTATCCGAACATCCCTCCCAGGACGGAGCCGACGGAACAAATGAACGCGTACCGGAAGGCCTTGGCGGGGATAAGCATGGCCAATGCAATCAGCAGCACATCCGGGGGAATCGGAAAAAACGAAGATTCAATAAAGGCGATGAAGAAGAGTGTCCACCCCGCGCCGGGCTTTTGCGCCGACTCCTCTACCCACTGTTTCAAGCCTCGAAGCCACTGAAAGAGTTTACCCAATCGATTCGGTTCCTTTTTCGATGATCCCATCAAACGGTGATGAATATACTATAAACTTGCCCATAATTCAAAAACCGCGTGAAGAGGATCACTCACGGTGTGTGAGGGGGGTCATCCGGAGAGAATACGGTGAGAAGGGCAAACGGCTTTGCCGGCTTCGTTCGTTACCGGGAGGAAGCAAGCCCGGGGATGTCGCCGGTCCCTTGGGCGGCACGAACCGCTCTACGAATCGCGGACGCCGTGTGCAAGGCAGCAAGCTCACCGACAAGGTCGAGGTCCGCCTGTACGGTACCGGAAGCGAGTGCAAACGAAACGTCGCCGTCAAACGAAGTATGAGCGGGAACGATAGCGCGCGCCATGCCATCGTGCATGCGTTGAGCAATGCGGAACAACTGGAGCTTGGTGAGATCAGCATTTGTCGCGAGGGTCACGAGCGTCGTGTTGGAGTGGTTCAACACTTTGCCACGGGCAAGAGGGCGATGAGGCTCAGTGTTGCCGAAGAACCCTTTTTCACCGGATCGGGCACCGGCCAGTATTTTCCCATCCTCATCGATCACATCGCCGACGGCGTTGACAACGGCAAGGACGCCAATCGCCAACCCATTCATGGTTACGGAAGAGGAACCCACGCCCCCCTTCATCCAGTACTCCATCCCTTTCCATTTTCCAACCGTTGTCCCCGTTCCTGCACCAACGCTCCCTTCCTGAACGGGTCCGCCGCTCGCAGCGGTGCACGCTGCATAACCTGCAGACGCGTCGGGGCGGACATCGTTCCTTCCCACATTCAGGTCAAAGACGACTGCGGCGGGAACGATCGGGACTTTGACCCACGGCGTCTGGTACCCAATGCCGCGTTCCTCAAGCCATTGGACCACCCCTGTTGCCGCGGCAAGTCCGAACGCACTCCCTCCTGTCAACAAGACGGCGTGCACTTCCTGCATCGATTTTTCCGGCGCAAGCAGCGCAAGCTCGCGACTCCCCGGAGAGTTGCCGCGCACTTCGCAACTCCCCCGGGTGTTGGGGGGACAAAGCAAAACCGTGCACCCGGTCATCGCCTTTTGATCCGTGTAGTGACCGACGGTAAATCCAGGGACTGACGTGATCATGTTCTTCTCTGATAAATTTTCATGAATGCCCGTGGAAGACTACAAACCCAGAATAGCATTACTTGTTCCCCCTGATATGGGCCAGGAGTATGCCGCATGCGACACCGAGGTTCAGCGATTCCGCATTGCCGTACCGGGGAATTTTGACAACCATCTCCGCCTCTTTGAGAATTCCCTTCCCGACACCATGGGCCTCTGAGCCAAGCACGATGACGATCTTTGACCGAACCGGCATTTCGGTATACACCGTTGGAGCGGCGCCCGAAGCAGCAACGATCAGAAAGCCCTCCCTTTTCAAGGAAGGAAGAACCTGTTCCAGTTCGACTTCCACCACCGGCATATGAAAGAGAGCCCCGACGGTGGACCGGACAACTTTTTCATTATAGAGTTCCACGCTCCCTTTGCCCAGCAACACACCGTCAACACCGAACCACGCCGCGGAGCGCAACACGGTCCCCAAATTCCCCGGGTCGGCAACTGCGTCGAGTGCAAGAAGAAGCGACCCGCGCTTGAACGCCGGTTCATCCAGACGGTGCTCTTGCTGCCGGACGAGCGCGACCACCCCCTGAGAATGGACGGTGTCGGCAATTTTCTGGAACTCGAGCTCCGACCCTTCCTTGAGAGGGATGCGCCGGGCGCGTATCTCACTGATAATCTTCTGATAATCGGGGTCCAGCAAATAGCGCGGCTGCACCACAACCATTTCTATCGCGCTGGGAGAATTGAGAGCCTCCCGGAGCGCCCGCCATCCCTCCAGGAGGAACTTCCTCTCCGCATGGCGGATCTTCTTTTGAGAAAGCGAATGGAGATATTTCCGCTCATTCAGCGAAAGACGCGTGGAAGTGTCCGGGACGGAATGTAGACGGGGTGGACCCCCCGCTGGACGTTTATCCTTCATATTCACCCCAAACGGAACGAAGGGCATCGGAGATTTCGCCGATGGTCGCATACACCTCAACCGCAGCCAGAATCGGGGGGAGTACATTGCGCGACTCGCTTGCAGCCGTTTTCAGTTGCCCGATGGCAGCCTCCACGGCCTGGTTGCTGCGTTGGGACTTCACCTTCTTCAATCGTTCCAATTGCTTGAGCCGTACCCCCTCCTCGATCCTGAGAATTTCAGGCTGCAGTTCATCCCCTCCCCGGAAC
This sequence comes from Ignavibacteriales bacterium, assembly GCA_016192345.1. Lineage (GTDB taxonomy): Bacteria > Bacteroidota > Ignavibacteria > UBA10030 > UBA10030 > UBA6688. Next base: position 6,662 of record JACPUH010000018.1, on the reverse strand, counting down.
TCGTTCACGCCGACGACGATCTTCTCCTTCTTCTCGATCGCCATCTGGTACTCGTAGGCGCTTTCGGCAATATGCGACTGGTAGAACTGCTGCTCAATAGCAGCGACAGCTCCTCCGCATGCATCAACCTTCCCGATATACTCCCACACTCTTCGTTCCATCTCATCGGTCAATGACTCAAGATAATATGACCCGCCCAGAGGGTCGACCGTTTCCGTGACACCGGATTCGTGGGCGATGACCTGTTGCGTTCGCAGCGCAAGCAGGGCTGCTGCCTCAGTCGGGAGGGCCAGGGCCTCATCCCGGGCATTGGTATGCAGCGATTGGCAACCACCAAGGACCGCCGCCAGGGCCTGAAGCGTGACACGGACGATATTATTGTCGATCTGCTGCGCCGTCAGCGTCGCTCCCCCGGTCTGCGCATGGAACCGGAGTTTCATCGTCTCTTCCTGTTTCGCCCCGAACCGTTCCTTCATAATCCTGGCCCACAGGCGCCGGGCCGCGCGGAACTTCGCAATCTCTTCAAAGAAATTGTTGTGGGCATTAAAAAAGAACGACAGCTGTCCTCCAAATCGGTCGATATCAAGCCCGCGATCGACAGCCGCCTGAACATAGGCGATGCCGTTCGCAAGGGTGAACGCCAGTTCCTGCACCGCCGTTGATCCCGCCTCCCGGATATGGTACCCGCTGATGGAGATGGTATTCCATTTGGGGAGGTTGTCGCTGCACCACTCAAAAATGTCCGTCACCAGCCGCATCGAGGCGGAGGGGGGATAGATGTGTGTGCCCCGGGCGATGTACTCCTTGAGGATGTCGTTCTGCACCGTGCCTGAAAGGGTCGCAAGATCGGCCCCCTGTTTCCGCGCCACGGCAACATACATGCACAACAGGATCGCCGCGGTGGCGTTGATCGTCATGGAGGTTGTCACCCGCTGCAGCGGGATGCCGTCAAAGAGCACTTCCATGTCGGCAAGGGAATCGATTGCCACCCCGACCTTCCCCACCTCACCCTCCGCGAGTGGGTGATCTGAATCATAACCGATCTGTGTCGGCAGATCGAACGCCACGGACAATCCCGTCGTCCCTTGATCGATGAGATACCGGTACCGCCCGTTGGATTCCTCCGCCGTCCCGAACCCGGCATATTGCCGCATGGTCCAGAACCGGTTGCGGAACATGGAAGGATACACCCCGCGCGTAAACGGAAATTCACCCGGGAACCCCAATTGCTCCTCGTAAGAAAATCCGCGCGGAAGGTAGAGCCGGTCGATCTCGATACCGGAATCTGTTTGGAACGGCTTTTTTCGCTCCGGGTGCTTTTGAAGAGCGGGTCCGACTTTCCCGCTCTCCCAACGCTCTTTCTGCTGATCGAGTGACGATGCCATGCAATTCTCCTTGTCGGTTGCGTTATTCCTTACCGGTCAATTCCGCCAGTGAGCCCGTTCGAAACGTTCTCCGTTGGACTCCAGCACAATAGCCCCCTCCAGATCCGTTCTCAGAACCTCGACGCCTTTCGACCGGTACCGTTCCATAACCAAGGGTGAAGGATGCTTAAATTTGTTATTCTTTCCGACGGAAACAAGCACGGAGGCCGGGCTCACTCCATTGATAAATTCTTCGCTCGAACTGGTGACGCTTCCGTGATGTCCCGCCTTGAGAACATCGCTGTCCAGAAACGGACCGTACCGTGCAAGGATCTTTCCCTCCGCCTCAACTTCCGCGTCTCCGGTGAGGAGCATCGAGGTCCGGCCATAGACGATTTTGAGGACAAGGGAATGGTTATTCAGGTTTCCCTCACGATCATAGAGCATCACCGGATGAAGCACGTAGATGCGACATGTTGAATCAAGATCCAATGTTGCACCCGCTCCCGCAAAGGACATGGTGACCTTACGACCCACGGCGGAAGATCTCAACTCTCCATGCATACGGGAAGCATTGGAGGAATCGGCCTCCACCAGTGTACCAACTTGAAAATGCTCAAGCAAGTACCGAATTCCGCCGAGATGATCGCTGTGGGGGTGCGACACAAGAACGACATCCAGCGAAGAAACCCCTTGCCGTTTCAGGAAAGGTGCTACGATGCGTTCCCCGGCGTCGTATCCAAACCCTTGGGGACCTGCGTCCACCAGGACCTTTTTCCCGTTGGGAAGGCTGATCAGGATCGCGTCCCCCTGTCCAACATCCAGGAGGGAAGCGGTGAGCACAATCTTCGAACCGGAGAACAGGGATCCGTACAAGAAGGCATTCGCCGTCACAAGCAGGGTGATCCACCATCCGACGGCAACTCTTGGAAGGTGTAGCATAAACAGACTTCCCAACCCGAGATAATACAGCAGAGGAAACGCGGTTCCCAAACCCGCGGTTTCGAGAAATGCGTAGGGTACATTGGCCGCCGCTGTGACAATCCCGTACAAAAAATCGATCAGCACATCGTTCACAATGGCGAACCAGGAAGCAAGAACTTGGGAGATCAACGAGGTGAGGAGCGTGACAAAACCGAGAGACACGTTAGCCAGGGAGATCGGCACAACCACAAGGTTCGCGACCAGCGCCACAATCGATACCCGTTCAAAATAGTAGGCAGTGAACGGGAGCGTTCCAAGTTGTGCGGCCAGGGAAACGGCGAAAAGTTTCAATGCCGGATCGATTATTTTCAATTCCTCGAACCGCTCGGGAATACGCTGAATGATCCTTTCGAGAATCGGGTAGAGGGCGACAATGGAAAGGACGGCGGCAAAAGAGAGTTGAAAACCGACGTTCAATAATTGTTTGGGATCGTACGCCAGGATCAGGAGGGCGGCAAACCCGATGGAATTATAGACATCGCCTCTTCTCTCGAAGAAGGTGCCCGCGAGGACAACCCACGCCATGATCGTCGCCCGCACCACAGAGGGTGGTGCCCCGGTCAACCCGGCATACAAGAGCAACGCCAGCATGGTTGCCAGTACAACCCCTTTGCGGGGAAACCGCAACAGCCCGAAGATAAAATGAACGATCGCCGCGATGACGCCGACATGCAGTCCTGAAACAGCGAGAATGTGAATCGTCCCCGTATCGACAAACGATTGTTTGAGTTCGAGCGGGATCTCCCCCCGCTCTGCCAGAAGAATACCCTTCAGGAATGCTCCACGGGACGAGGAATGGAACAGTTCGATGCGTTCGAGGAGAGCGTTCCTCGTGGACTGGAACATCCGGCTCAGACTGAACGATTCGTCAACTCCGAGAACCTCGACATCGGATTCCTTTGCCACCCGGACGACCCCGTCAACCTCGTTCAGGGCGAGATATCGTCCGTAGTCAAACTCCCCGGGGTTACGCGGGCGCGGGGGATCATCGATCACTCCTTGCACCCGAAGCCGCGACCCGATCCGGAGAAGTCCGGCGAAACGGGCTGGCTGTTTTGTCCTCACGAAAACGATCACCGTGCGGCCTGAACCTTCGGCGCCGGAACTTCGGACCATGCCCCGGGTCCGCACCAGGAGTTGTACAGAGGAGGGTTTCTGAACCGGTTGTGCGTTGATCACCCCTTCCAGCCTTACCGGCTCCTGAAAGGTTCGAGGCAGCAATCGCTCCGATTCCGACCGCTCCGACTCCACGCCGGTGAGGCTTGCGGCTGTGAACACTACCACGGCATGTAACGTCAGGGAGGAAGCGGTAGAGTATTTTTTGAAGAACAGGACCAAGGTCGCAAGAACGGTAACGAATCCCAAGAGGAGGAAGACCTGCGGGTCCACGAGAGATGCCTGGGCGAGAAGAATACCGGCAACAAACAACAAAGCAACCCGGAGCGCGGGACGCTTGCTTAAGATGTTGTTTCCCATGAGCCGTCCAGGAACCGCAGGATGGTCGGTGTGATGTGGCTGAGGTTTTTGATCCGGGAAGCGAATTCGTGCCGCCGCTGACCAAGAACAATACAGGGAACCTGATTGCGCGTGTGCGATTTGGTGGAAAGATCCTCGATGTTGCCATGGTCACTGATAAGGACAATCAACGACCCCTCGGGTTCAAACGCTTCCAGCAGGCCTCCCAGAAAACCGTCCAGGCGTTCAAGAACCTCCACAGAACTATCCATATCCTTGCTGTGTCCTGCATGATCCGTGAGCCAGTACTCAAACAAGGTAAAGTCGTGGTTCCTGGCAAGACTCCAACAATGCCTCCCTGCTTCTTCCGGTTCAATGGTTGGAATCGGCGGATCGCCCCGTTCAGGCCAACGCTCGCGCGTAATATCCGCGGAAACTGCCCGGTTTTGTCTCAGCGAGTCGAGACGAAGCAGCGGAACGCCGGCATACCTGCAGGAAAGAGTCGTTACCGAGAGACGCCGGTTCCCGGCCTCCAGATAATCGAAGAACTGTTTCGGAAATGCATTGACAAAGCAAACCGACTTGCCGCGTTCCTTCAGTTGCCGAAAAATATTTTTCTCTTCGATCACCGGTCGAAGCGTCGTGGTGGGATGCGGACCAAAATGTCTCCCGATCATCCGCGAGGCATTGACCCCGGTAAAAATCGCCGTCTGACCTGTGCCGCTTTGCGGAAGACCCGGGATCCCTAATGTTGCATTCACAGGAACGAGGGTTGCCCTGGTGGTGGTGAGTCGCTTGCACCGCGTGGAGGGCACTTCGCCTTCCATCAAAGACCGCAGGTGAGGAAGGTGCGCCCGGAAGAACGGGTTCACATCGGGGAGCGGCTTGCCGATCCCCACGCCATCAAGAAACAACAGGAGGATGCGCAAGCACGATCAAGGGGTGTGAGGTGAGTACGGGATGTTGTTTTTACTTTCGATCATCAGAGTCACAGGGCCATCGTTGACGAGGTCGACATGCATCATCGCGCGAAACACTCCCGTTGCCACCCTCTCCGCTCCTGCAACCGATCGGGCGTGCGCAACGAATCGTTCATACAACGCCTCGGCACGTTCAGGGGGAGCGGCCTCGCTGTAGCTCGGCCGGTTCCCTTTGCGGGTATCGCCGTACAGGGTAAACTGCGATACCACCATCATCGAGCCGCCAACATCGTGAACCGAAAGATTCATCTTCCCTTGTTCATCATCGAAGATCCTCAGGGCCAGGCAACGGTCGGCAAGGTATTGCGCGTCCGCCTCCGTATCCCCCTGCCGCACCCCCAGGAGAACCAGGATGCCCTTGCCCATCGAGCTCACCTCCGTCCCATCGACGGAAACAGAACAATGGTTGACGCGTTGAATGAGGGCACGCATAGGAATGATCGTCCAGAACAGGCAATATTAGTTGACAAATCCGGGATTACGGGCTATCGACCTGGTTTTGCCCATGACCACGCGCGGGATATGCTGAAGATCCGGTACAATTCCGACCTCCTCATAGTGTGCGTCGGTCATCATCCGGGCAACTGTTTCCGCCTGCCCATACCCAACCTCGACGATCATCGTTCCCTGATCGCGCAACAGGTACGGCGCCAGTTCCACCAGTCGTCGATAAAACTCGAATCCATCCTTCCAATCGCTCACGGCAACCCGGGGTTCAAAACGGCGAACCTCCTGCTGCAGCTCTTCCCATTCGCCGGCGGAAACATACGGTGGATTGCTGACAAGAAGGTCGAACCGCCGCAGGAGAAGTTGATCGACCGGTTCAAAGGCATCCATCCGTTCAAAGACGATCCTGTCCGAGACCCCATGGTCTTCCGCATTCTCGCGCGCGAGGGCAAGAGCTTCCTCGCTGACATCGATCGTCCACAGTTTTGCCCCCTTTACAAACTTTGCCAGGGATATGATGATATTGCCGCTGCCGGTCCCGATTTCAATGATCGAACACGGCTGTCCCGGGCCGGCCTTCTGGCTGACGAGCATGGCCTGTTCCACAAGGGTTTCCGTTTCCGGGCGCGGGATGAGCACGCGGGAATCGACCTTGAACTGCATCCCCATGAAGCTTGCCCCTCCGACGATATATTGCACCGGTTCGCGGTTGAGCCTCCGCTCGTACAGCGAGCGAAACGCCTTCAATTCTTCGGCGGCCAGCGGCTTGTCAAAGTTGGTATAGAGCTCGATGCGTTGACACTGCAGTGCGTGAGAGAGGAGCAACTCGACATTCAAGCGTGCTTCATCAATTCCGCGTCGCTGAAGGTGGTCGATGGCAAACTTCATGAGTGAGCGGATCGTCCAGACGCGCGTCTTCTCCTCGAGCATTATTTGCGCCGGCCTCGTTGTGAACGGGTTTTGGCTGCGGGCTTCTTGGCCCAGGGTTTGGCGGGGGTTGTTCGTTTGGATTTGGGAGCGACTCGTTTCCGAGCGGCGGGACGGCGGGGTTTCTTTTTCTCGTTCGGGGACACCGGCTCTTCTAAAGCCTGTTCCAGTTTCTTCATGCGTTCTTCAGAAAAAGTCTTTTTAACCTCCCGCTGAAGTTTCTGAGTCTTGGCAAGAATATCCAAGAGTTGATCCTCTGCATCCTGATCCCCGTCCGGCCTCAACTCCCATGCTTTGGTCAGCGCGTCCATGGTCATGTCAACTTTGCGACGGATCATGGTCCCAATCAACTCCGGGGTCAGTTCGATGTGGCGTAATTTCACCCGATCGCCCGAGAAGAATCCCAGGCTCTCCAACTCCGCCTCCTCGATGGGATTGTCATTGGCCTGATCCTCAAAAACCATCTCTCCCTCATCGTGCGAGGAAACAAATTCAAACCGCACGT
>JACPUH010000069.1 GCA_016192345.1 Ignavibacteriales bacterium | reverse complement strand
GTGAACGCTTCAACAATCGACGGTTTTCTGTTCGATGGGAAGGGAATTCCTGCAGACGCAGGCATCAAGGTGACCAACGGATCGGTTGTGAGCCATAATATTGTGAGGGGGGTTACGCGATCCTTTGCAGCGGGAATTCAAGTGGATGGCGGGGCCAAAGTCGTCAATAACACGATCGTGAAATGTTCTTACGCAATCGAGTTCAGGACGACCGGAGTGGGTGCGCCGGTGGTAAAAAATAATATCGTCGCTTTCAACTCGTGGGGAATGGTACAAAACGCCTACCCCGCTTCCGTGAGGCCGTACAACTGCGTCTATCAAAACTCCTTCAACTATACCGGCTTCGACACGAATCCGGGGACCGGCGATATTTCGCTGAATCCCCAATTCAGAGATACGGCGAATGTGGACTTCCGGCTCGGTGCAACCTCTGCATGCCTCAATGTCGGAGATCCTGCCGACCCTGTTGGTAATGAACCGGAACCGAACGGCGGCCGGATCGATATGGGCGCGTACGGGGGAACGAACCAGGCAGGTGGGCCCTCACTCTCCGGACCCACAGCAACGACGGGCAACGCCACCTTGGTGACTTCAGCCTCAGCGGCATTGAACGGAACGGTCAATCCGAACGGTACGAATGCGCTCGCCTGGTTCGAGTATGGGACCAGCAATACCCTGGCGACCCCTTTGTCCACGCAGAAAAAAACGGTTCTCGCAGCGACGACCAATGTCTCGTTTTCCGATGGCGTGAGCGGGCTGCTCCCGGGGACAACGTACTACTTTCGGATTGCCGCGCAAAACAGCACTGATTCCTCCCGTGGGTCGATTGCGAGCTTTGTGACGACGCCAACGGCTCCAACTCTTGTTACTCCCGCTAACGGCGCAACAAACCAGTCGACAACTGTGACATTAAGCTGGATCGCCCCGACAGGTGCAACATCATATCGCTTGCAGGTTGCCACCGGCAGTTCCTTTGCGTCGCCTGTGTTTGATGATTCGACGATCACAACCACCTCCCGTCAAGTCAGTTCACTTGCCAACAACACCTTGTATTACTGGCGCGTGCGGGCGAAAAACACCAGCGGGTCAGGAAATTACTCCTCTTCGTTTACTTTCACCACGGTTGCCACGACACCGACGGCACCGGAATCACCGACGCTTTCCTCGCCTGCCAACGGCGCAGCCAATCAATCCACGACTTTGACATTAAGTTGGACCGCGACAACCGGAGCGAGCACCTATCGGCTGCAGGTCTCCACTGCCTTAAGCTTCACTTCATTCGTTTTCGACGATTCCACCATCACAACCGCCTCCAAACAGATCGGACCACTTGCGAATAATGCATCCTATTACTGGCGGGTTCAAGCCAAGAATGCAGGAGGATCGAGCTTATACAGCTCGCCGTCCGCGTTTACCACGGTCGCCACGGCGATAGTTTCCATGCCATCGCCGCTCAGTTTCCCTGCAACCCCCACTTCTTCCGCGGACTATCGCCTGGTGAGCATTCCGGGCGTGATCAATTCGCTCACGGTCGGTGACATCCTCATCGGCTCTCAAAAAACCGACTGGCGCGTCTATCAGGATAATGGTGCATCGGCGAATTTCCTGACGGAACTCGCCTCCAGCTCATCGTTGAAAGCAGGGGAGGGGTATTGGCTTTTGAAGAAGGGGCCGTTCACAGTGTCTCGAAGCGTCACCATGCCATCAATCAGTTCCGATGGAACGTACGGCATTGTGCTCCATACCGGCTGGAACATCATCGGCAATCCTTTTGACAGGAGCGTTCCCTGGGCTTTGGTGAGAAGCGCCAATGGTCTCTCCGCTGCACTTCAGCCGTTGGCCTACAACGGGACGTATGCCTCCAGCACATCGCTTGAGCCGTTTGCCGGATACTATTTCGACAACCGAACCGCCGGTTTGGCGCAATTAAAAATCCCATTTCCATTCCCTTCCAGCAAGGTGAGCGAAGAGAAGCCGCCGCCGGTCGATTGGTTGCTCCAGTTGGTCTTCGAATCGGATATCAATGCGGACCGGGAAAATTACATCGGTATCGCCCCTTCAACTTCTCCGGATCGGGATGAGCTGGATAGCCGGGAGCCCCCCCTGTTTCTCGATCAGGGCTTCCTTTATTTCGACCGGCCGGAATGGGATGAGGAGTATCGTCGCTTCGCCGGCGATTTCCGTCCTTCGCTCGGAGAGGGGCAGGTATGGGACTTTGAGGTCTCGAATCCCCGTTTATCGAAAGCAAAGATCACGGTTCGCGGGATGGAAAATATTTCCCCGGAGTTTGGCGTTACGCTTCTCAGTCTTTCGAATACCATCCCTATCGACCTTCGAACAACAAATGAATATACCTATCAAACCGTCAGCGAGCGGATGCAATTCAAGCTGATCGTCGGTAAGAGATCGTATGTGCAGGGGGAAGTCGAAAAGTTAGTGCCGGAGTCGTTTGCCCTGGAGCAGAACTACCCGAATCCCTTCAACCCGACCACCTCCATCACATTCACACTACCGCGGGAAGCAGGGGTTCAGGTGGAGGTATTTTCCACCGTTGGGCAACATATTCGAACGATCACCGACCGGGCCTACCCGGCCGGTATCCACACCCTCTTGTGGGATGGGGTGAGCGAACAGGGTGAAAAAGTCGCAAGCGGGATGTATTTCTACCGGTTGGTGGCGGATGGGGCGGTTGTCAAGGTCCGTAAGATGATTGTGCTCAAATAAGGAGACCGCTCTCATGGTCTTGAACAAATTGCTTTCTGCGAGGCGTCCTTTAGCTCTCGTTACGCTTTTTTCGTTTCTTCTTTTAACATTTGACGCTTTCGCACTCCCGCGAGCTCAACAGGAGACTCCCATCCGGGTCTCAAATCCGGATTGGAAGTTAGAGGGGAATCTTGTGTCGGTGATGTTCGATCTCGTTGGGCCTACCGAAAAGATGTATTCGGTCTCGCTGGTTCTCCTCAGGGAGGGCGATCCGAGGTTCCGGCTTGCGCCCAAATCCGTCTCCGGGAATATCGGGGACGGGGTCACTGCAGGGTCGGGTAGAAAGATCGTCTGGGAGTACAAAAGGGACGTTCCGCAAGGGCTCGCCGGGGAGGGATATTACTTTGAGATCGTGGCACGCCTGGAGAGTGCCGGCGGAGGCGGTTGGTTGTACTATCTTCTTGGAGGCGTGGTGGCGGCCGGAGGGGCAGCCGGGTATCTCCTTACAAACAAGGCAAAAACTGAGACCGGATCGACGCCAACCTCGACGGAACTTCCGGGACCTCCGGCAAGGCCGAACCAATGAAAAAGTTATTGGATCAGATATCATTTGCAGAATCGTCTCTGGAGGCGTTATGAAGAGACTCTCGGTGTTGCTATTCCTGGTTACCTTGTTGCTTGAGGGTATGTGCGCACAAGAAGTGCGAGTGCGAACAAAAAGCGGCTCTTTTGGTATTCCCGAGCAGAAGGAAGTTATCGTCCCAAAAGACATAACTCCGCCAACAATTGAAATCCTCGAGCCTGCAGACTTTGTCAAAAGGGGTATGAAGGTTTCCGGTGGACCGGCTGTTGTCACCTCTGCCTCTTCATTGGTCCTGAGGGGTCTTGCCAAGGACTCCAGCGGCATAGCACGTGTTTTCATCAATGGAGAAGAGATCCCCTTTAAACCCACGGCTCAGAGTGCGGAATTTACTTCAACCCGGCTCCTCGCCTTAGGGGACAACGAGATTGTCATCAAGGTCGCCGACAGGCTTGGGAACGAAGGGATCATCACACTCCCGGTCCGGCGAGAAGAAGAGCAGGTTGGGGGAAAAAACTTTGCCTTGCTTATCGCAATCGACCAATACGATCAATGGCCCCGATTGGTGAATCCGATGAATGATGCACGCACGGTGGCGGAGGAACTGATTAAGTCGTACGGGTTCACCACCGAAGTCCTCGATAACGCAGACCGGGACCATATACTTTCCACGCTGCGGAGGTATGCTGAAAGGAAATACGGGGAGAACGATCAGCTTCTCATCTTCTTCGCGGGTCATGGACAGTTTGACGAAGTGCTTGGCGATGGGTATCTCGTGGCAAAGGACTCGAAACTGAAGGACGACATTAAAACAAGCTACATCTCGCACTCCAATCTCCGCACGGTGGTGAACAGCATTCCCTGCCGACATATCTTTCTTGTCGTGGATGCCTGCTTTGGTGGGACGTTCGATCCTCTCATCGCGGCAAATTTACGGGGCGAGGATGAATACAAAGAGGTCACGAAAACCGAGTTCATCGAACGAAAATTGAAATTCAAGACCCGTCGTTACCTCACTTCCGGTGGAAAAGAGTATGTGCCGGACGGCAGGCCGGGACAGCATTCCCCCTTCACGCGAAGGTTCCTCGAGGCTTTTCGAAGCTATGGCGGAAGGGATGGGATCCTGACGATGAACGAGATCCTCAGCTTTGTCGAAAAAGTGAAACCGGAGCCACGGGCGGGGGAATTCGGCGGCAATGAGCCGGGGAGTGATTTTGTCTTCATCGCGAGATAAGGATTGCTCCGGACGAACGTCCGAAAGCATGATACCTCGGAAAAAAAAGGAGAAGAGATATGGACTACGTGCGATATTCGCTGAGGGCCTGCGTCTCTTGTACAGTCTTATTGATGGTGCTTGGATTTGTCGGGTGTAAGAAAAAGAACCCGGTCGAAGCCGACGAGACACCCCCCACCGTCCAGATCACCAGTCCGGGCAGTGGAGCGTTTGTGTCCGGAACCGTGACGATTCAGGTCAATGTAACGGACGACACGGGAGTAGCAAAAGTCGAATTCTACGTGGATGGAATCATGAAAGAATCTGCCACCACTTCTCCATGGCAATTCTCTTGGAATACGGACTCGTATTCCGACGGAGCACACGTACTGATGGCAAAGGCTTATGATAAAGCCAATAATGTCGGCTCCTCGTCAGCGGTAACCGTGGTGCTTCAAACTCCTTTTACTCTGAACATCCGGAATACCGTCCTGACCGATATGACGATCTCGGTGGTCGGTTTTGGTTCAAGACTCGTCACACCCGCTGCAACGTCGACATTCCTCTTCTCGGCGAATCCCGGCACTGTCGGTTATTCCGCCCAAACCTCGGGAAAGACATCGAGCGGCACGGCCATAGGTCTGACTATGTCGTGGTCGAGCACCTTCAATACTACCGGACTCAAGACCCGTTCGATCGATCTTGTGGTCGGTTCCGATTATTTTTTCATGTATATGCGCAACACGGGGAGCCGCAACCTCTCGCCAGTGTACGTTAACTATGCTTTAATCTCGCAGACGATGGACAACATTCTGATTCCGAATGATGGTCAGACCTATCAAATCGGATATTACCGGGCATATTCCAATACTCAAGTCCGTGCCTACTGGGTTGGTGCATCCACCTCATATACGTATTGGAATCAAGGAACGCATTTTATTCTCCCGTTTACGGATAATCAATCTGCAACGCTGTGGAACAATCTCATCGGTAAGTATGGTGAAGCAAACGAGCCGGGTCCCCCGCGTCAGCTCGGCTCTCCTGCTCAATTACCACTGCCGGCCGTCCAAAGACCTGATCTGGAGAGGATACGCGGAACGGTGTCACGAGACTACGCACAGGAAAAGCAATAGACGATGAGCGGGTCCTTGTGGGTGATACCATAAGGTTACACCTGTAAAACAGAAAAACGGATCTCTTTCAATCACTTAATCATCTATCAACCATTCACCAATAGATGGAGGTTCTATGCGCACCCTTTTCCTGTTCTTGTTTGCCATCGTTATCGCTGTTTTCATCATCGGTTGCGGTGGTGGAGCAAAAACGATGCAATCGGCCGACACCGGCGACATCCCCGATTGGTTTTCGAATGTCCCCAGCGATCCGAATTATTTCTACGCCCCGAACACCCAAGTCTCTCAGGATCTTCAACTGGCAATTGATAAAGCAACTCAAGGGGGGCGAACGGAAGTCGGCCGCATGGTGGAAACAAAGGTCAACGGACTTCAAAAGAGATTCACGGAGGAGACCGGAACGGCGAATAATGCCCAGTTGCTGGACATGTTCACGTCCGCCAGCAAGACGATCGTCTCCACTTCTTTGTCGGGAAGTCGTGTGGCGAAGCAGAAGACCGTGAAGGATGGCAACAACTGGCGCGCGTATGTTCTGGTGGAGTATCCGGTGGGCGCGGCAAACCAGGCCCTGATGCAGCAGATCAAGAACAACGAGCAGATGTACACCAAGTTCCGCGCTTCACAGGTGTACAAAGAACTCGATGACGAGGTGCAGAAATACGAGGATTGGAAGAAGGCACAGAACAAGCAATAAGGGGGATGCTTGAGAGGTCGACTGTTATGCCTTTTCGGCTTGTTGCTGAGCTCCCTGTCATCGCTCTTTCCTCAGACCTATCCACGATGGTTTCTCGATCCGGGAAGTCTAGGGTGTGAGGGGCCGGTGGTGGGGTATACGCGATCCTCATACTATCGCGATTCCTCCGTTGTTCTTGCCGTCCGCAACGGCTACGAGAACCACGCGCGGCTCATGGAAACGAGGGTCTCCGGCGGACAGGCGTTCTGGACGACGGAGGGAGGGACGTTCTGGCTGGGGGCGGATTTCCGGGAAGAATACAATCTTCTCGAAAGCGAGTCCGCCCCATCCCGCCTCACGGTGCTCGATTCTTTTATCGATGGCGACCTCTCGGCCGCGTTACTTGGATTGTCGGGATGCCAACTTGAGAATGAGGCAAGGCGCTTCATGGTGGTCCCGGCCAGTCCTCCTGCATGGACGGAGTCAATGCCGAGCGACGGTGGGTATCACTATGGGGTCGGTCTGGCACCCTCCTATTTTTACGAGGTGAACTCCTGGCTTGAGGCGGAGAGGATGGCAAGGAGAAACATTGCGCGTTCATTGCTGATCGAGATCAAAGCCCTGGAAAAATCGACTGCCCGGGAAGGACAGCAGATACGGGGTGAAGAGGTTGCCGTGACACTGCGGAACCTCCAGGTCGTTGCGCGCTGGAGGGATGTCGGGAAGCAAATATTTTACGTGCTCGTCAGAATGCCCAAGTCACACTAACAGGATGCGGAAGAAAGAATAATTATCCACGAAGTTCACCAAGAATCACTAAGGGATCTTTGTTCTTGCTCAAGATTCATTACTTCCGTTTTCCTTCGTGTCCCTTTGTGCACTTCGTGGACAAAAGAAACGAGGTTTTTCATCAATCTGATAGAGTTGCGCATTGGGAGTTTCTTGAATAAGTCCCGTGGGGACGAGATCCCAGATGTTTGTCACGAAGTCACAAAGGCACGAAGGAAAATTTTTTGTTTTCATGCCATTTTGAAAACCTTTTAGGTTCCAGTCGCTGATGAAATACTTCATTGGAATAGTGCTGATGGTCGTTCCTCTCTTCCTGTTCGGTCAGACGCCGGAGTGGGTGAAGAGTTATGGAAAGAGCTCGCGGTATCCGGATCAGCGTTACCTGACGGGGTTTGGGATCAGCAAGGTCACAAAAGATCTCGATCGGGAAAAGTGCCTTCAACGCTCCGCCGACGCCGCTCGGGCGCATCTGGTCCAAAGTATCCGGGTGAGGATACAGTCCACCATCGGATCGACGACGGTGGAGCAGAATCAAAAGGTGAGTTCGTATTTCAGCAGCGCGCTTCAGGCTTCCAGCTCCCTTGAGCTCCAGGGGCTTGGAGTGGAGTCATTTTTTGATGAGGATGACGAAATAGCGTACGCGTTGGCGTTCGTGGCGAAGGAGAAGCTGGCGACCGGTTATGGAGAAAAAGAGACCGCACTTCGGAAGGAGATTCGACAGAGGTTGGAAGCGGGGAGGAGATTCGAGTCGAGCGGCATGAAGAGCAAGGCTCTGGAGGAGTACCTGGGGTGTTACCCGTTGTTCCGGCAATTGGAAGAAGCCCAATCCATCCTCCTTGCGGGCAGAACTGCGGCCATGAGTGCGTTTGATGAGCTGGAAGGAGTTGTGGCGAAGGATGAGGTCCCCATCTCAGAAGTGCGCGAGTCGATACAGAGACTTTTGCAACATCCTCTGAAAAGCCCTGAGGACCTTGCGTGGTACCTGCTTTATAACCTGAAGGAGCAAAGCGGCCTGAAAGAGGCAGCGGTCATCGTTGCCCCTTTAACCTACCAGGACACGCGGATGGGGAGTCCTTTTTCCCGCTATTTCAAACAAGTCCTTGATGGGAAAGTAACCGAAGTGGCAAAGTGGGCACGGGTCGAGCAGATCGATGGTCTCCAGCCCAAGACGCGGAATGTGATGCGCGAGCTCGCGGAGGCATCCGGAGCGACGTACGTCCTGAAGGGGACCTATTGGGAGCAGCCTGACGGGTTGAAATTTTGCGTAACCTTGCAGCGCACTTCGGATGGCCGCCTCATCGGGAGCGCTGAAGCACTGACCAGCGCGGGAGTCGCCGAAGGGACCGGGTTTAGCATCAAGCCTCAAAATTTTCAATCGGCGTTTCATGATCAACGGGCGTTCAACAAAGACGAGGTGGTCGGAGGAGGATTGAGCCTTGAGGTCTGGACGAACAAGGGGATGGATGATCTGATCTTCACGAAAGGGGAGCGGATGAACGTCTATGTCCGCGTGAACCTCCCGTGCTATGTCCGGTTTCTCTACCACCTCGCCGATGGAAAGCGGACAATGCTTCTCGATAATTACTATATCGATGAGTCGAAAGTGAACATGGTGGTTCAGATTCCCGCGGAATTTGAATGTGATGAACCGTATGGTGCGGAGTTCCTGCAGGCCTTTGCACGCACGGAACGGTTTGAACCGAAAGAGACGGTGGAATCCGATGGATATGAATTCCTGAAGGAAGACCTTGAGAAGTTCCTTTCATCGACGCGAGGCATGAAGCAGGTGAAACCGGGCACCATGCAGACCGAGACACGCGTGGTGATGACGACGATGGAGAAGTAGGAACAAGTAAAAATGAAAAAGTAAAAATGAAAAAGAAAGATATTGATCCTCGGTGTGTTATCCGTGGTCAGCGGTAGATTTGTTTTGGAGAACGCGGAGTAATGATATCTGTTCCGCAGCGCCATCCGCTCTGCATTAGCAGGGGGATACTATCACAACTACACAAGGGAGGTTGTATGAAGACATTGCTCAGTTGCTTGATCGTTGTATTCTTGGTTGTTCCTTCCATGTTGCTGGGTCAGCAACAGCAGGGGGATCTCGAGCTCGGGTTCCAGGGGTTTTATTTTACCGATACGGAAGGCCTCATTGGCGTGGGGACGCTTCAAGGGAAAATCGGAAGCTTCTTCACGGACAACCTCGAAATTGGATTCTCCCCCTCGTTATCGATCGTGACGACCACCGGTTTCGATGGGGAAAGTGAGACCACCTCAACGTTCGGTGCCGGGGCGTTTCTTACGTACTCCTTTCTCTCAGAAAATGCGACCACGGTTCCTTACTTCGGAGCTCAGTACTACAAGAGTGATTTCGACGATGAAGAGGATAGTGGCTCCGCCGGCATCAACGCCGGTGTGAAGTTCTATTTCACAAAGAAAGCGGCGTTCGACGTCAGCGGCAACTATCTCTTCTCCTTGAACGAAAATGCCGAAGGGGGACTAATCCTTATCTCATTTGGCCTGAGCTTCCTCTTCTAAACTTAAACGGTCTCGGTGTGGCGGCAGGTGGACTGCCGCCATGCTGGTTAATCCGGATGGATCCTATGAAACGTTATCATGGTTCAACAGGGTGGTTCCTGTTTGTTCTGTTGTTTCTACCTTTATGCGTGACGGCTCAGGATATCCTCGTTGCCCCGTTCGCCGGGTGGCAAACCGAGAACCGCGAGGATCTCACGGCGCTGGCATTTTCCGGCGACGGCAAGCTCCTTCTCGCGGGGGATGATGATGGGGCCATTCAGTGCTGGAATATCGAAGGGAAGCGATCGATCAGCAAAGCATCGATGCGATCGCCGATTCTCTTTCTCGGTTTCCTGAGCGGCGACCGATCGTTCGTGGCAGTCGATGAGGGTGGGACGGTGAACATCTTCGATTTGCTGCAGGGGACGGCAGGTACCACGTTCAGCGCAAAAGCAAGGCCGGTCAAGATTGCACTCGATGCAGGCAAACAGTTTCTGGCGATGGCCACGCAGGATGAAGAAATTGAGATCATCGACCTCAAGGCTTTGCTTCCTTACGGCACGATCAATGCAAGCAAGAAAATTGACGACCTCCTGTTCCTCGGATTCGACCGCCTCGGCCAGCAGCTCCTCGCGATCACGAAGCTGGCACAGGTCGTCTCCTGGAGCCCGACGACGCTCAAACAACTACGGGAAGTGAGCCTCTCCGGCGGCGAGTTGCATGGTGCCCGCAACATCATCCACTCCGCTTCGACCAACCGCGCGGCCAATGTGTTCGTCGTCGGTCTGGAGGAAGTCGCCCTCCCCAAAGGGGGACTGCGAGGCATGGCGCGACCGGGCGACCTAGTGAGTGAAAACACCGCACTGGCGTATGATTGGAACACGGGGATCGAGGTCAAGAGGATTAAAACGCAACAGACGATCACCGCGATGGCCCTGGGGCCCGGGAACGATCATATTGCAACTATTTCTGAGGATGGGAACGAAATTACGCTTGTCGACCTGCGCAAAGGAGAGCTTGGAAGCACGGTCAGGATGAGCGAACGTCCGAAGGTGCTGGCCATTTCGGAGGATAATACCTGGATGGCGGCGGGGGCCGAGGATGGGAATATCACGACCTGGAAACTGCAATTTCGGGGTGAGGCGAGCGTTGCCACGTCGTCGTTGCCCTCCCTTGCCGGCAGGATCCGCAGCACGAGCGGCACCGAGCCCGCCTTGAGGCGTGGAACGTCTGTGCGCGTGGCTATTCTCAGTTTCGAGGCCAAAGGGATGCAACAGGAGGTCGCAGATATCGGACTGAACTCGTTGTCGAACTCCCTTGCGAACTTCGATTACGTCACCTTGATCGAGAGGAAGCAAATAGAATCGGTTATCAAGGAGCAGCAGTTTCAGATGAGCGACCTGACCGATGAAAAAACGAGTGTTCAGGTCGGCAAGCTTCTCAATGCCGACAATGTCCTGCTCTGCAGCATCGGTAAATTGGGAACGACGATGGTGCTAACGGCCCGGTTACTCAATGTCGAGACAGGCAAAGTCACCGCGGGCCGTGAGGTGATCTGTGAAGAGTGCCGGGACCAGGACATCTTCGACGCCATCAAGATGCTTTCGTCAACCATTGCACAATGATGCCATGAGGATTCTCAATCGAATATCGAGTCTCTCAATTCTTACCGGACTTGTCCTCATTTCTCTCTTCGGGCAGGAGCGGCCGGATTGGGCAAGGTCGTTGCCCAACCTGCCAAACAAGCCGGAATCCTTTCAGGGCTTGGGCATCGTTTACGGGACCGGCAACGCAGACAACGACTGGCAGCGGGCAACCGGACGCGCACGGAGCGATATCCTCAGCCAGATTCGCGTCTATGTGGTCAGCACCTCGACGAACTCCATGGCGGAAGTTATGTCGGGAAACCAGAGCCAGCTTCGATCGGCCTTTGAATCCACGACGGAACAGATCGCCGAAGGGGTTCTCGAAAATCTCATCATCGAGCGTTGGTATGACGAGGCGAACAAGGTGTTCTACGCCTATGCCGCCATCTCCCGACGCGAAGTGGAGCGGGGCTACGAAGAGAGGTTGCGCACGGCGGTGGAGTCTGCAGCGACCCTCTTTGCCTCCGGCCGGCGAGCGACCGAAGAGGGCAACATCGCGCTTGCGATCGGTGAATACCTTGAAGCCAGCAAACTTATAATGCTTGCGGAAAGCTACCTGAAGAAGACGGTTGTCGGCGATATTGACCGGGATGGGCGTGAGGAGCCTTCGTTGGCGTTTTTGCAGACGCAGTTCTGTAACCTGCTCGGCTCGATCCGGATGGAAATCGCCGGCGGGAATAACCAGGTCGCTGAGAAAAACGCCGCACTTCCGCTCCCGTTAACCGGCAAGATCACGGCTCAAACCGCGCGGGGCGTTGTTCCGGTACACTCGGTCTCGCTTCAGTCTTCTTTTGTTTCTCCTGCCCAAGGTTCCCTCCCGTCGCAATTGCGAACGGACGAACGTGGGGTGTTCAGCATCGCGGTGAACGAGGTAACGCAGGGGGAGGCGACGAATGCGATTCGCGTCGGTCTCTTATTCGAAGGTCTTGAGATGTTGGGAGAACAGTTAAAGGAGGTTTCCCGATGCTGGACCGGGATCTCCGCTGATTTCAGGTTCACCATGCGCGTTCGGACAAACGTGAAGCTTGCACTCCACGTTGTGGAGTGGAACCTGGGAAAACCCAACCCGAAATCGACCGTTCAGGAGGAACTTCAGAAAAGGTTGATTGGTGAGCGCTATACGATCGTGGAGGAATCGCAGATCTTCAGGAAGATTCCGGCGAAGGAATTGAGCCGTGCCGTGGAGGGGGGAAACTTTGATCCTGTGATCTCGGCAGTCTCCGACATTGCCGACTTCGTGGTGGTCGGGATTGTTATGACGAAGGAGCGCAGTAACCCGACCCCCGGTATTTTCTTCACCACAGGCTCAGTAACGATCCGTGTGATCGACGTGAAAAGCGGCAAGATCATCGCGAGCGCGGCGCTGGATAATGAGCGGGAAGGGGGAAATAGTTACGAGGTTGCCGGGATGAAAATCCTGCAGAGGCTTGGCAGGGAGGTGGGGGAGGAGATCAAAGCGAGCGTGGATAAGGCGTTGCAGTGATTATTTTTATCGGGTTCGACGATACGGAAGGTTGCCAAGCAGACATTATTCAGTAATCATGCAGATGACTCAGGTTCTTCGCAAACTCTTCAGCGGGGTGCTAATCGCACTCTGCACCTTCGGCATAAGCGCCCTCCTGCGCCTCACCGACGTAACGGAACCGCTCGAGCTTCAAACCCTCGACGCCCGTTTCCGTGCCTACGCCGATCCCGCAAAGGCCGACACCAATATTGTCATCGCCGTCATCGATGAGCAAAGTCTCAAGGCTCTCAAAACGAGCGGCATTGTCTGGAAATGGCCCCGTGATATCTACGCGGCCCTTGTCCGGTACTTCCATCGGGGGGGCGCGAAGGCGAT
The DNA here is from genome assembly GCA_016192345.1 of Ignavibacteriales bacterium. Lineage (GTDB taxonomy): Bacteria > Bacteroidota > Ignavibacteria > UBA10030 > UBA10030 > UBA6688. The sequence goes on along the minus strand of JACPUH010000069.1, from coordinate 3,159 downwards.
CGTATTCGATATCATATTCTCTGACGCCGACATCAACCGGCTCTCCTCTGATGCCGAGGAAACCGACGGTCAGTTTGCCCGTGCCATGGAAGCATCCGGCAACGTCGTCCTTGCTTCCCAACTCCTTCGCTCGAGCAATGTCGTCGGAGAAGATAATCCCCTCGCGAAAAAGATCGGGATTCGACTTGAGACTGCCGATCTTGATCGCGAATCCATCGACTATTCGGACGCTCTGCTCCCCATAGAGTCGTTTCAACAGGGGAGTGCCTCCCTTGGGGCTGCGAACTACGTAAGTGATACATATGATGACGTTTGCCGCAGAGTCGTACCGGTCATGACGTATGAAGGCAACCCCCTGCCTCAGCTCGCATTCGCAGCGCATTTCATGATCAGGGGAGCGAATCGCCTCACGCTGAATCCAACTTTCCTGGCGGCGGAGGAGGACACGATTCCTTTGGACGGGAACGGGAATTTTCTCCTGACCTGGTACGGTAAAGGGGGACCGGACGGCGCGTTCAAACATTATTCTGTCGGCTCCCTGATTGCCTCCGCTCGGAGTGAAGAATTGACGAGGCGCCCCATGGTCCCCTCGTCGGTTTTCAAAAATAAGATCGTCTTTATCGGTTCCAACGCAGCGGCTCTGTTTGACCTTAAGAACACCCCTTTCACCCGGTACGAACCGTACCCCGGCGTTGAGATCTCCGCCACTGCCCTGAGCAATCTCCGGCAGCAGCACTACCTCAAGCGGATCCCGCTGAATGGTGTTCTTGTGGGGATGGGGGGACTTGCCCTTGCGGCGGCTCTTGCGATGTTGTTCCTGCCGCTCTGGGTCTCGGCCCCGATCGTTCTGGTGAGTGGAGGATCGTGGATCTGGTGGGCCATGGATCAGTTCAAGACTTCGAACGTATGGGTCGATTTGATCGCCCCGGTCGGGGCCATGCTTATGGCGGTTTTGCTTGCCTCTGCAGTCCGGTACCAGATGGAATGGAGGGAGCGGCGACTCCTTCGCAAGTCGTTCAACAAATATGTCAGTCCCCAGGTCGTGAAGGAGATCATCGCTCACCCCGAGGGTCTGGGTCTGACCGGCAAGGAAATCGAAGCCACCGTCCTTTTCTGTGATCTGAAAGGATTCACCTCCATCAGCGAGCAGGTTTCTCCGCAGGAGCTCGTCGCCTTGCTCAACCGGTATTTTGCTGAAGCCGCGACAGCCATCCTGGCGAAAAGAGGGCTCGTCGATAAATATATCGGGGACGCGGTGATGGCGTTGTTCGGCGCACCGATCGGTACTCCAGAGCACGCTCGCGATGCATGCGCGGCGGCGTTGGAACTCCAGCAGCGCATCGCTCGACTCAATCAGGCAGACGCTGGCCTCCATGTGCGGTTGGCGGCCCGGATCGGGATCAATTCGGGAAAAATGATCGTCGGTAACATCGGATCGCAAGATCGGCTGGAGTATACGGCCATTGGGGATTCTGTCAATCTTGCCTCGCGGTTAGAAGGGGCAAACAAACTGTTCGGGACTTCCATCCTTCTCAGCGAGTCGACGGCGGCTCAATTAGAGGATCAATTCCTTCTCCGTAAGCTGGGAAGAGTTCAGGTAAAAGGGAAAGTGGGCTCTGTCGCAGTCTTCGAATTAATTGCGGAACGGTCACAAGCCACGTCCGGGCAAATCAAATCCGCCGCGGCGTTTGATTCTGCATTGGCGCTCCACCTGCAAAGATCTTTTGAAAAGGCTCATACGGCGTTCAAAGCCCTGAACGATGCAACCCCGGATGACTCAGCCATTGCGCTGTATCAAAAGCGTTGCCTGGATTATCTGAATTCTCCTCCGCCTCCCGAATGGGACGGCACCATTACCATGGAGACAAAATAATGGGTAAAATTCTGTTGCTCGCCATGATGGTTTGCGTCTCAAGCGGCCTCTCCCAGACCGTTGAGTATACGAAACGGTCGAAGAACGAGGTGCGAAACGGTCCGGGGAATTATTTCAACCTCCTTGCGGTGTTGCCGGCAGGGGTTGCCATTCCGAAGGTCAAAGCTGAAGGAGGGTGGATCAATTTCCAGTTGAGCCGGCTCATCGTTTCCGAGGAATTCACGGCGTGGATCTCGAAAAATTGTCTGATCGATAAAAGACCTGGAAAAGGTCTGAAGGAGCTCAAGGCGGAGTGGCTTTCGCCCAAGGCATCTCCGGCAGCGGTGGCGGCGGCAATTCGTGGATTCGCAGTGCGATATGGAAGGACGAGTCCTCCTTCGGTCGATTCCCTTTTCGAAGCGGGGGGAGAGATCACGGCGAATGAATACCTGAAGTTTAAACAGGGGATGTCAGGACAAGAGCCCGTTCGCGGAGCACAAGCACCGGTTCCGGCGGATGAGGGATTGTCGACGGAGTATGATGTCTCCCTCGCCGAGGAGGGAATAGGGCTGGGGATCGCGGCGCGCATTGCCGGGAGCGGGCTGTTGAACGATCCCGCGCTTTCAAAGTATGTCAACCTTATTGCGGCGCTTCTGATGGAATCAACGGGGGCATACGATATGCCGTTGAAAATTTATATAACGAAGGAGACGGCTGTTCATACTGCATCGGCGCCCGGGGGCTATATTTTTATCACGAAGCGCATGATAGAGATGTGCAACGATGAAGCAGAGCTCGCCGCGGTTCTCGCCCACGAGATCATGCATCTGATCTATCAGCATGGGATGAAGGAGATACGCGCCCGACTGAACAATATTGCGATGGATGAAGCCATGGCGGAGCTCGATGTGGAAACCGGCCAGGTGTCGGACGAAGTGGTTGAGGAATTGGAGGATTTTGCGATCGAAGCCTATGAAACCGTCAATAAACCGCGGCTCCTTGCCTATGAACAAGAGGCGGATCGGGGGGCGGCATTTCTCCTGGCTAAAACGGGATACGACCCGATGGCTGTGGCGCGTATGATCCTCGCAATGCGGGATATCGTTGGTAAGAGCGAGGACCTCGACAAGGAAAACCCCTTTCTGCGTCTCGACATTCAGAAACGATATGACAAGGCTCTTCTGGAAATTCAGAAGTATCTTTCCGGCATCAAGGGGGTAAGGAACAAGGAGAGATTTTACAAGGAAATCGGAAGGAGTGAAAGATAAGCGGATCCCTCGACTCGTCCCGCTCACACGACAAGCGGG
>JACPUH010000068.1 GCA_016192345.1 Ignavibacteriales bacterium | reverse complement strand
GGTTCCTGACAATTCCAATGTCGGGGCTTGTTGCCGTACTTATGTACCTTCTGTTCGATATTTTCTGATCAAGGGGTGGTCGAAGAAGTCCGCAGGTCGCCTCAACTCTTTTGTCCGGAGGGCGCGTAAAACATGATCTCCGCTTTTTCCAGTGTCACCATCCCGCCGCACCCCGCCCTCTGAAACAGCGAATCCACCTCGGGAAGGAAGTTTTTGACCTTCTCCTCGGTATCGACGATCTCGATCACGATCGGAAGATCCTCTGAAAGACGGAGAATCTTTGCTGTGTGGATGACCCGGCTGTTTGCCCCGAATCCCTGAACGCCACGTAACACTGTTGCCCCTGCCAATCCCTGCTTCTTCGCGGCATGCACGATTGCTTCATACAGCGGCTTATGGTCGACCGAGTCGGACTCGCCGATAAAAATGCGTAAGAGTTTGCCGTCGCCGGAAAGTTTCATGGCATTTCCTTTCTTTAGAGCAATTTACCGGCTTGCATGCCGATCCATGTTCCGAACAGGCAGGTGAACAAGCTGACCAGGATGTTCGCCGAACCGTAAAGGAACTGGCCATCACGCAACAGGGAGATCGTTTCAAAGCTGAAGGTGGAGAAGGTGGTGAACCCTCCGAGAATTCCGATGGCAAAAAAAATACGAAACGAGGGGTTCATAAGAAATCGCTCCTCCATGGCCGTCATCAGAAGGCCGATCAAGAGGCACCCCAACGCATTGACGGCGAGTGTCCCATATGGGAACCCGTTCCCGAGTTTTTGATGCACGAAGCCTGAGAGCCAATACCGCGAAGTGGCTCCGAGACCGCCTCCGAGAAACACCAGGGCCATATGCAATGTTGATGTATTCATACCTTTATCTTTCCCCCGGAAAGAAAAAACCCCTGCCACGCGGATCATTCTTTCGTACAGGAATCATCAACCCCGATCACCTGGGATGGTTCGTGCCAAACTTCATCGGGTTAGAGCCATCGGTGTTGTCGATACCAGGCGTAGGTTGTTCTCAGCCGTTCTTCGATCGGCACGGAAACCGTAAATCCGGTATCCTCCTGAAGTTTTTTCCCGCTGCATACCCAATGGGGCTGGAGTAAATCCCGCGCTTTGTCAGTGTTTAGGATAGCCGGTGAAGAGAGGAAGTAAGAAACCCCCTCGACAACCGATGCAAGCCCTTGCAAAAGGAGAGGGGGAATCCTGATCGCTATGGGCTGTTTTTTCATTACTGTCGCCAGTGTTCCAACGAGATCGGAATAGCGATAGACGACCGGATCTGTGGCAAAATAGACCTGTCCTGTAGTGTTTTCTGCAATGGCTGCCTCGACCAAGGCCCGAGCAAGATCCGCGCCATGGATAAGGCTGAGCGTTTTTTCTTCTTTACCGAAGATCGGGCTGATTCCCAGATGAACACCGCGGAAGATCTCGAAAACATCCCGATCCCGCGGTCCATACACGGCAGGGGGGCGCAAGACGACAAGCGGGATCTTGTCACGATAGGAAAGACAAAGCTGTTCCGCCTCCAATTTCGAGCGTCCGTATGCCGTGATCGGGTGGCATGGAGAATCTTCGGTGAGAGGGGTTCCATCCGGACTGGGACCTACCGCTGTGAGGCTTCCCACAAAGCAAAATTTTTGAAGGGATCTGTTTGTGCAGGCGGCCCCCAGCAAGACTTCGGTTGTCTGAACATTCCCACGGATATACTCATCATCGTTTTTCGCTTTGGTCACCCCGGCGATGTGGAAGATCATGTCAACGTTCTGAACCGCCCGACTGAGGGAGGCGCGGTCCATAAAATCTGTTTTGACAATTTCAACCGGCAGGTCTTTCAGCCATCCCATCCCCTGACGCGTTGCACGGACTAGGCAGCGCACGGTAAAACCTCGCTGCAGTAACAACTCGACCGTATGACTCCCGATGAACCCGGTTCCTCCGGTAACTAGTGCACTCGCTATGCCGTCCTCCCGCTTTGATTGCTGAAACGGTTCATTGACATTGTAGGGTAATAGGAGTATATTCAAAAAAGTTTTGACAAGCAAAATGGGGAGCGTTGTATCCCCATCTTCATTTTTTAGCCCGGGAGTGCTCTTGGATCTCTTTGAAAAGTGTCGAACCTTTACACGTGCCGATGAGACGAAAGCGAGTGGATTCTACCCATATTTTCATGCCATAGAAGAGAGTGAAGGACCGGTCGTCATGATCGAGGGGAGAAAAGTGATCATGGCGGGATCGAATAACTATCTCGGTCTCACGACTCATCCCAAAGTCAAGGAAGCCGCCATCCGTGCCGTCGAGCGCTACGGCACCGGTTGTTCCGGTTCGCGGTACCTTACCGGCACGTTGGATCTTCATGTTGAGCTGGAAGCCCGGCTGGCCAAATTTTTCGGGAAAGAAGATTGCCTGTTGTACAGCACCGGCTACCAGACCGCTCAAGGTATTATCCCAACCCTTGTTCAACGCGGCGAATATGTTGTTTCAGACAAGGATAATCACGCCTGCATTGTCGCCGGCAATTTGATGGCCAATGGGGCCAATGCAATGGTGGACAACGAGGCACAGACGATTATTCGCTATAAGCACAACGATATGAAGCATTTGGAGGTGGTGATCTCCAAGCTTCCCGCCGAAGCGCCGAAACTCATCGTCTCCGACGGTGTGTTCAGCACTTCCGGCGAGATTGTGGATCTCCCGAATATGGTGCAGGTGGCAAAAAAACACAATGCACGTATTCTCATCGACGACGCTCACGCGGTCGGGGTGATCGGGAAGGGGGGAAGAGGGACGGCGAGCCACTATGGCCTCGAGCGGGAAGTCGATATGACGATGGGGACGTTCAGCAAGACTTTCGCCTCCTTGGGAGGATTTGTGGTGGGGGATCGCTCTGTCATAAACTACTTGAAGCATTTTGCGCCGGCACTGATCTTCAGTGCAAGCCCGACCCCCTCATCCGTCGCATCTGCTCTCGCTGCCTTGGATATTCTCGAGCAGGAGCCGTGGCGGATCGACAAGTTGATGAAAAATGCGCGTAGAATGCGCGAGGGTTTGGGGAAGATGGGTTACCATGTCGGTGAACATGACTCCGCGGTTGTGCCCGTCATTATCGGTGATACGGAAAAAGTGCTGGTGATGTGGAAACACCTGTTTGAAGCAGGGGTGTTTGTGAATGCTTTTATCAGACCAGGCGTCCCCCCGGGAATGGAAATGCTCCGGACCAGCTTTATGGCGACGCACGAGGATGAGCACCTCAACAAAATTCTTGACATCTTCGAACAAGTCGGAAAGCAACTGAACGTCATTCATTAACGCCCCTTGGTTCCTCAGTCACAAGAGAAAAGCCGCTGAGCGAGAGGCGTGGCGGCTTTTTTCATTTCCATCCATCAAGATTTGGGCGACACTATGAATCCTATTACCATCCGGCCGGTTCGAACGGGAAGCGATCGCAATCGGTTCATCAAGTTTGCCTGGAGAATCTACGAAGGAAATCCTGCGTGGGTACCGCCTCTGCTCATGGATCGTCGAAAGCTGATGGATAAGCAAAAGAATCCTTTTTATCAGCATGCAGAGGCGGAATTCTACATCGCGGAACGAGGGAGTGAGATGGTGGGCCGCATCGCTGCCATTGTCAACCACAATCACAACAAGGAACATAACGACCGGGTGGGGTTTTTCGGTTTTTTTGAATGTATCGATGATCAGGCGGTTGCCAACGCGCTCTTTGACGACGCGCGGATGTTCGTATCCCGTCACGGGATGACCTCCTTGCGCGGACCCCTGAGTCCATCGGTGAACGATGAATGCGGACTCCTCGTGCATGGGTTTGATCTCAGTCCTACGGTCCTGATGCCCTACAACCCGGAATACTATGTCCGGTTGGTGGAAGGGTACGGGTTCGCGAAGGCGAAGGATCTTTACTCTTATCTCCTCAGCCAGGAGACGGTGTACTCGGAGAAGTTTCAACGCGTCAACACGATGGTCAAAGAACGCAACCACCTCTCCTTCCGCACGCTGGATATGAAGAACTTTCAGCGGGATGTGGAACTGATCAAGGACGTCTATAATGCCGCCTGGGCGAAGAATTGGGGGGCTGTGCCGATGACGCGCGATGAGATCGATGCGCTGGCAGCAGACCTGAAACCGGTCGTCGTGCCAGATCTGGTGATTTTTGCCGAGTCGAAGGGAAAGACCATCGGTTTTGCCCTCTCGCTCCCCGATATCAATGTCGCTCTCAAATATAACAAAAAGGGGCGCCTCCTCCCCGGGCTATTTCAATTGTTTTTGCGCAAGAAAGAAATTAATTTAGTCCGGATCATTGTGCTGGGGGTGTTGCCGGAGTATCTGAACACGGGAGCGGGAGGAGTGTTGTTTTACGAGACCGCGGTCAGGGCCAAGCGGCTCGGATACGGGTACGGGGAAGCCGGATGGATACTCGAGGATAATACGCGGATGGTGAAATCCGCGGAAATGATGCAGGGGGCCATTACCAAGAGGTACCGCATTTTCGAAAAACCGGTCTGAATCCATTACCGGTTTGTTCACTCTCAACGAAAAGGGACGTTCTATGGCGATCAACAAAGTCGACACCATCTGGATGAACGGAAAGCTTGTGAAATGGGATGAGGCAAAGATCCACATCCTTTCGCATGTGATCCATTATGGGTCAAGTTGGTTTGAAGGGATCCGTTGTTATAAGACCAAACGCGGGGCTGCAATTTTCCGCCTGGATTCCCACTTAAAGCGACTGTACGATTCGACGAAAATTTACCGTGCCCCGATTCCTTATACGATGGCCCAGTTCGAGGGAGCGGTCAAGGAAACCATCCGGGCCAACAAGCTGGAAGCATGTTACATCCGTCCACTTGTCTATCGGGGATATGGAGACGTAGGAGTCAACCCGCTGGGATGTCCGGTGGACGTATCGATTGCGGTGTGGGAATGGGGTGCCTACCTGGGAGCTGCCGCTCTGGAGAACGGGATCGACGTGACGGTCGCTTCCTGGCAGCGTCCTGCACCAAACACCATCCCGGCGATGGCGAAGGCCGGGGGGAATTATCTCGGGTCCCAGCTCATCAAGATGGATGCGATTGTCAACGGCTTTTCGGAAGGGATCGCACTGGATACCACCGGCAACATCAGCGAAGGAAGCGGTGAGAATATTTTCCTGGTGAAGGACACCATCGTCTATACTCCTCCCGTGGTTGCTGCGCTGCTTCCCGGAATTACCCGCGCTTCGGTCATGACGCTTGCACGCGATGCCGGGTATACCGTCGTCGAAGCGAACATTCCGCGCGAGATGGTCTTCACTGCGGACGAGATCTTTTTTACCGGAACCGCCGCGGAAATCACCCCGATTCGCTCCGTTGACAAGAATATTGTCGGAGAGGGAAAGCCCGGGCCCGTGACGCGCAATCTCCAGAAGCTCTTCTTTGATGTGGTCCAGAACGGCAACGATCCGTACAACTGGCTGAACTTTGTGTACGACTAACTTGGGATCAAGCCCTCAGGGTCTTCAAGCCCTGAGGGCTTTCGTTTCAGGAGGTGTGCGATGGCAAAGAAAACAGCTCGTAAAAGCTCATCCCGTTCACTCACCCCGTCCCGTCGCCCTGCGGGCTCTTCTACCAGGCGGCCCGGCCGGTCCACCCGGTCGGCGATCCACCTCAACCGCATTCTCGTCCCCGTCGATTTCTCCGATCATTCAAAACGCGCCCTGAAGTATGCGATCCCGTTCGCGGAGCAATTTGCGGCCTCCATCGACCTGATCTATATTGTTGAACCGACAATGTACCCGGCCGACTTCAGCTTCGGTCAGGTGGGCTTTCCAAATGTCGAGGATGAACTTCGGAAGCGGGGGGCCGACGAGCTGGACGAAATGATCGGGAAAGAAATTGCCGGTCGTGTTCCCGCCCGGAAAATCATCCGCACGGGCAAACCGTTCTATGAGATCGACCAGTATGCGGAAGAAACGGGGATCGACCTGATCATCATCTCGACGCATGGTCACACCGGTGTCGACCATATTCTGTTTGGAAGCACCGCTGAGAAAGTTGTCCGACACGCTCCCTGCCCGGTTCTTGTGGTGCGGCCTGGAGGACGCGAATTTATCAAGCTGTGAAGTGCCGATAAAAGAATAAGCCCATCAAGGGATGGGCTATGGGATGATGTGGTCTGCTTCGCGCGTTCTTTTCAGCTGGTTCGCTCCATCACGAAATCGACAAACTCCAGGAGCGCCTCTTTTGCTTCCGAATCGGGGAATGGTGCCAGAGCGGTCCGCGCACGTTCCGAGTATTCTTCCGCTTTGGATTTTGCATAGTCGATCCCGCCGTTATTTTCCACAAACTCCACCACCCACTCGATGTCCTTTTGGCGGGCTCCGTTTTTAATCCGCTTCAGCGCTTGTTTGGCATCCTTCCGGTTGCCCTGATGGAGGGCGTAAATGAGCGGCAGGGTCAGCTTCTTTTCCTTCATATCGATGCCGGTCGGCTTGCCGATGATGCTTTTCCGTCCCTGGTAATCAAGGAGATCGTCCCGGATCTGGAAGGCCATCCCGATGTTCTCACCGAACTCTCTCATAAGCCTGCGCTGTTCGGGGTCGTCCGAGGAGCTTGCGGCCCCGATTTCCGTACATGTTGCGAGGAGTGAGGCCGTTTTATCGCCAATAATGTTCAGGTAGGTCGCCTCGTCCAGGTTGAGCTGCCGTGATTTCTGGATCTGCAGCAGTTCCCCCTCGCTCATCCGCTTCACCGCGCGCGAAGTGCAGTGCAGGAAGTACGAGTCGTTATTTTCGAGCGCGAGGAGAAGGCCCCGGGAGAGCAAATAGTCCCCCATCAACACCGCCACCTTGTTCTTCCACACCGCATTGATGGAAGCAAGGCCGCGGCGCGTATCGGCATCGTCGACCACATCATCGTGAATAAGCGTTGCCGTATGGAGAATCTCCACCAGCGTCGCAGCACGGAAGGTGCTCTGGTTGACGCGTCCGCAGGCTTTGGCGCTGAGAAACACGAGAATCGGTCGAACGCGCTTTCCTTTTTGACGGACGAGGTAGCGCGCAACGAGATCGACCAGACCCACCTTGGAGCGCATCGATTCCCGGAAGAAGCCGTTGAACTGCTTCAGCTCAGCCTCGACCGGTGTTTTGATGGAATCGAGCGATGGGGCGACTTTCCGACGTGTCTCGTTCATGGAGAGCCCTCCTTGCCTTGCCCTGCTTCCTCGACTGCCGCCGCCCGCTCCCGTTTCATGTTCACAAATTTCGAAATGAAAATACTCAGTTCGTACAACAAGACCATCGGTCCGGCTAGGAGAAGCTGGGTGACCGCGTCGGGGGAGGGGGTGATAACGGCCGCGATGATCAGGATGGCCACGTACGCATGTTTCCGGTAATGCCGCATGAAGGCGGGTGTGAGGATCCCCAGCTTGGAGAGGAAATAAGAGACCATGGGGAGCTCAAAGACAAGCCCCGAGCCAAAAATGAGGGCGAGCAGGAAGCTCACGTAACGGTCAATCGAGACATTCAGTTCAATATTTTCCGTCTCGAAGTTTGCGAAAAATTCCAATGCGGTCGGAACGAGGACGAAGTATCCGAACGCGACTCCGCCAAAGAAACAAATCGAGGTCAACCCGACGATCGCCGAAATGTAACGGCGTTCTTTCGGGAGGAGGCCGGGAGCAATAAACTTCCAGAGCCAGTAGAGCGTGTTTGGCATGCTCAGGATCAATCCACAGATCAGCATTGCCTGCATGTAGAGCAACACGATACCGTACGGGGCGAGGACCTGAGGTTTCAAGCCGACCTTCAACAACGGCGTCAGCAGAATATCCTGCACGATGAACGTCGAATACGCTCCGCAGATCGCTGTGGCGATAAGCAACCCCGCAACGGCTTTCACGATGTGCCAACGGAGTTCCTCGAGGTGTTCAAGGAAGGGCATTTCCTGTTGTTGGTTTTTCAAGGAACTCGTTCCGGGGAGTCGAAAAAACATGGGGGAGTGGTCCTCAGGGGGATTTGCATCAGCGCCCTGGAATGGTGATATCGGAGTACAGCGGAAAGGAACCACAGAGAGCGCGCACGTCGGAGCGTACACCACTCTGCTCGGACTCGCTGGAAATGTTTTTGATGATCCGATCGATCAGCGCGGCGATCGTCTCCATCTCCCGCTCTTTCATCCCCCGCGTCGTTACTGCTGCCGTTCCGATCCTGATGCCGCTTGTCACAAACGGGGACTTATCGTCGAAGGGGACGGAATTCTTATTGACCGTGATGCCTGCGCGGTCAAGCGCTTCCTGGGCATCCTTCCCCGTGACATTTTTGTTTCGCAGGTCGATTAGCATCAGGTGGTTATCCGTCCCACCCGATATGACGCCGAACTCCCGCCGCATCATGGCCTCCGCAAGAGCTTTTGCATTGGTGATGACCTGGCGGGAATAGGCAACAAACTCCGGCCGGAGGTTTTCATGGAATCCGACCGCCTTGGCGGCGATCACATGCATCAGGGGTCCGCCCTGAATTCCCGGGATCACCATGGAATCCAGGAGTTCCGACATCATTTTCTTCCGTCCCGATTTTGGTGCAACGACACCAAAGGGATTTTCAAAATCCTTTCCCAGCAGGATGAGTCCGCCCCTGATCCCCCGCAGAGTTTTGTGCGTGGTGGAGGAAACTACATGACAATGCGGCAACGGGTCATGTAACAATTTGCTGGCGATGAGGCCCGCAGGGTGGGCAATATCGGCAAAGAGGAAGGCGCCGACCCGATCTGCGATTTCCCGAAAGACCTTATAATCGATATTCCGCGAGTATGCGCTAGCGCCGACGGTGATCATCTTGGGCCGTTCGCGTTGGGCGATGTCCGCGACGGCGTTATAATCGATAGTCCCCGTCTCCCGGCTTACACCGTAGGCGGCAAAATTATACAACTGGCCGGAGAAGTTGACCGGTGAACCATGGGTCAGGTGCCCCCCGTGGGAAAGGTCCATTCCCAGCACCTTGTCGCCGGGTCGGAGGAAGGTGAAGTAGACGGCCATGTTGGCCTGGGAGCCGGAATGGGGCTGCACGTTGGCGTATTCAGCCCCGAACAATTCTTTGGCCCGATCGCGTGCAAGGTCTTCCACTGCATCAACAAACTCACATCCGCCGTAGTATCGCTTCCCCGGGTATCCTTCCGCGTACTTGTTGGTAAGGACGGTGCCGGCGGCCTCGAGTACAGCTTTGCTGACGAAATTTTCGGAGGCGATAAGTTCCAGGGTTGTTTTCTGGCGGTCGAGTTCGCCGCCAATGATTGCGGAGACTTGGGGGTCGGTGGAATGAAGGTTGTTCATACGTGGGAAAGGGTGATTATTCTCTTAACAGGCCAACCGGTTGTACACCGGCATTGAAGGATTGGGTGCTTCCGACGCACCCGGGATTTGCTGCAATATTGTGGAAGAGAGCTGTACGTCTGTATCGATGGGTCTTGATCCTGAAGGGGGTTCAAACAACCTTGCTGGCCGTGTTACCCGAGGGTGGATGGTCGACCATCATTCATAGATTTGTCAGGGAGTGAATCTTTTCGATCCTTTTCTCATGGCGTCCTCCTTCAAAGGAGGTCGAGAGAAATGTCGTGATGATATCCACCGCTGCCTCCCACCCCGTGATGCGTTCCCCGATCGCAAGAACATTGGCATTATTGTGCAGACGTGAAAGGCGGGCGGCGGTCACCGATTCGCAGACGGCCGCGCGGATCCCCCGGTGCTTGTTTGCCACAATGGACATGCCAATGCCCGTTCCGCACACCAGGATGGCCCGATCACACCGTCCGGAGGAGACCGCCTCGGAGGCTCGATGGCCCCAATCTGCATAGTCGGTGGAGTCCCTCGAGCCCGTCCCAAAATCCTGGTAGGGCACGTTCAGACCATTCAGCAAGGTCTTGATGCGTTCCTTGTATTCGAACCCTGCGTGGTCGCTGGCCAAGGCTAACATAGGTTTGGGGGGTTATCGTGGAACGGTGGCTGTTTCTTTGATCCAGGTGTAGCAGGAACCCTGAATGTCCAACTTGCCATCCTTGATCTTGTCGCGATGGAAGAAATAGTCTTCCCGGGTTGGGACTAAGGTGCTCAACTCGCGGGCTCGTTGGTCGGCCTCGCCGGCGATGCCCGGTTCAACTGATTTTGCCCGTTGATACGATTCGTGCGCAAGCTTATAGACCAGCTTGTCATTGAGATCCATCTTCGCCCAGTCGCCCTCCTTGGAGTTCATGATGCAATCTTCCACGGCGGATTTGTAGATCTCCGCAATCTCCATATACGGGCGCCCCCATCCGCGTTCCCGCTGGGCTGCGCGTTGGGCATACGTGCGGGCGGATTCAAAGTTCTTCAATTCCCGGTGGCACCACGCGATGTTCAAATAGTTTTCTTTGACCGCCGGATTCAACTTTAGCGCCGACTCATAGGCATCGATGGACGGCCGGAATTTTCGATCGCGGAAATAGACCTTGCCGAGCTCGTTCCAATAGTTGACGGTGGTGGGTGCCTTCTTGACGAGCTTGTTCAGGTAACGTTCAGCTCCATCAAACTGCTCGGCCTGAATGTATGCTTGCGCCGTCGACCAGAGATACTCCATGTTCTCCGGATCTGTTGCCAGTTTCTTCTCCGCAAGTTCGATGAGCTCCCGGGGATCCGTGATCAAGCGTCGCAGGCGATCCACGACCGTTTGGTTGGTGGGGTCTTTCTCGGCCACCCGGCGGTAGAGTTCCACCGCTTTCATCTTAGAAGAGGCATCGTTAGGGATGTTCTTTATATAGAGGGCTCCCAGCCTGTCGATATAGGCGAAATCGGTTCCATCGAAGTCGATCTCCAGCGTCTTCTCGTAGGCAGCAATAGCTTCTTGTTCCTTATCCGGGTAGTAGTTCTCCAAGGCGTACGCTTTCTGCAACCAGAGTGCTCCTGCCCGGTCCGCGACATGCTTGATCCCCAAGTCGTACAGGTGGAGCATGGTGTCGACGTATGCCGTCTTCAGAGACGGGTCGGTTGCTT
>JACPUH010000073.1 GCA_016192345.1 Ignavibacteriales bacterium | reverse complement strand
TTGCTTCCGCCCAAGGGGGGAAGATCATCAATATTGCTTCCCTTCTCACGTTTCAGGGAGGGATCACGGTGCCGGCGTACGCCGCTTCCAAAGGAGGGGTGGGGCAACTGACGAAAGCGCTCGCGAACGAGTGGGCCAAGTTCGGCATCCAGGTCAATGGCATCGCTCCGGGGTACATCGAAACCGACAATACGAAAGCGTTGCGTGAAAACCCGACACGTTTCGCGGAGATCTCCAGCCGTATCCCCGCTGCCCGTTGGGGTACACCGCAGGATCTTGTCGGGGCAACCGTGTTCCTGTCCTCGCCGGCGTCGAACTATATCAACGGCCACATCCTTGTCGTCGACGGCGGCTGGATGGCCCGCTAAGGCTTGGTCCACGAACGAGCGGGATTGTTTTGCGGGGCACCGTCGTACAACCAGCACCAAAGGAAACCACTATGGAAGTCCGATATCTACCGAACCTTGAGTCATACAAGCGGTTAACGACAGAGGAATTGCGCAAATCGTTTGTCGTTGAAAAGCTCTTTACGCACGGGGGACTCACGATGGTCTATTGCGATGCGGATCGCGCGATCGTCGGCGGCGTTGTTCCCACCGCGACTCCGGTGAAGTTGTTTGCAACGAAGAAGGAAATGGCCGCAGACTATTTTACGGAGAGGAGGGAAGTCGGTGTGGTCAACGTGGGGGGTGAAGGAACCATAAGTGTTGACGGTGCCGATTACCGGCTGGCAAAGAAAGACATGCTGTACGTCGGAAAAGGGGTGAAGGAGATCGAGTTTGCCAGTGTCAAACCCGACCAGCCTGCCATGTTTTTTTTCCTCTCGTTTCCCGCTCACACCTCTTACCCGACAACGCACATTCGCCATGCCGATGTGGATCGGACCCCTCTGGGAACGATGGAGGGGGCCAACAAAAGGACGATTTACAAGTACATTCACGGAGGAGGAACCAAAAGCTGTCAGCTTGTCATGGGGTTGACGGAACTGGAGCCGGGGAGTATCTGGAACACGATGCCGGCCCATACGCACATGCGGCGAATGGAAGTGTATCTCTATTTTGACCTGGAGCCGGAATCCATGGTCGTCCATCTTATGGGAACCCCGACGGAGACGCGCAATCTCATCATCCGTAATCATCAGGCAGTGATCTCCCCCAGTTGGTCAGTTCATTGCGGGGCAGGAACCAAGAACTACTCGTTCATCTGGGCCATGGGAGGAGAGAACCAGGAGTTCTCCGATATGGATGCCGTCGGTATGAAGGATTTGATGTAATCTTACGAAGGGGAGTGGCGCATTGATGGAACGATACAACACAAAGTGACTGAAATGGAACTCGAGAAATATTCAATAGGGGTTGGCGACAGGTTCGGCATGGAGGGGAAAGCCCAGGTGCGGGCGCTCCAGGAGGCGGAAACCATGGGGGTTCGGGTGGTCCCTGTCTGGAATAAATCTAACCGTGAGCATTCAATTATCCGTACAAACCCACAGGATGCGCGCAAAGAAGCCGAGGAGGCCGTCCAACGCTGCGGATGGAAACACTCCTATTATGTCGATGCCGATCACATCGGTCTCGCCACGGTGGATCGCTTCCTGGAATCCTCCGATTTTTTCACCATCGATGTTGCGGACTACATTGGGAAACCCTCTCCGCCCGAGTCCATTGCTGCGTTTATGAAGGCGATGGAGCAGTTCAAAGGGACCTTCAATATTCCGGGCATTTCGGCACCGATCGTCGTGACCGCAAAACTTCTGGAATCGCTCGCCCAAAAATACCTCGGGGCGATCGGGGAGGCAGGGAAAGTGTACCGGCATATCGCGGAGAAGAAAAGGAGCGATGCATTTGTCCCGGAGGTATCGGTCGACGAATCCAACGCGCCGCAAACGCCCGGCGAGCTCCTGTTTATCCTCGCCGCCATCTCCCGCGAAGGCATCCCCATCCAAACCATTGCGCCGAAGTTTTCCGGCTCATTCCTCAAAGGGATCGACTATGTGGGAGAGAAGGAGCAATTTGCTAAGGAGTTCGAGGATGATCTCGCGGTCATTGCGTTCGCGGTTAGGACCTTCGGGCTCCCGCGCAACCTGAAACTGAGCGTGCATTCCGGCAGTGACAAATTTTCCCTTTATCCTTTGATGCACCAGGCGATTCACAAGTTCGATGCGGGGCTCCACCTCAAGACCGCCGGCACCACGTGGCTGGAAGAGGTGATCGGGTTGGCGGCGTCCGGAGGGGATGGGCTGGCGTTGGTGAAGGAACTCTACGGCCGGGCTCTGACCCGCTACGATGAAATGTGCAAACCGTACTTGTCCGTCATCGAGATCGACAAGTCGAAACTCCCATCGTCGGAGCAAGTCGCACGCTGGAGTTCCCGGGAGTACGTTGAGGCCCTTCAGCATAATCAGTTATCACCGGGTTACAATGTGAATTTCAGACAACTGGTCCATGTCAGTTTTCGGATTGCGGCCGAAATGGGCGAGCGTTACCTGGGTCTTCTCCGGGACTATCGGACAGTCATAGAATCCAACGTGACGCTCAACATTTTTCAGCGCCACGTGCTCCCCTTGTTTGTCGGGAAAGAAAACCTCAGCCGTCCACGCCGCAATACTGCTGCAGCGGGCGCTTCAGTGTAAATGGCATTGTCGTCAAGGTGAAAGTTCAAGCAAGCCCGTCACGAAAAGAGGAAAACAGTCGACCGTGAAATCAATCCCTGAATTACACAAGTTCAATGACCGCGTTTTTGCCATGACCGGGGGAACCGGGGTTCTCGGGAGAACGATCGTTGAGGCGCTCCTGACTTGGGGCGCAAAGGTGGCGATTCTCAGCAGGAAGAAAGAGAAAGCCACCCAACTCTTTCAAGATCTCCATGTCGATGCTTCGAGAGCCGTTGCGGTGGAATGCGATGTGCTTGACTTGAAGAGCGTCAACGCCTCTCTTGGGACCGTCCTGAAGTCGTTCGGAAGCATCGACGGGCTCATCAACGGGGCAGGAGGGAACGACCCCAGGGCAACGACCAATCCCCAGCAGCCGTTCTTTCAATTGCCGGAGGAAGCCCTGCGATACGTTATGGACCTGAATGTCCTGGGGACGATCCTGCCGAGCCAGGTGTACGGCAGGTATTTTGCCGAACGGAAGGAGGGGGTGATTCTCAATATCTCCTCGATGAGTGCGTTCCAACCCCTGACGCGTGTCGTCGGATATTCGGCGGCGAAGGCGGCCATCAGCAATTTTACGCAATGGCTGGCCATCCATATGGCGCAGGAGTACTCTCCGAACATCCGTGTCAACGCGATCGCTCCGGGGTTTTTCCTGACCGAGCAAAACCGGTTCCTTCTGACGGAACGGGAAACCGGCGCCCTTACCCCCCGAGGCAAAAAGATCATCGAGCACACGCCGCTCGGAAGGTTCGGAGAGCCGGAAGACCTCGTGACAACGGTCGCATGGCTTCTCTCGCCCGGTTCAAAATTTGTGACCGGCATTGTTGTCCCCGTCGATGGCGGGTTCTCAGCCTTTGCTGGTGTATGAGTGGCACGAACCTCAAGATCGTCGTTAACAGGAACACGCCTGGCGTGGTCGCGACCTTCTCCCGCCTTGGGGACGTTCTCGCTCTTGAGACGAACGCGGTAAACCGGGAAACTGTCCGTGACGCTGACCTTTTGATCGTCCGTTCTGAGACAAGGGTGGATCGTGAGTTGCTGGAGGGAAGCCGTGTCCGGTTTGTCGGGACGGTGACCATCGGCACCGACCATATCGACCTTGACTACCTTCAGGAGAATGGAATTGCATTTGCCAGCGCGCCCGGGAGTAATTCCACGTCGGTGGCTGAATACGTGACGGCTGCACTGCTCACCTGGTCCCACCGCAGCCGGACATCGTTGAAAGGGAAAATTCTCGGCGTTGTCGGTGTCGGGAATGTGGGAAGCAAGGTGGCATGGGCGGGGGAAGCACTTGGGATGCGTGTTCTCCTGAACGATCCTCCCCGTGCGCGCCAGACCGGCGAGGAAAGATTTCTGCCGTTGGATCGCCTGATGGAATCCGACTTCTTGTCGCTCCACGTGCCGCTGACAAAGTCGGGAATCGACGCAACCTACCACCTTTTTGATGAACGGCGGATACGGGCCATGAAACCTTCCTCTGTGCTTCTCAACACGTCGCGCGGAGGCGTCGTGGAAACAGCGGCCCTTACGAATGCCCTTGTGTCGAAGCAACTCTCGGGGGCTGTGCTCGATGTCTGGGAAGGTGAGCCCGCAATCGATACGGACTTGCTGGCGAGGGTGACACTGGGAACGCCCCATATCGCGGGGTATTCTTTGGATGGAAAATTGAACGCCGTAAAGATGGTGTATGAAGAGGCTTGCCGGTTTCTCAACGTGAGTGCCGACTGGAACACCGGTTCGAAGGCCGGAGCAGGGGACCTCCCCGGCATTGAAATCCCGGCCACCCTTTCCGATCCGGCCCAGGTTGTCCGGCGCGCTGTTCAGTACGCGTATGATATCGAGTTGGACGACACGTTCCTGAGAAGAATAGAAATGAAGAATGAAGACGAGCGGGGGTACTACTTCATGAAGCTCCGGGCGGAGTACCGGATTCGGAGGGAATTTGCTCAGCGCACCGTCTTCCTGAGCCGGGGGCAGAACGAAGCCCGGGAGGTCCTGGAAAAGTTGGGCTTTGTCGTTGCCGCGAAAGGGGGTGGAAACTCATGAGCGCCGTGTTGGGGAAAGGTTCCTTCGAACAACCCCTGGATGATACCCAGGTGAGGGAGATCTGCGCAGCGGCGCTCTCCCGGATTTCTCTCGATGGGAAAAGGGTCCTCGTACTCATCCCGGACCACACGCGCCATGCGAAGGTTGGACTGTTTTTCCGGATCGTCTGTGACCTTCTCCTTTCGAGGACAGCGGCTCTCGATTTTCTCATCGCCACCGGTACGCACGCCCCGATGGAACCGGAACGGATTTACCGACATCTTGGGATCACGGCGGAAGACCATCGCGAGAAGTATTCACGGGTCCGGTTTTTCAACCACGAGCACTGGAACCTCCCGGAACTCGTGACCATCGGTAAACTCCCTGCGGAGGAGATCCTGCGGCTGACGAACGGAGTGTTCTCCACCCCCATCGACGTCACGATCAACCGCAAGGCGGTGGAGTACGACCATATCTTGCTCATTACGCCGGTCGTGCCCCATGAGGCCATGGGATTTGCCGGGGGAAACAAATACTTTTTTCCCGGGATAGCCGGCCTCGAGGTTGTCGAGACGTTCCACTGGCTCGCGGCAACGATCACTAATACTGCGGTCAACGGAGTCAAGGATACCCTCACACGCCGTGTCATTGACCGCGCAGTGGAATTCCTTGCCACGCCGCGGGATTGCCTCGCCTATGCCGTGAACGACCAGAACCAACCGATGTGCCTGTTCGTGGGGGAGCCCAGGGAGGCTTGGTCCCGCGCCGCCGACTATTCCGCAAAACTTCATATCAAGTATGTCGAGAAACCCTACCGGACCATCCTGGCGATCACTCCCCCCATGTACGAAGAACTTTGGGTGGGTGGAAAGGCGATGTACAAGCTCGAGCCTATCGTTGCCGATGGAGGCGAGTTGATCATCTTCGGGCCACAAATCCGGGAGTTCTCCTTCGTCCATGGCCCGCTCATCCAACGTCTTGGGTACCATGTCCTGGAATATTTTACGAAGCAGTGGGAGCGTTTTTCCCGGGAGCCCAAGCTCATTCTCGCTCATTCGACCAATGTGAGGGGAGACGGGAATTTTGAAGGGGGCGTTGAGCGGCCGCGCATCAACGTGACACTCGCTTCTGCCATTCTCGAGGAGTCGTGTCGGGGAGTGAACCTCGGCTTCCGTGACCACCGATCGATCAACCTCGACGCGTGGCGGCAAAAACAGAATGGAGATGTCCTCGTTGTGGAAAATGCGGGTCAGGTGCTCTATCGGTTGGCAGGTGCTTCTTGAAGGAGGATACCAGGCCCATTGATGTTCCTACTCTGAAAGAAAGGATTACCATTGCTATGAAGAGAACAGTACTATTGAGACATCCTGTTATCGTTTCATCCCTCATGCATGACCCTCAGGAAGGGAGGGGAAAATGAGTACGGGCCTGACCATTCGTAAAGAAGCTGCCCTCGATCTTGTTTCCATCGGTGCATTGGTGCATCGTCTGGATCCGGGTATCATCCCGTTTCGCAAGGCAACGGAGTGCCATATCCATGTGAGCGGCGGTGAGTTCAATGTTGCCGCCAACCTGGCGGATTGCTTCCGATTGAATACCGGCATCGTGACCGCGATGGTTGATTATCCTGTCGGCGACCTTATCGCCGAAAGGGTACGCGCCATGGGGGTGAAGCCGTTCTACAAGCACTTCAAGCACAATGGCGTTACTGGTCCCAATATGGCAACCGTGTACAGTGACCGCGGGCAGGGTGTCCGTGCCCCGGTGGTGTTCTACAACCGTTCGAATGAAGCGGCCGCACAGCTCAAGCCGGGAGACTTTCACTGGGATGAGATCTTTGCCGGTGGGGTTCGCTGGTTTCACAGCGGCGGCATCTTCGCCGCATTGTCAGAAACCACCGGTGAGCTCATCATCGAAGGAATGAAGGCGGCGAAAAAGGCGGGGGCTGTCGTCAGCTTCGACCTGAATTTCCGTGAGAAACTCTGGAACCTCTGGGGTGGCCAGGAGAAAGCCGTCAAAGTGGTGGCACGGATTGTTGAAAATGCGGATGTCCTGGTAGGGAACGAGGAAGACCTTCAAAAAGGACTCGGTATTCCCGGTCCCGAGGTGGAGGCGAAATCGAAGCTTGACCCGAGCACGTTCTTCGGGATGATCGACAAGGTGGTTGCGAAGCATCCGCAGGTAAAGGTGGTGGCAACAACGCTGCGGGAGGTTCACTCGACGAACAGACACAGCTGGGGTGCTGTGGCATGGATCAACGGCAAGACCCATGCCTCTCCGACATGTGAACTGGATGTTGTCGACCGCGTCGGTGGAGGGGATGGGTTCGCGAGCGGCTTTTTCTATGGCTTGCTCAGCGGTGAATCGCCGGAGGGGGCAGTGAAGCTTGGCTGGGCGCACGGTGCGCTTCTGACGACGTTTCCGGGCGATACGACAATGTCCACGGTGGAACAGGTTCGCGCGTTTGCAATGGGCGGATCGGCCCGTATCCAGCGTTGATAGTTCGGGTTAATAAAGAATGACTCCTCACCCGCGAAACACGCGAAATATACTTTGAAGCCATGAAAACGAAGAAAGCGAAACGTTATGCAACAGAAGGCTGATATAGGATTGGTCGGTTTGGCGGTGATGGGGGAGAACCTCGTGCTCAATATGGAGAGCCGGGGATACTCCGTCGCCGTTTTCAACCGGACGGTCGAAAAAGTCGACCACTTTGTGGATGGACGGGCGAAAGGGAAGAACATTATCGGCACACGGTCGGTTCAGGAGCTCGTACAGTCGTTGAAAACTCCCCGCAAGATCATGTTGATGGTGAAAGCGGGAAAGGCCGTGGATGATTTTATCGGATATCTCCTTCCGCATTTGGAGAAAGGGGATATCGTCATCGACGGAGGTAATTCACATTTTCCCGATACCATCCGAAGAACGAAGGAGCTTGAAGCAAAGGGATTTCTCTACATCGGCACGGGGGTGTCGGGAGGGGAGGAAGGAGCATTGCGCGGTCCTTCCATCATGCCCGGTGGTTCGGTGGCGGCGTGGCCGCATGTCAAGCCGATCTTTCAGTCCATTGCCGCCAAAGTGGAGGATGGAACTCCTTGCTGCGATTGGGTGGGAGAGAACGGCGCTGGTCATTTCGTCAAGATGGTGCACAACGGCATCGAGTACGGCGATATGCAGCTCATTTGTGAAGCCTATCAGATCATGAAGGAACTGCTCGGCATGAGCGCGGGGGAGATCCATGAAGTGTTCAAGAAATGGAACCTTGGGGACCTGGACAGCTACCTTGTTGAAATCACCCGAGATATTCTTGCCTACAAGGATACCGATGGAAAGCCCCTCGTTGACAAGATCCTCGACACGGCCGGACAGAAGGGGACGGGGAAATGGACGAGCGTCACGGCGCTTGACCTTGGCATCCCACTGACATTGATCAGCGAGGCGGTCTATGCCCGCTGCCTTTCCGCGATCAAGGGCGAACGCGTCGAGGCAGCCAGGGTGCTTCACGGTCCCGCACTCAAATTTACCGGCGATCGCGAGACTTTTCTGAAAGAATTGGAACAAGCGCTCTACGCATCGAAGATCGTTTCCTACGCCCAAGGATTTACCATGTTACGGGCGGCCGCAGAGGAGTTCCAATGGAACCTGAACTACGGGGCGATCGCACTGATGTGGCGTGGCGGGTGCATCATCCGTTCAGCCTTCCTCGGAAGGATCAAGAAAGCATTCGACCGGAATCAGTCCCTGGCAAACCTCATGCTCGACCCCTTCTTCCGGGAGAAGATTGAAACGTCCCAACAGGCATGGCGACACGTGATTTCCACTGCCGTTCTGAACGGCGTCTGGATACCGGTCTTTTCCACGGCGTTAAACTATTTTGACGGCTACCGCAATGCGCGGCTCCCGGCCAACCTGCTCCAGGCCCAACGGGATTATTTTGGAGCACACCAGTACGAGCGGACCGATAAACCGCGCGGCGAGTTTTTCCATACCAATTGGACCGGTCGTGGAGGCGAGACGGCTTCGACTGCCTATGTGGCCTGATCACATCGCGATTGGGAACTTTCTCAAATGTTTCTTTTAATTCCGGGAATGAGGTTCTGCTTTGCCGGAGTGTTCACCAGGTCGCCGCAGAGGCTGTTTTGTTCCTAAAACAGATTCCATTGGATAGTCGGGAAGAAAGAGAGTTTCCATCTGTACGCCGTCCCCTCGGTGCCCTTCGTGGATAATCCTTTTCCCTCCTTGCTTCAGGATCATTTGTTGGTTACTTTTTCGCTCACCCAATCCTCAATCGTCGTTTCATGCCTACAAGAACACCGGTTGTATTAATTACAGGAGCAAGCCGCGGGCTTGGCAGCGGCATCGCAATTCATTGTGCGAAGCTTGGCTTCTCCGTCGCCATCAACTACGCGGGAAACCAAAAGGCCGCCGCCGCAACCGCAGAGGAATGTTCAAAGCATCGCGTCGACAAAGCGCAGCGGTTCATCCCGATCCAGGCAAATGTCAATTCCCGCGAGGAACGCCTCCGGTTGCTGGAAACGACGCTGAAGGAATTTGGCCGCATCGACGCCCTCGTGAATAATGCGGGCATCGGCCCCCGGGTCAGAGCGGATATCACCGAGATGACCGAAGAGTCGTTCCAGGAGGTCCTCGGCATCAATTTGCAGGGGGCTTTTTTCCTCACTCAGGCGGTAGCACGACACTGGTTGAAAGGAACGAAGAAGCCGGCTATCGCAAGCGGGTTCAAAATCATTTTTATCTCCTCCGTTTCTGCAGGATCGGTCTCCCTCAACCGCGGAGAGTACTGCATATCGAAAGCGGGCCTTTCCATGGCGTCAAAGCTTTGGGCGGCGCGGCTGGCCGGCAACGGGATACAGGTGTATGAGCTTCGCCCCGGCATCATGCTGTCCGATATGACAAGGGGCGTGAAACAGAAATATGATGCCCTCCTGACAGAGGGTCTTGTCCCGCAACAACGCTGGGGGACGGCCGAGGATGTGGCGCAAGCTGTCGGTTCCATCCTGTCCGGACAATTTCCATTCTCCACGGGAGCCGTGATCACCGTCGACGGCGGCCTCCACCTCCATACGTTTTAAACCGCATGATCAAGCTCAACCCTCATCTCAGTCCGGCGAACCTCCTTCCAGCCATTGACCGGCTTTTCGAACTCTCTGGGGAAAAGATCCTGAACCTGGAACACTCGTGGGATCCGGCGCACGGGACTCCCGTGTTTACGGTGCAGGGGCGCTACACATCCCGCGGCTGGACGGAATGGACCCAGGGTTTCCAGTACGGCGCTTCACTGTTGCAGTTTGACGTGACCGGCGAACAACGTTTTCTGGAGTTGGGGCGGAGTGCTACTGTGCAGCGGATGGCCTCCCATGTGAGCCATGTCGGAGTTCACGATCACGGTTTCAACAATGTCAGCACCTACGGGAACCTGCACCGGTTGATGCGGGAAGGGAAGATTCCCGACAACGGATGGGAGAAGAATTTTTATGAGCTCGCGTTGAAATTGAGTGGAGCCATTCAAGCGTCCCGATGGACCGATCTTGGCAAGGAGGAGGGGTACATTTACTCATTTAACGGTCCGCATTCACTCTTTGCGGATACCATACGGTCGTTGCGTGTGCTCGCCGTCGCCCATCAGCTAGGCCACGTGTTGATGGCAGAGAAAGACGTCAGGATCAGTCTGTTGCAACGGTTGTTGCAGCATGCCGAGACCACGGCCCGGTACAATGTTTACTACGGTGATGGGAGGGATGCCTACGACATTCGCGGACGAGTGGCTCATGAATCCATCTTCAACCTGAACGACGGTTCCTACCGTTGTCCGAACAGTCAGCAAGGGTATTCCCCGTTCACAACATGGACGCGGGGGCTGGCCTGGATCCTGTGCGGGTATGCCGAACAGCTTGAGTTCCTGAACACGCTGCCGGATATCGACCTTGCTCCGTACGGCGGCAAGCAGAAGATTCTCGATGCATTCCGAACTGTTGCTGAGGCAGTTGCCGATTTCTACATCGAGCACACACCGACGGATGGTATTCCGTACTGGGATACCGGCGCGCCCGGACTGGAAAAGCTTGGCGACCACCTCAACCGGCCTGCCGACCCCTTTAATGAGTATGAGCCCGTCGATAGCTCTGCCGCCGTGATCGCGGCGCAGGGATTGATCCGGTTGGGGCAATATCTCAAGGGAACGGACCGTGGTACGCTCTATCTTCAGGCTGGATTGACCGTGGCCGGAACAGCGTTTGGGGACACCTATCTTTCCGCGGATCCAAAACACCAGGGACTGTTGCTGCATACCGTCTATCATCGTCCGAACGGGTGGGATCACGTTCCCCCGGGGAAGAAAATCCCCATGGGTGAATCGTGCATGTGGGGGGACTACCACGCCCGTGAGTTGGCCCTGATGATTCGACGCCTGGCAAAGAACGAGCCGTATTATAAGTTTTTCATAACATAGGATGTAGATCGGGTCTCCCCGCCAGACCGCTGGCGGGCTGGCAGACCCGATAAGATTGGTAGCGCAACACTGAGAACAACCATGACCAAACAGGAAGTCCTTGATCATATTCTCTCCACCGGCGTCGTCGCTGTGATTCGCATGAAAGACACGCAACGCCTCAAGAGGGTTATCGAAGCGATCCGCCTGGGAGGGGTGAAATCAATCGAAATTACCATGACGGTCCCGGGCGCCGTCCAGATTATAGCGGACCTGGTCAAGACAGTCCCGGATGATGTCCTTGTGGGGGCCGGTACGGTGACCGAGGTCGAAACTGCCAACAAAGTGATCGATGCCGGAGCGAAGTTTGTCGTAGGCCCGATTCTCAATGTCGATATCATCAAGCTCTGTAACCAGCGGGGCGTTGTGATCATGCCCGGTTGTTATACTCCGACCGAGATCTTTACGGCGTGGAAGGCAGGGGCCGACATCATCAAGGTCTTCCCGGCCACGTCGCTTGGACCGAAGTATTTCAAGGATATCAGGGGGCCCTTCCCGGACCTTCGCCTTCTTCCGACAGGCGGTGTCAGCGTCGATAATGTTGGTGAATGGATCGCTGCCGGCGCTGTTGCCGTCGGGATCGGAAGCGACCTGCTCGATAAAAAAGCGATCGACGAAGAGCGATACGAGGTTTTGACCGAGCGGGCGAAGCGGATGGTGGAGAATTTTGTAAAGGCAAAAAAAGGATTCTGATCACTTTTAGCCCTTTAGTCTCCACAAAGAAATTATCCACAAAGGTCACGAAGGCGTTTTTTTAAATAAAGAGTAGATGGTGTTTTTTTGTGTCCTTGGTGTCCTTCGTGGATTAATGTGTTTGCAAGGAGTTACAATGGCGATACCCAAAGTAGTAACATTCGGTGAAATTATGCTCCGGCTCTCAACCCCGGGCTACCAGCGCTTTAACCAGGCAAGACAGTTTGATATCAGCTATGGAGGGGGAGAGGCGAATGTTGCCGTTTCGCTGGCGCAATTCGGCGTCGATGCCCATTATGTCACACGGCTTCCCAAAAATGAAATTGCCGAAGCGTGCATCGGTGAACTCAGAAAACAAGGGGTCAAAACAGATTCGATCGTCCGCGGCGGGGAGCGGATCGGGATTTACTTCCTTGAAACGGGAGCTTCCCAGCGTCCCTCCAAAGTCATTTATGACCGGGCGCACTCGGCCATTGCGGAGATCTCCCCGGGGATGGTCGACTGGAAGAGGGTGTTCGAAGGGGCAACATGGTTCCATGTCACAGGTATCACGCCGGCCCTCAGCCATTCGGCGTCGGAAGCGACGGTGGAAGCCGCCACGATTGCGAAGCAGATGGGTCTCACGGTGAGCTGCGACCTGAACTATCGGAAGAAATTATGGACCCGTGAGCAGGCGGAGAAAGTGATGAGCAGGGTGATGGAGAATGTTGACCTCGCCATCGCGAACGAGGAGGATGCGGAGATGGTCTTCGGGATCAAGGCGGGCGAGACGGACGTTCATGCCGGCAAACTTGATGTGGCGAAATACCAATCGGTCGGTGAACAGATCATGAAGCGTTTCCCGTCTGTCAAGAAAGTCGCAATTACGCTGCGCGAAAGCCTTTCGGCTTCCGACAATAACTGGTCCGCCGTGCTCTGGGACGGCAGCAGGTTTTACCAGAGCCGGAAATATGCCATCCGTATCGTCGATCGTGTCGGTGGTGGGGATTCGTTCGGAGCCGGGCTCATCTACGGGCTCGTGAGCGGCAAAAGTCCCCAGGATTCCCTGGAGTTTGCCGTGGCTGCCTCCTGTCTGAAACACACCATCCCGGGTGATTTCAATTCTGTCTCGCTGAGTGAGGTTGAGTCGTTGATCAAAGAGGGGGGATCGGGGCGGGTGCAGAGGTAAAGTCGGTATGTGGTTTTTGTTGTAATAATGCCCCGGGGCAAAGCATCATCTTTCGATCTAACGCGGATCAGATGAGCGGTTTGGCCGGCACGGGAAGGACGAAGACATCCTACCCACGGTACGCAGTGTGTTGAATCTCACCACTCCATTCCTTATTTTCGTCCATCTCATGGACAGACCCCGCGTCGATAGCCCGCATCGAATCCGTCTCACGCTGATCATTTTCCTCCTCGTTCCCTTGAGCTCTCTTCGGTCGCAATCCGTTTCCGTCGCGTTTGAACGCCTTGCCATTGAACAGGGACTCTCCCACAATGCGGTCATGGCCGTGGTGCAGGATAAACAAGGGTTTCTCTGGTTCGGCACCCAGGACGGCTTGAACAGGTACGACGGTTTGCGGTTTACGGTCTTCCGAAATAACATGCGCGACTCGTCCTCGCTGTTCACCAGCAACATCCGCAACCTGTTTGCGGACCGGGAGGGGAATGTTTGGGCCGGCACGCATTTTTACGGACTGCACCGGTTTGATCCCGCAACGGGCAAGTTCACACGTTACCGGCATGACCCCGCCAATGACCGTAGCCTTAGCAGCAACAGTATTGAATGCATCTATGAAGACAGCCGCGGCGCCATCTGGGTCGGCACGGCAAATGGGTTGAACAAACTTGACCCGGTGACCGGCCATTGCGATCGGTATCCTATCCCGGGAGGTGGTTCCTCTTCCGCCACGCGCAACGTGATCGTTACGCTCCATGATGATTCCAGGGGGCGACTTTGGATCGGTCATGGCGATGGTATTGCCACGCTGGAGTACACGACGGGGTCCATACGGCAGGTGTTGAAGACCGGAGAAGTTGCGCGATGGATTACCGGCGATACGACCGGGAGAGTGTGGGCAGGAACGGAGAGCAGGATGCTTCGGTACGACCCCGAGGGAGGGACGATGACACAGTCCGGGCGACCGCGGGAACTTATCTATGGCATGCAGTACACAACGTTGATGGACAACCGCGGCATCCTTTGGTCGAATACCGAACAGGGGCTCTACCGCTACGACCCTCTCACCAATTCCTCGAGGTTGTTCCCGCTGGAATCGGCGGGTGCCGACCTCAAACACTACCCCGTTCGTTCGGTCTGTGTTGATCGCTCCGGCATCGTTTGGATTGGCACGCTCAACGGCATCTATAAGTCTTTCCCGGCCGTCAAACTTTTTAAGAGTGTTCGCTTTGCATCAAAACAGGAAGGGAGAATCGACAGAAACAATGTGCGTTCGTTTGCGGAAGACCGGACGGGGACCATCTGGATAGGCACGCTCGACGGTTTCTTCAGCTTCGATCCTCGAACACAACGTGCAACCGAGTACAGCCGCCGGCAACCGGCCCTTTCGACGCTGGCTGGGACCGCCTTTTGGAGTATCCTTGTTGATTCCACCCGTCCCCACCTTACCATTATTGCAGGCCTCAACAAACTGGTGTTCCCTCCCGGTCGCAGCGTTACCCGACCAAGTGTGGGTCGCATCGTCCCCCTTCTGGATAGTCTGAAAGCCCATCTCGCATACACCGTGGAGGCATTGCTCCAGGATCGCACCGGGGTGATCTGGGTCGGTTTCAGCGGAAGCGGGCTGGCCCGGTATAACCCGCGTGATGATTCGTTTAAGCAGTTTTTCCCCGATCCCGCAAATCCGAAACGGCTCAATACTGGAGCGAACTTTGCACTTTGTGAAACGGAGGACGGTTCCATTTGGCTTGGGACCAATGGGGGCGGATTGAACAGGTTTGACAGAAAAACTGAGGAATTTACCCGCTACGTTACAGACCCAAAGGACGCGAATAGTTTGGGCGACAATGGAGTGCTTTCCCTGTTGCCCGATGAGTCGGGGATCCTCTGGGTCGGCACGTACGCCGGCCTCGATCGCTTCGATACGCAACGAGGCACTTTCCGTCGCTATACAACCGAGGACGGCCTAGCCAATAACGTGATCTACGGAATATTGAAGGACAACTCGGGCAATCTTTGGCTGAGCAGTAATTTCGGCATAACGCGCTTCAACCCGACGACCGGCCTCGTCAAGAACTACGGGATCGACGACGGCATCCAGGACTATGAGTTCAATCATAATGCGTGTTTCAAAGCCTCCACCGGGGAAATGTATTTTGGTGGTATCAACGGCTTTAACATATTTCATCCGGACAGCGTGAAGGATAATCCCCATCTTCCCCGCGTTGTGCTTGTGGATTTGAAGGTTCTCAACAAGAGCGTTCAGCCGGGGCCGCTGGAGACCAGGATGCTCACGACGCCGCCGATGGCGCGGGAACTCTTTCTCAACTACGAGGATGCCGCGTTGACATTTGAATTTGCTGCGCTGGAGTTTACCGACCCCTCGTTCAACCAATATGCCTACATGCTGGAAGGGTTTGACAACGAATGGCAATACGTGGGAACAAAACGTGAGGCGACCTACACCAATCTCGACCCCGGCCTCTACACGCTCCGGGGGAAAGCCTCGAACAAAGATGGCGTCTGGGGAGATGCGACTCTTTCCCTCCTTATTCACGTGGCCCCTCCCTGGTGGATGACCTGGTGGTTCCGAGGCGCCGTTGCTCTCTTCTTTCTGTCTATCGGTCCTATTGTCTATCTCAGGCGTGTCGCGGTGCTGAAAAGAGATATTGACATGCAACAGGAATTTTCGCGCCGGCTCATCGAGTCGCAGGAACAGGAACGCCGCCGCATCGCCAGCGAGTTGCATGACAGCATCGGTCAGGACTTGTTGGTGATCAAGAACCGGACGACGATGGCGCTTCAGGTGCCACGATTGAACCTCAAGGCACAAGAGCAATTGAACCACATAACCAGGACGGTCACCGAGGCTCTCCGGAACGTCCGCCAGATTGCCCGCAACCTTCGTCCGTATCACCTTGACCGAGTCGGACTGACGGGTGCCCTTCGGTCGACACTGGAAACGGTGGCTGAATCGTCGGCCATTGCCTTTGATCTTCAGATAGAACCGGTCGATCATCTCTATCCACCCGACAAAAAGGAAATGGAAGTGAATATTTTCCGCGTTGTACAGGAGAGCGTGAACAACATCCTGAAACACTCGGAAGCGCACCACGCAAGGATCGCGATCCGAAGATCCGATCATCAAGTGACCATTCAGATCGAAGATGACGGGAAGGGGTTCGATGTTGCGCATGTTCATGCCGCTCACTCCAAAGCGGGTCTGGGGATTTCCGGGATCGGGGAACGGATCAAAATGCTGGGGGGAACCTATTCCCTCGAATCATCCCCCGGCTCGGGGACGAAGGTTCTTATCGCAATCCCCATTGGGGAACAGGGAGGAAAATCGTGACCCGGGCATCCTTAAAGAAAGGCTTGCCGAAGCCCCGACCCGTTTCCCTTCTGCTGGCGGATGACCATCCCTTGTTCCGCAAGGGATTGCGGGATGCGATTGAAGGCATCGGGCGTTATGAGATCCTGGGTGAGGCAAAGGATGGCGAAGCAGCCCTGACATTGATCGAACAGTTGAAGCCTCGCATCGCCCTCCTCGATATTGACATGCCAAAAATGACCGGCTTGCAGGTGGCCCGCGAGGTCATCCGGAGACGGATCGAAACGGACCTGATTATCCTGACCATGCATGAAGATCGCGAGATCTTCGAAATGGCCATCCAGATCGGGGTGATGGGATACATTCTGAAAGATAGTGCGGTGGAAGACATTCTCCAGTGTATCGAGACTATTCTTGCCGGAAAAACGTACGTCAGTCCAACCCTCACGCATCATTTGATGGTGAGGCAAGGGAAGTCCGCACAGGGTTTGGAAGCGAAGCTCGGTTTGAGTAACCTTACGGCAACCGAGCGGAAAGTTCTGAGTCTCGTGGCGCAAAGCAGGTCCACGAAACAGATTGCGGAGGAACTCTTTATAAGCCCCAAAACGGTGGCGGCTCACCGGTCGAACATCTGCGTCAAACTCGGCCTCCGTGGCACAAACGCCCTTCTCAAGTTTGCCCTTGAGCGTAAGGCCCTCCTGTAACCGGAAGTTAAAAAGCCGTATTTAGAGATGCGGTCTCAAACTCCCCTTTTCCCCAATCCCCTAGGTACAAGTACCTAGAAAAATACTCCCCTTTCCCTATACCAAAGGCTCTTCCTTTTTGTTTTCTTGATTCCGGGAACCAACAAGAACTTCACACATAAGGAGGATGCCATGAAAATCATGATCGTCGATGACAATATGAATATCCGGGAAGTCATCAAGAATGTGCTCGATTTCAAGGGGGTCGAGTTTTGCGAGTGTGAGGATGGGGGAGAGGCCATCAGCCGGTACAGCCAGTTTCTCCCCGATTGGGTGCTGATGGATCTTTCGATGGCCTACGTCGACGGAATCACCGCATTGTCAGAACTGAAAGCAATGTTCCCGGAGTCGCGCATTCTCATCGTCACTGACCATGATGAAGATTCACTCCGGAGTGTCGCCGAAGCGTCGGGGGCAGACGGCTACATTGCGAAAGAAAACCTGGTGGATTTGCGGACAATTATTCAGTAGCTGCTCGGACTACAGGTACCCGCTGCCAAACATGGCTTTCGTGACGGAATCCGGATAAGGAATCCTCATGTATTGTCGCATTCTTTCGTTCATTTGAGAATCCCAGGTACGACATCCCTGAGTATTTCCTTCTTTGTTCGTTTTTCTACCCCTGCCTGACGCAGCTTTTTATGCCTCTTCTCAAATTCCCTTCAACCGATTGATTTTCAGCGAATTTCTCTTACCTTTTGCTAGTTGTGCTCCTCGTTGAAATACAATTACTTCATTACCCGCGAGTTTCTTTATGAAATCAAAATCCTATTGCGCCATTATTGGTGACATCAACAAGTCCCGATCCTTGCCGCAGCGGGCAAAGGTGCAGAAGCAGTTCCAACGGGCCATTGATGCAATCAATAAGGAGTACAAAGGCCAGATTGCCTCAAAATTTGTTTTGACGTTAGGAGATGAATTCCAAGGGCTTCTTTCATCTCCTGCCGAGAGCTACAGAGTTGTAAGGCATTTCCAGGACTTCATGGAGGATGTACCGTTCGCGTTCGGCATCGGTATCGGACCCCTCGCAACACCTTTGAATCCCAAGGAAGCGTTGGGTATGGATGGAGAATGTTTCCACAGGGCAAGAGCAGCCCTCGAAACGGCGAAGCAGGGTCACAGAGGAGTAGTCTATGATTTTGATTCACCAGCGACTTCGCTCATCAATGCCCTGGTAGGTCTCATGGAGGTACTATGGAGCAGACTTACCCCCCGACAACAGAGAATTGCACAACTCTCAAAATTGTACAATCAAAAAGAGACTGCCAGGAGGCTCAAGATCACGCCACAGGCGGTTTCCAAAACATACTCTTCCACCGGCATGAAACGACTTCAGGAGGCGGAGAGGACACTTTTGACGTACCTTGAGTCAATACAACCTTAAAAGGTTGTTTTTCATCAAGACAACCATAAAAGGTTGTTTTTAGAAATACAACCTAGAAAGAGTCCG
>JACPUH010000072.1 GCA_016192345.1 Ignavibacteriales bacterium | reverse complement strand
TTCGGTGAAGCGGTCTGCCACCGCGCGGTACATCATGGAACGTGTAACAAGTCCGCGTCCGGTTGCTTCCGCATAGAACCGTTCATAGTACGAGGCGAGCGAGTGAAATTTCGGGTAATCAACCGCGGAGAGCACCTCACGAATCCTCCGGTCGGAAAGATCTCCCAAAGCGACCTCTTCAAGTTCGCCGAACAACCGGAGCGCGAGCGGGAGAAAAGCGTCAAGCGAACGGTACGACTCGTTTCCGAGTTTTGGTTCAAGTCCGAGGTGCACTTCGTACAGAAGCGCGACGGCATCCACCGGGTCGATCGCCGGCGTTCGAGTTCCGCTCGCCTCACTGTATAAAAATTCGATAAAGTGATCAATGGAGAAAATGCGGGGGGGGATAATGGCAGAGCCGTCCCGTTCGCTGAGAGTTTTCCGGAGAAAATGGGCCGGGCGTTTCCCGGGGAAGACGACGATGGAGCGGGAATAATCCCGCCTCTCCGGCTGCAACAGCGCTGCAACCGTGTCGATCATGGGCTCTCCCGGGGCGATGATCCTGACGGCGCTCATGGAAAAATCTCCGTCACCAGGTTCAGGTCGATGTACGCAAGGTACCCGCGCACGGGGCGGTCAGGGTACAGATTTTGGGCGATCTTCATATAGTGTCCAACCTGCGTCCTGTATGCCGGGTTTTCCTTTCCCGTCTTGTAATCGATCACCGTCACCCCGTCCTGGTCCACCACGAGCCGGTCGATGCGGTAGAGCTCCCCGGCCGCGGTCGTAACATCCTGCTCGTTCAAAACTCTCCGCCCATCCTTCTGTGTGAAGCAGAGGACAAGACCCTCGTTGCCGAGGAGTGTCAGAATACGCTTCTTTATAGAGGGGAGGTCGAATGAGGTACGGGCATCGTGTTGAAGAGCTTGTATGGCATTCTCGATCTGCGGCTCCAACGAAGGCTCGGCGTATTCAATCTGGGCCAGGATGGCGTGGATGAAGTCACCCCGTTTCGTTTCCTCCAATCCGATCCGGTACACCTCTGCGGCCTGTTTGAGTCCCCTCGTGTACGGGTGGGAGAGACCGATCTCTCTTTGCCCCGGCCGGTCTTTTTTCGAAGGGGGTTTCTGCATCCCCCTCGCGGAGCCATCCGGGGGAAAGTAACGGGAGGGGGAATCCCCCCTTGTCGCTTTGATGGAGAGGACGTACAACTCCTGCTCCGCGCGTGTGAGAGCGACGTAGAGTTTGTTCAACTCATCGACCAACTGAAGTTCTTTGTGCTTGTTGTAGATGGTTGCCAGCTCCGGACTCTTCTCCGCGCTCGTTTTTGTAATGCGGAGGAGTTCGATTGTTTCGTCATGTTCCTCCATGAACATGTTCTCGGGGCGTGGCACGCCGTCATAGAGAAGAGCGATCACGACCGGGAACCCGAGTCCCTTGGCCTTATGGACTGTCATGACTGTTACCGCGTCCTCGCCCGGGGCGACGGCAATGTCCCATTTTGCATCCGCCGAGTCTTCTTCGGCGTGGCTCAGGAAGTCCTTCAGGTTGTTCAATCCCGTCGTTTCAAATTCCCTGATTACCTCCAGCAGCTTGACAAGGGCGGCTTCCTCCTCCGGGAACACGTCGAAGACCCGAAATTGCTTGTACATCTCCGCGATAAGATCGTACACCGGCATATAGCCGACGATGTTGAATAAATGTTCGAGCCGCTGTTCCCACAATTCCGGGTAGGCCGCACGAAACGCGGTGTAGAGCGTCCGTGACGGGCCCCCTGTTTTGCGATGATGGAAGAGGAACCCGCGCATCTCCTCCACGCCCTTTCCTTTGCCATGGAGGAGCCGGCTCAAAAGAACGGTGGCAAATGAGAGGTCGTCGATGGGGGAGTCGAGGAATTTCAGCAGGGCGATGATTTCTCCGGTGATGGTGCGGGTCCTGATATCGAGACTGCTGTGGGAGAGGAAGCGGATTCCCTCCTCGTTGAGCCATTCGCTGACGATGACAACGTGGTTGTTTTGGGGAGTGAGGATGGCGATGTCGCGGTACGCGTAACCGCGCGCCTTGCATCCGTTGATAACATCGATCAGTTTTTTCCGTTCAGGCGGGATGTCTGGCTCATCCTCCGGCAGTTCGAAGAACTGCAGCTCAACGTATCCTTTTCCTTTCGCGGCGGGGAGGACCTCCTGCTCGAAAGAACGGAGTCCGCTCAACTCAGCGATCTCTTCCCCCACCTGCTGTGGGACGATTGTATGAAAGACCTCCTTGGTGAAATCGACGATCGTCTCCGCGCTCCGGTGGTTGTGTGGGAGCGACAGGTTGTTGCATGGGGCCGAGGGGAACGACTCCTCTCCCGTGATGAGGCGCTTCATGATCTGCCAGTCGCCCCCCCGGAAAGAATAAATCGCCTGTTTCATATCCCCGACAAGAAAGAGGCTTCCCTGCTTGCTCAAACTCTCTTCGATCAGCGGGCGCATGACCTTCCATTGGATCGGGTTGGTATCCTGGAACTCATCGACCAGGAAATGATTGATGCGCTCTCCGAGAGAATAATAAATTTCCGGGACGTGCTGTCGTTGGAGGGAAGTGGCGAGCATCCGGTTCGCGTCGCCGAGGTCGATACGGCTGCGGAGTTGTTTGATGGCGTCGATGCTGTTCAGCAGAAGCAGGTGAGCTTGCAGATAAGGGCGGTAATACTGTTGTGCCGAGGCGAGGAAATACGCGGGGATGAGGCTCGTCGCATGTTCCTGGAGGGTCTCAAGTTGTTTCGTTACCTGTGCGGCCTCCTTCGATTTCTTCAGAACGGATTGCCCAAGCGATTTTCCCACAAAGGCATGGACGTTTCCGGCTTCCGCATCGTCAAGAATCTTCATGTAGTTCTTCGAGATTTCGAATCCCGATCGTCGGGCAACCTGGCCGATCTCACGGATCGTGCGGAGCAATTCCTCCTCAACCCTTCGGAACGCCGGGCCGGTGTCGTTTTGCGATGGTTCGCTGGAGTGCAAGGCAAGTTGCCGGTACAGGTTCTTGACCTCTTTGGCGACGGCATCGAAAGGGTTCCAGAGGAACTTCTGCTTGCCGGTTCGGTTTTCGTTTACCAGTCCGATCAGCGCCTCAAACAACCCGCGCTGGTCTTTGTCCGTTGCGAGACGTTGTGCGAAATGGGAAAAGGCTTCGTCGAGGAGGGCATCGCTGTCGAGCACGAGGTCGAACTGTGGCGGCAGGCCGAACTCAAGCGCGGAGACCTTCAACACCCGCGTCAGGAAGCTGTCGATGGTTTGGACCTGGAAGTCGGAATACCGATCGAAGATGATCTCGACAATGGACCCGGCCCGGGCCTGGAGCTTCTCCGGGCCGAGGGATACAATCTCCCGCAGTTGTGCCAGCGTTTTCTCGTTGCCGAACGCCGCCTCCTTGAGGTATCCGACGATCCGTTGTTTCATCTCGAGCGCTGCGTTGTTGGTAAAGGTCGCCGCGAGAATGTTTTGGAGGTCGTTGGGGCGGATCCGTTCGGAGAGGAGGAGTTGGAGCGCGCGGAGCGTCAGCGTATGCGTCTTCCCGGACCCCGCGGACGCGGAGACCAGGGTAAAGTCGGGTAACGCAAGAGTGCTATCGTTCGCGAGGATGGTTGGCATGGAGACGGAATATCACTGCTTTTTTCCCGCGAATCTACACGAATCCTCACGAAGGGACTGAATGCTTTAGTAAGCTTTTGCTATCGCACCCAGGATTTGGTAAGGATTCGCGAAAATTCGTGGGCACTCTTTTTACTGTACCATCCCGTAGCGCTTGTTGTGTGCGGTCATTTTGAGAAAATAGGTCAGCCGTTGGCGGAAGATCTCAGGGCGTTGCCGCGCCCCCTCGATCCACCCGATGCGGATGCGTTTATACGATTCCGGGAATTTCCGAAAATTCTTCCACGTCATTGCATCCTGCCTCAACGCTTTCAGAATGGCAGGAGGAATCACGAGCTTCTCTGCACGGGCTTTTGTTCCGGTCTTCAGCACGGACCGGTGTGCGGATCCATTGAATGCCGCCAGGCCGGCCGCGGTCATTTTTTTCTCACGGATCAGCCTCCGCACCCGTTCCTTGTTCATCTCGGACCAGACGCTCTTCGGTTTGCGCGGAGTGAACCGCTGGGCGAAGCTCTCGGCATCGATTTTCTTCAAGATGCTGTCGATCCAGCCGAAGCAGAGCGCCTCTTCCACAGCATCGTTGTACGGGATGCGCTGCTTGCCGGAGCTCTTGTTGTAGTACACAAGCCAGATCTCCCCCTTGGTGGCATGATGTTTCTTCAGCCATGCGCGCCAGACGGTCCGATTTTTTGCGTAGAATGTTGTGGTTATTTCCATAGGGGCTTACACTTACCGGTCGAGACTGAATGTCGTGGTTGCTCCCTCGTTGATCGTCGAGGATCGGAGGATTTTTCCTCCGGCAAGGATTTGAACTTCCAGCTTCTCTCCGGCCCGACTGACCGACAGATCAAAGATATTTCCGAAGGCATGAATTTTCTCCAGTGCCATGCCGGGCCACTCTTTCGGTACGCGCGGTGTGCAGGTGAAGGAACGGAAGCCGGTCGGCCTCATGCCGAAAAGTCCTTCAGTATAAATACGGCAATACAGAGCGCTCTCGGCTGAGAGGTGGCGCTGGTTCCCCTCCGGGTAGGCTTCCACGGGGTACGGAACGTGGTCTCCCAGCAGGCGCCGCTTCGAGTAGTAGGTCAGATACTCCATACCCCGTTGAGTTGCACCGGCGGCGAAAACGCCGCGCAGGGCATAGAGCGTGGAGCGATCCCAAAAGGTCTCCTGGCCGGCTTCGGTTGCGAGTCCATCCGGTGTCCAGAGACGGGGAGAGAAGAGAGCGTTGATCGTTCCTTCGGCCCGGTCGTAGATTCCCACCGTCAACGGGATACAGATCCATGCCCGCAGGAGATCATCTTTCTGTACGTAGTGAGCGAACCGAGCGTGGCCGACGAGGTCGTTTTTATCATAGTAGCGATAAGTGAGAAAGCCCTCTACCGTTGCGCCGAAATGCGATTCGATCGCAATTTTCAAAGCCTTTGCACGGTCGGCATAGCGGTTTATCAGCGATCGCGGTTTGCCAAGCTCCTCACCGAGCGAGACGGCGGAGTTCAGCGCGTCGTAGTAAAGAGAGGAAGTGCAGAGGTTCGCGTTCCCGGCGGGAAAGCGATTCTCGAGTTCGTCACTGTCCGATGCCACAACCCCTTTGTCATTCACCTTGCGATGTGAGTATTCGAGGCACCATTCGATCAGGGGCCAGAGGTCGGCGGCCGTTTCCTTCTTGCCGTACGCGAGAGCGAACCGGGAAGCACCGTACGCGATCATGGCCATGTCCCCCCGGTCCTTTGCCCCATGCCAGAAGCCATCCCCCTCGGCGATAATCGAACTGGGAATCGGTTTAAAATCGGGATTCATGAACCGGGCAAAATGCCGGAATGAGTTGATGGCCGATTCAACCGCGATCGGGTCCCCCAGGAAGGCAAAAAAAGGATTGGCATATTCGGCCTGGTCGTTGGCCCAGATCGCGGCGTAGTATGCGCCGCCGCCAGGGCCATGCATGAAGCCCCCTTTTGTAAGATAAATGCTCTCCGCTCCACGGATCTTTGCAAAGGCAAACGCGGTGTTCAGCACGGGGTCGGGGGTCTTCAATTGCATGAGGGAAAGAAAGTTTTCCACCCGGCTTTCGCGGGCTTTTTCTTCCGCTTCCGGGTCAATGGTCACCGCCGGTTCGGAAATCTTGCGTGCAGTGATGACGACTGCGTAGGTTGTGCTTTCGCCGGGTTTGAGAACGCGTTCACCAGCGTTGAGGATCCGCCCGGTGGCCTCATACGCGCCGTAGATCCCTCGGAGGGAACTGGTCCGTACCGTCCTCTCGTTCTCCTCCACTTCCAGATGGGCGTCCTGGTTGCCTCGATTGACGAAGACTGTTTTTTCGATCACGGCAGGCTTTTCGGGGGAGGGGAAGATGCTGCGTGTCCATGCGATCTCATTGTTCCGCCCCATGGTTCCTTCGGCTCGCAGAATACCTTTAAGCCGGACGCGGGTAGTGATATTGTTGCGCGGAATTGCATTGTTTAGGGAAATGCGAGGGGAGGCGTCTTCGCTGAAGTCCAGCGCCAGGTGATCGCGGGTTGCGTTTGGCTTGAAGCGGAGCATGGGAAAAGCGACGTGCCGCTTGATGGTAAAGAGACCGGCCTTGTCCACTCCGTAGGTTACGATCACCGAGACCTTCTGGCCGCTCATCTCGACATGGTCCTGGTGGGCTTCACCGGGTGTAACGTTCCAGCTGATACCGCCGTCGTCCTGGATGGTCCAACGCGTCTGGGCGTGCGCGGCACACCACAGCCCAATCCAGAGCGCCACTGTAACAAGAATCCTGGGTATTTTCATGAGAGTTCGGGTGGTTGATTTCGTTGGAGAAAACGAGAGCGGAGAACCGCCGGAATCAATTTTACAGAAACACTCTCTGGAAAGCAACAAGGGGATCGCGGTTCTCACCGCTCGATCAACTCCGGGAGGAGCGATCGGAGGACGACCCTGTACGCGGGTGCGTTGTGTTGCCCGTAGACGCTTGAAAGGTGTTTTGCCGGAAAATCCTTCGACCGCATAACGTGAAAATAATCATGAAGCTCCCCATGGCTGAAGAGCACATGAGATGAGGACGTTCAATGCCGTCGTACGAAGATTCTGTGGAGAGAGGAAGAGAAACAAGAGCAAGATACGGGAAAAGCGCAAGGAACGTGAGAAACAAGTTGTGGGAAAGAAAGGGCGTTCTGTGAACGTTACGGCGTCGTCAACATCGCCAGGAGTCGGTCCTTTTTCATCGTGGAGACCGCGGTGCAGAGGGTTTCGTCTACCATCCATATCACGACGCTGCAATCGGGATGACCGGGGTCGGTGTACCAGCCGGATTGTTTCAAAGCGGCTTTTGCCGCGGGGGGGAGGGAGAACGAAGAACCGTTCAGAACTTCGGATTGATCAGCCTGGAACACATAGACGATTTCATCCCCCAGTTTGTACACGACGTGCGCCAGTTTCACGCCGCCGTACTCATCCGCAATGGCACCATACCAGTCGCTGTTCGGGACATTCAGCAGCTTGACGGAAAGGCGGGGGTTCTGTTGTTGGAAATAGGCGAGCACGGACTCCGGGAAACAGGAAACGATCGATGGTTTCAACTCCCCATCCCGAATCGAGAGAAAGTTCTTATACGAACGGTTGATGATGTCGTTGGAGGCCGTGTGCACCGTCATCCGGTCATCGGCTTCCTGCGGAGCGGAGAAGAAGAACAAGAAGACCATAACGGCCAGTCCGCCGCTAAGCGCGGGGAGGAACGTTCGCCGGCGGAGGAACTGTCTGAACCAGGGCTCTCGGAGTGTTTCCGGTTCCAGATATTCGCTGCGCAGAAGGCTCAGGATGGTGGTATAGACCTGGGGGGGCGTCCTCTTCCGCTGCACGCGTTCCCGGACGAGCTGTTTGGAGAGAGTCTCCAATTCGAATGCGTGGCGGCAGGAAATGCAGGCGGCAAGATGTGCATGAAAGGCGCGCTCGATTTCCTTCGGCAGGAACCGGTCGATGGCATCACCCAGATACATCTGTACATCACTACACGTCAACGCTGTACCCCGTACAAAAGTGTCACAAGTGTTCCTTAGTGCCTCGACTCGTAAAGAGGGTTTCTCATTTCCTGTAATGAACTCCGGTACAATACTCACTCGGCACTAAGTCCTGCGTGAATACATTCGTCACCGAATGTATGAATCGAAGGACTTAGTCTCTTTCCTCTGTTTTTATCATGCCGCGTTGTTTTGCATAGTCGTACAGCTTTTCCTGCAGCAACTTTCTTCCCCGATGAAGCCTGGAGCGGACCGTCCCGATCGGGCGGTCGACGAACTCAGCGATCTCTTCATAGGTCAACCCCTCGATATCGCACAGGATCACCACCGTCCGAAAATCGTCCGGCAGGCTTTCCAGCGCCTTTGCCACTTCGTCCCCCAGGAGATTGCCGTAGAGTTTTTCCTGGAGGTCGTTCGGATCGGCTGACTGTGCGCGGATCGAGTTATAGAAATTCTCGACAACCTCGTAATCGACCTTGTCCGGTTCCTTGACCTCTTTCCGGTAGCGGTTGATGTACGTGTTCTTCATGATCCGGAACAGCCACGCCCGGATGTTGGTCCCCTGTTCGTACTTATCCCAGAATCGGTAGGCCTTGAGATAGGTTTCCTGCAACAGGTCCCGCGCGTCGTCCTCGTTTCCCGTTGTGCGGAGCGCAAAGTTATACAGCACATCCATATGAGGAAGAGCTTCCGCCTCAAATTCGGTGTGCTTCTTCTTCGTGCTGCGGGAAAGAACCGCGAGAAGAATAGGAATCATGAATCGCCTTTCGTGCTCCCTCCCGGGAACATCCCTTGGTCTCAGGCGAGAGAGAACAGTGGCGACAGCACTTTCAACACGAAACCCTGGAACCAAGTTCCATGGTTGACGGTGCCCGGCAGGCCCCCCTCCCTGGTTGGCGGGTTGTCCCGGAAACGGAGGAATAACTCCAAAAGAAACTTAGCAAAATCGCACCCTGATAGCAAGCATCCTGGGGCGAA
Organism: Ignavibacteriales bacterium; assembly: GCA_016192345.1. Lineage (GTDB taxonomy): Bacteria > Bacteroidota > Ignavibacteria > UBA10030 > UBA10030 > UBA6688. The sequence goes on along the minus strand of JACPUH010000072.1, from coordinate 7,124 downwards.
GGGACATCGCAACACCCAAACCCGGCTCCGGAGGGAATGGTTCTTATCGTTTTCTAAGGGTTTCGAGATACTCGAGCGGGATCGGTTGATCAAGCTTGACCAGGCTGCTGTCCACCATGCGACCAGTCGCATCAATCTCCTCGAACGCGGCATAGACGCTCAGGTCGCCGATATCCACCACTTTCGCGACTAACTCCAGGGCCCCTCCATCATTTCTTCGTTCATCGATCGTGATGCCGATATCGACACGCAGCTCGGGAGCCGTCTCGTTCGCCCGGAACCGTGCGTTCCGGAGAATGACGTCGTACAGATATTTTGTGTTGAAGGGGAGGTGCTCATACACCGACAGATCGGTGGAACGATAATCCCCGTTGGCCAGCGCGTAGAGGGAAACGAGAAGACCGACCGCGTTGATCTTGCGGAGGAACATCTTCTCGCGGTCGCCGGCCCACCCTCCCGACTCCACCAGCACGGTGCTCGTTCCCCATTTCTGAATGTTGTCGCCGAACGCGCGCGGTTCGAACGTGTCGTCATACTTCGAGACATGGCCTCCGATGAACTGGCCCACCACTGAGGCAAAGGTTGCCGCAAGGTGCTTCGCCGGAAGCCGCACGTCGTTGTCGGAGCGCGACTCGTCGAACGCCGGGGCAAGGAGGGCAATCGCGCTCACTTTTTTCGTATTGCCAACCGTGTACCGGGGATCCTGATCATGGAGATTGAACCCAAACTGTGGAGCATAGGTCTCACGTGCCACTTTCAGGATCCGGGCCTCGGGCGTTTCCAGCCTCTGTGCGTCGCGGTTCATATCGACCATCTGTGCCGTACGCCGTTGGAAGCGCTCCGCCCCGTCCGGGTTGATCATCGGGATCATGCGCAACGTGAGGTACCGTCGGATGGTGGTCGTGACGATATGTTCCGGGGCACGGGAGAAAAAGTTGAGGATGTCCATCAATGCCATCGTTGCCGTCGGCTCATCGCCATGCATCTGTGACCAGAGAAGCACGGTGGTTTTCCCCGCGCCGTAGGTCAGGAGCGGGATCGTCCGTCCCTCCGCCGATTGACCCAGGGGGACGGTTGCCACCACCCCTTGATCCTGGAATGGTTTCACCCACCCGAGCATCTCGGCCTGGCTGAAACGACGGGTGGTGATGGAGGGAAGTTTGAACTCTTCGTACGAATCGAACAGCTCCCGTCCGACCGTCGAGAGCAACGGTTGCTGACCGAAAGTTGGCGTTGTGCTCATAACAAGAATCCAGAAGGTGATGAGTCGTTTCATGATGCGATCGATTATTGGGGTGCCCGATGAGGGAACGGTTCTTGAAAAAACCGCTCAAAGATACGGTGAAATTCACTAAACCGCACATGAGGGAGAGGAAGGGATGGAGAATCTTTTCCGTCCCGAGCGGAACCGATCCTGGCCAGGCTCAGGCGCGCGTTTCATGGCGGGAGCATGCCACGGCGTGTATTGACATTCAAAGGGTCATTCTTTATATTGGCGGCAGTTTGTGAGGCACCATTTATCATCTTTCAAGGAGACGCCCCATGTCGGATATTTCCCTCGACGCGCTCGGAATGGTTGAAACCAAAGGGCTGGTCGGTGCAATTGAAGCCGCGGATGCCATGGTCAAGGCCGCGAAAGTCACACTCATCGGCAAGGAGCAGATCGGCGGCGGGTATGTCACCGTCATGGTGCGGGGGGATGTCGGAGCAGTCAAGGCGGCCACCGACGCCGGTGCTGCGGCAGCTCAGCGTGTGGGAGAGCTTGTCTCCGTGCACGTGATCCCGCGTCCCCACAGCGACGTGGAAATGATTCTCCCCAAACGACCTTCGAAGTAATTTCATGGAAGCCTGAGGCCGCCTCAAAACGATGATTTTGGACGGCCTCGGTTTTTTTTTGCCCCCTCTATGATCGACTATTCGCTTGGCTTGGTTGAAACCAAAGGACTCATTGGCGCCATTGAAGCTGCGGACGCGATGGTGAAGACCGCGAACGTAGTTCTCGTCGGCAAGGAACGGACCGATCCGGCCATGATCACCATCAAGATCGTGGGAGATACGGCGGCGGTTCGCTCCGCGGTGGAAGCCGGTGCCGCGGCGGCCCAGCGGGTGGGCCAGCTTGTTTCCAAACACATCATCCCGCGACCCGCTGAGGGGATTGAAGATTTGCTGTACGCCAAAAGCTCCCGCACCCGAGTAGAAACGGAAGCGTTGCTGGCGGGAGGATCAGTGGCATCGGACGCGCCCACAGAAGAAGAAGAGGAACCGGTCGAGGAAGAAGACTATTCCATGCCGGAGGGGTTGAGCGGCGATCAACAGAAGTATTTTCAAGAACTTGACGCGATGACGGTCCACCAGCTTCGCTCCCATGCCCGCTCGCTGGAGGGCCTTTCCATTTACGGCCGCCAGATCTCCAAGGCCAACAAGAAACAATTGATCGACGAACTGATGAAGGCAAAGTTTAAGGGGTAGAAGGAGGATTCTGCCTCAGCAACAAAAAAGGGTCGGATGATGAATCCGACCCTTTTTTATTCCTACGAAAGCCCCAACGTGATAGGATGGAGTCCTTGCTGCACGGATCAGAATGGCCGCGCAATCCGGAAAATGAATTTTGCGTTGTCGGCCCGGTCCGTCCGCCACACGAAGGCGATCTTCATCGACCCGCTCCGGTTCGAAAGTCCGATCCCGACATTGTGTTTGAAATCGGTCCAGCGGATATCCTCAAAGCCATCGGTCCACGAAGCGAGTGGAGAAACTTCACGTATGAAGCCCGCATCCGAGAGGAGAATGAAGTTGAAACCGCTCATCAGCCAGCTTGGCCAGAAATCGAGTTCCCCGAGGAAATCGCCGTTGATGATGTACTCCGCGTTCACCAGGATCATCCGGTTGCCAATCTCGGACTTGAACGGGAACGCGTGGAGCGTGCTTAACCCGCCGATCTCGAAGATCTTCTGCGTTGGCACCACTCCTTCCGAGGTCCCGGCACGGAGGCGGATGTTAAAGTTATCATATTGTCCCAACGGCTGGTAACGGCGTACATCGAGCACATACTGGTTGAAGCTGAATTCGCCGCCGAACCGTCGCTTGGCAAACTCTCCGGTGCCATAAAGGCTCCACCCTTCCGGACCGCGAAGCGTTTTTTCCATGGTGCTGAGCCCCGTCGATGCGAGGATGCTTGTCATCTTCCCATCGTTGATCAACGGGTTCGGGCGGAACACCTTGTCGCCGCCGAACATCGACCACTCGGTCCGGTTGTCCAGGGAGGAATAGCGGTCGGTAAGAAATTCAGCCTTCACCTGGATGGTCATGTCTTCTTCCTGCATGGCATAGCCGGCATTGATGCCATATCCCTCGCGCCCAAAGTAGTCGCGGTAATCTTCGTGAATCAGAAATGCTGCAGCGGTATTTTCTCCTTGAGAAATAATCCAGTGATCCTTGGTGTCGGTCAGGCTGTGCCCCTCCACGCCGAGTTCCAACAGATGCCCGTCGTCGACGAGGAATTGGCGGCTGAGGCCGAGATTGCCGCGCCAGCGATGGGATTTAAAGCCCCAACCGATGGAGCCGTAGACACTGTAATCCCTCCATCCATCCCAATAGTACCGCTTTTCGGACCCCGCTCCGAGGAAGATTCCCTCAACGCGGTTGTAACGGAAGATGAAGTTGTCGAGGTTGGTTGTCTCGCTCACCCAGGGCGCGTTCAAGCGGAAAGAGGAGCGCCGGAACCGATCTTCATCCTCGCGATAGGAGGAAGCTTTGGTACTGGACCGGTCGATATAGCCGTCGATGGTCGATCCATCCTCTTCAAAGATTTCGCCGTTGATCACCTTCGCATTCCCCGTGACCCTCGCCCCGTCTTTCACATACAAGTCGCCCCCGACCACCAGCACATCCCCCTCCACCCTGCCATAGATCGTCAGGTCGCCCCCCTTCACGATGACGTTCGAACGGATGATTTCATCTTCGTTGATTCGGACGGTCCCCTCGTAGGTGACGCTCTTCTCGTCGCTGTCGATCTTAATGCCGCGTCTTGAGCGCCGCTTCAGACTGTCGACGGAGAACAGGTCCTCCTCTTCTCTTGTCAATGAAAGGCCTTTTCCGATTTTTGCTATGACCTCTTCGACCATAGTACCGATCCGCTCGCCCAGCTCTTCATGCTTGGTCGTGTGGGTCTGATCCTTTTTCTTCGATTGGGCGTTCAGGGGGGAACCGGTAACGATCAATGCCAGGAATAGGACCGTTACGATTGTTTGCGTTCTCATAAGGAAACCTCGGTTGAATGGGGGTTTAAAACCAATTCCACTTACGATGGTTTGCCGGGAAAGGTTGCAGGAGCCTCACCCCCGCGGGCTCTCCGGGAAGAGCCGGGAATTCAACCTTTTTCTCAAATTCACAAATACCCGGAAATTTCTTATATTCCCCACGCCTATTCCTGAACATGGTACGAGGAGTTATGCGTTTAGCAATCAATATCGATCACATTGCCACCCTGCGGAACGCCCGCGGAGGAAAAGAGCCGGACCCGATTGAGGCGGCGAAGATCTGTGAGGAGGCTGGAGCCGAAGGGATCGTCTGCCACCTGCGGGAGGATCGCAGGCATATCAAAGACGAGGATGTCTACCTGCTGCGCCGGACCGTGAGGACAAAGCTGGATTTGGAAATGGCGGCGACCGACGAGATCGTTGCGATCGCGCTCGAGGTCAAGCCGGATCTTGTAACGTTCGTCCCCGAACGGCGGCAGGAGCTGACGACCGAAGGGGGACTCGACGTACAGGCGGATAAACAGCACCTTCAGGATGTGATCAAAGCATTTCATCAGCAAAAGATCGAAGTGAGCTTGTTTGTCGATCCCGTCCCCGCACAGATTGAGACATCGAAGGAAATCGGTACCGATATGGTTGAGATTCATACCGGCGAGTATGCGGAAGCCGCAACCGAGCGCGATCAACGTGCCCAACTTGCGCGTGTACAGAAAGCGGCCCGGCTCGCCCGGTCGCTCGGCATGGGAGTCAACGCCGGCCACGGGTTGAACTACCTCAACATCGCACGCATCGTCGCGACCCAGGAGATTGATGAAGTGAGCATCGGCCACGCCATCATCGTGCGTGCGATGGTCGTTGGACTCGGGCGCGCCGTAACGGAAATGGGCGAGCTCGTGCAGAGCCGATAGTGATTCTCCCACCTGTCGTTCTTCCTGAACGATTGTTTCCCACCGGAAACATTTTCCCACCCAGGGCAGATTAGGGTTGCGTGGAACCGCGTCAATGCTTACCTTGTTCAAGCGCCTTTGTTGCGCGTTGTTTCTCCAAAACCACGCTACTGTGAATGGCAGAGAAGGTCTGGATTCGGTATCGAATCTCTGCAGGTTCATAGGACTCATGGTCCTTCTTTTTTGTTCCTGCTGGCGGGCAGATTTCGCCCGCGTCTGAACCGTTGGCTTCCCCCGAATTCAAGCCCCCTTCTCTGCCGGAAGACTTATGCCGGGAGATGAATCATGCTTTTGCTCCAGGATCTCTATTTTGGGAACTCCCTTCAAGCATGGGTAACGGCCGCAGGTGTCGCGGTTGTTGCCGTTCTTATGCTTGGGGTTATCAAGCGCCTCTTGATAGGACGTCTCTCCCGCATCGCTGAGACCACCTCGACCGATCTCGACGACCTGGTCGTCGACCTCATCAAACAAGTCCGGTTCTTTTTCCTTCTCGTCATCTCGGTCTATGCAGGGACCCTGTTCCTCAGTCTCTCGCCGGTCCTTACACGCGTCACTCAGAGCCTTGTGATTATTTCGTTATTGATCCAGGGAGCTCTCTGGGGAAACAAGGTCATTGCGTTCTGGCTCGGCAAGACCATGAAGAAACGGATCGAGGAGGACGCCGCCAGCGCCACCACCCTTTCGGCGCTCGGCTTTATCAGCCGGCTTCTCCTCTGGTCCGTGATCCTGCTGCTTGCTCTCGATAACCTCGGGGTTAACATTACCACGCTGGTGGCTGGACTCGGCGTCGGGGGCATCGCCATCGCCCTTGCCCTGCAGACGATCCTGGGCGATCTGTTCTCGTCCCTGTCCATCGTCCTCGATAAGCCGTTCGTCATCGGTGATTTTATCATCGTTGATGAGTACCTCGGGAGCGTGGAATATATCGGTTTGAAGACCACCCGCATCCGGAGCCTCTCCGGCGAGCAAATCATCTTCTCCAATTCCGATCTCCTGCAGAGCCGGATCCGGAACTACAAGCGGATGTTCGAGCGCCGCATCGTGTTCACCGTTGGCGTGACCTACCAGACACCGTACGAAAAGGTTGCCTGGATTCCTTCTAAAATGAAAGAGATCATCGAAGCACAGCCGAGCGCCCGGTTCGACAGGGCACATTTCAAAGAGTACGGTGACTCAGCCCTTGTGTACGAAGCCGTCTATTATGTGAAGAGCCCCGATTACAATGCCTATATGGATACACAGCAAGCCATCAACCTGGAGCTGTTCAAAACCTTTGCCGCGAACGGGATTGATTTTGCGTACCCGACACGGACACTGCATGTCGTTCAAGAACCGGTCGCCGTGCCCGTAAACCCGGAACCCCGGAGTTCTCCGAAGCGGGGGTCGCCATGAACGAGACTGGGAAGAAGAAAATTTTGATCGTCTCGAATCGTCTGCCCGTCAACATCCGATATGGAGAGAACGGCCCGGCCATAACCGCCAGCAGCGGCGGGTTGGTCACGGGACTGCTTGCGCTTCAGGGGGAGTTTGCCATGGAGTGGATCGGCTGGCCGGGCGCGGTCACCAAGGGTGACCGACCGGCGATCGAGCGAATGCTGACACAGGAATACGGTTCTCACCCCGTCTTTATGGCCGAGCACGTGTCCGACCGGTACTACGAGGGTTTCTCCAACAGGAGTATCTGGCCCATCTTCCACTCGCTTCCCACCTACGCCAAGTTCTCACTCCTCGAATGGGAAGCCTATAAGAAAGCGAGTGAACTTTTCGCTGAAAAGGTACTGGAGATCTATAAACCGGGGGATACGATCTGGATCCACGACTATCACCTCCTTCTGCTTTCCCAGCGTCTCCGCGAACGGCTTCCCCGCGCGACGATCGGTTTCTTTCTTCATATTCCTTTCCCGCATTACGACATCTTCCG
>JACPUH010000071.1 GCA_016192345.1 Ignavibacteriales bacterium | reverse complement strand
GTTTCAACACCTCCTCCGGGGTGTACGAGTACCATCCGTACCCGGTTCTTCGTTCCCGTTCGACCTCGGCCATGGAATAGAGTCGTTTTCCCTTCCGGTCGCTGAAAAGCGGCTTTCCTGTCCCCAGCTCATAAAACCTTGCCCAGATGGGCGGGGCATTCGGATCGGTCACCACTACTTTGTCGTTACTGCTCGTATGATAGATAAACTGTTCCGTCGGGGCATTAATTTCCTCGATCCTTATTCCCGTGATCTGCGACTTTCGGAACCATTGCACTGCAGCCTCCACCGAGGCAACGACCTCGTGGGTTGGATTCTGCACACTCATCAGGAACAACGCGACCTCGGCCCCTTCCTGTCCGCTGATCGAAGGCAGCTCATACACCCTCGCCTCACGGGGACGGAAGTCGATGTTGTCATGCTGCTGGCACCAAGCGGTGAGGACACCGTTCTCACGGATCTGGCAACGAAGGATGCAGTCGATGCCTCGGCGGAATGCATTCCCGACCTCTGTCACGAGCTCCTTGTCGACAAAGGAGTACCGGGGTTGCCGTTCGACGATTCCCTGCAGGGTTTTCATCACACCAATCATGGCCCCGTCGTTAAAGGTGATGTATTTTCGGTAACCGGAGGTGTCCGGAAAGAACTGAGGCCAGCCGCCGTTGGGGTATTGAGCTGAAAGGATATACCCGATGCCCCGGAGGCATCCCTCCTGGTAGAGTTTGTCGGAGGTGGCGGCAAATGCCTTTGCAAGATACTCCACCTGCGTATAGGTTGCCCCGTTGTCAAACCCCGTGTTGAGTTCCTCTTTTGCCCGCAGCACGGCCTCCCGTTGTTCCGGTGTCAGGAGGGCAAGCATATCGTAATTCTTCGGCCATCCGCCGTTCGACTTCTGGAAAAGGAGGATGTTGTCCGCGATCATCCGGATCTCTGAAGGTGCGTAGCGCTGTTGGTCCTTCTCAGGAGTAATGATCCGGTCCTCATCCTGGATGTCGTACCAGTGGTGCGAACTGTCATAAAACCCGCTGATGTCAATTTCAAGATGTGCTGCGGGTTTACGGGTCTCTTGAGCATGAGCAGGAAGCATTGCCGCTATGACGATTGTGGCGACAAGTCCCTTCAGTCGTGAAGTACAATGTGTTTTCGGCTGGTTCACGGTTTGGGGTATTTTTTGATGACGAGGTATTTGAGGGTTGTATCCCCGACGTTCCGGATTCCGTGTTCGCTGTTGGGGGGACAATAAAAACTCGCGTACGGTTGCACCACTTTTCTGGCCCCGTTCAGATAGAACTCCGCCGTCCCTTCCAAAACGAAAAACATCTCGTCCTCCGGATGGCGATGGGGGGCATGGGTTGCCAACTGGGGGGCCACCACGCTCATTTTCAGTGTCCGTCCATCCAGGAAGTCCTTGTCGATGAACCAGTACTGGTATCCCACTTTTGTCGATTCGATGTTCGCCATGGTGAACTCATTGACGCACGAATCGATCGTCGTTTGTTGTGATTGTGCGAGCAGGGAACAGTTGAGAACGCACGCGACAATGAACGGGAGGAGGAGTTTCATGGCCATTTCGTCTTGTGGGGGATGATCCGGTTCGGAGCCGGCGATTGCAAGGTACAAAAGCGGTAGGGTCAAAACAAGGAAGTCAGGCGTAAAAAAAAGTCCGACTTCACCGGAGCGGAGTCGGATCGACATTGGTTTGTAACTTTACCACCGTTGTCCCTGTAACGCTCTCCGCGATCGCGGCTTTCAAGTGCTCGGTGCGAACGGCTCCGGAGTCAAAAACTAAAATACGCCGGGGTGCTTTGAACTGCCAAACGCCGACATGAAGAGAATCGCCAGCAAAAGAACTCCCTGGAAAATTATGCATAGTATTCCAGCATGAGACCAAACGGGGACCCCCATGGGTTTGGAGGGTTTTTTCCATTTTACTTCTTCGACCACGTCAGGGTCGGCTTTCTTGATCAAAGCGCGCAACCCGATAATTTCTTGCCTCGCCAGTCACCCGGCTCTTTGATCATGGCATCTATCTGTTGAGATGGGGACTTCCCTTTCGGGGAAGGATTCGTACTTGTTTTCATACTCGGCTCACCGCTTTCTTCACGAGAGCGCTGATCCTTGCCTCTTCGGCGGCATTCAACTCCTTCAGCGCGAAAACGACCGGCCACAGGGCGCCTTCGTCGAGGTTCGCCGTGTCTTGGAAGCCGAACGTCGCGTACCTTGTATTGAACTTCTGCGCGGCCTGGAAGAAACAGACGACCTTGCCGTTCTTGTCGGCATACGCGGGCATTCCGTACCAGGTCTTCGCCGAGAGGGCCGGCGCGTTGGCTTTGATGATCGCATGGAGCCGCTTGGCCATGGAGCGATCCGGTTCCTTCATCGCGGCGATCGCCGCGAGTGAGGCGCTTTCCCCAACCGCCTTGTCCTTCTCCGCGCGCGCTTCCGCCTTCAGCTCTTGGGCACGAGCCTTCATCGCGGCTCGTTCCTCGTCCGTGAATCCCCTGGATTTCTTGCCGGTCGCGGTGGTGCTCTTGGCGGACGGTTGCGTTTTCTTCTTTGGGCTCATAGAAATCTCCTTATGGTAATTGATTGTCGTTGAAACAAAGTTATTCACCCGCCCAGCTCAGCATCAGCGGCGGCGCGCAGCGCCTTCCACCGCATGCTGTTGTTAGTCCTCTTTGCTCGACGGTTCCATCAAACGCAATTGGTTGCCGTCCGGGTCCGTGATGGTCATGTTGCGGAAGCCCAAGTCGTCGTTCGGGGCCTCGGTCACCTTGGCCCCACGGTCCCGAAACTCCTTATGCCAGGCATCTACGTCATGGATCACAAAGTGGACCAAGCTGCCCGCCTGGCAGTCGCCACTGTGCTGGGTTAAATAAATCTGCATTCCTTCACGGACGACGGACATAAAAACCGGGAAGTTGGCCTCGAATTGGTGCTCCCAGGCTACGGCAAAGCCGAGTGTGTCGAGGTAATAAGCCTTGCTTCGCTCGTAGTCTGTGATACGCAGTGCGGGAATAACTCGCTGTTCGGATAACGGCATCAATATCACCTTTCACGTTGTGGCTTAGCGGACCGGAGCGACGACTTCATATAAGACATTTCGGCGGACAGGTAAGCTGCGTTGCAATGTTCCGGCGGGTTGAGCAAATATTCAACACAACTCAGCCACCAGATTGCATAGCCGATGCTGGTGTCGCGTTCCAAAAAAAACATAAAAAGTCTCCCCACGAATCCTCACGAGGAGTGATTCAGGACCGCCCAGTTTCAGTTATTAGTGCAGATTCGCGTAGATTCGCGGGTAATCTCATCTTGGGGACATATTCAAGGTATTTCTGAACCGAGACACTAGTTCAGACTGTACCTTGCAGTTTCGATATTCCGATTAGTTCCTCAAAATCTTCTCCATTGCTTTACCTTTGGCTAACTCATCAATCAACTTATCCAAGTAACGAACTTGTTGAACAATTTTGTCTTCGATTTCTTCCACGCGATAGCCACAAATGACACCTGTAATTTTTGAGGCGTTTGGATTTATTCGTGGCGCTTGGGTGAAGAAGTGTTCAAAGTCAGTTTTGTTGTCAAGGTGTTCTCTCAGTGCTTGTTTATCATATCCGGTCAGCCAACGTATGATTTCGTCTACCTCAGTCTTTGTTCGGCCTTTTTTCTCAGCCTTTTGAATGTACAGCGGATAAACACTTGCGAAAGACATTGTGTAGACTCTCGAATTATTGTTCATCTTGTTCTCCCCGATTTTCAAATTCTACAGTTCCAGTACTATCCAGTCGCTCGTTTGTCGACCAGTGCAACACGATTGATTCAGCGCTGGACCCAAAATGAATTCCCGCTTTTCTCCGAGCCAACGTGCGTTCCGAGTACCGCGACGGAGAAAGGTACCAATGAGCGCCAATGGGAAAGTCCTCGGTATGGCTCGTCACTTCAGGTTCCTTTTCCGAATAGAGCTTTCATGATGCTATTGTTTTCCAATATGTCCGAAATGATATTCGATGGTGGCCAAAGTCCCAATGTCTTTCGCGCCGAAGGCATCCACCTAACGGTGGAGCTCAGCCGCCGCGAGGCGAAGCCGAGCGGTCGGCTGGAGCGAGTTGTTCGCCTGCTTCGCGGCTTCTTATGCCGAGTGCAACACTGGCAAGCGACGGCTGACGGTCTATTTGGTTCAGGACAGACGACCAAGGCGCGCATCGAATTTAGACGGCTACGCTCTTGGCACATACCGCAGCGCCACCGCCCCCGAGCCAAACTCCAGCCGGCCCACCAGTTTCAGATCGACATGCTTCGATAGTCCGGCGAACAACGTCGGCCCATGGCCCGCCAGCCTGGGCTGCACCACGAACTCGTACTCATCGATCAATCCCAGCTCCGCCAACGCCATCGGAAGCATCACGCCGCCCGTGAAGAGGCCATTGCCCGGCTCCCGCTTGAGCCTCTGGACAGCTTCCTTAAGGTTGCCGCGCACAAGCTCAGCGTTCCAATCGACCCGCTCCAAGGAGCTCGACACCACGTACTTCTTTGCCGCGTCGATCGTTCGGGCGAACGGCTCCATCCAAGGCTCCATCCAATCCGGCCTGGTCCCCGTCTGCGCCGGCGGTCGCCACGCCACTTCCATCATCTCGTAGGTTATCCGGCCGAAGAGGAGGGCATCGGCCTGCGCGATGTTCTGGACGGCGTGACGATGCAGGTCTTCGTCCGCGGGAATCGCACGATGATCGCAGCACCCGTCCAATGTGACGTTGATGGAATAGCGAAGGGATCGCATTGTGTTCTCCTGATGCAGGCTAACTATTGATTATTTGGTTTTTCAGCTAAAACCTTGGCCTCCGCGATTCAGAACATGAGTATGGTGAGCCAAATTTAGGAAAACGGGGAGAAAAGGCAAAGAGGAATATGAAATGAAAAACCCTGACGCCGTTGCCTCGGGGCCAGGGTTTGAGAATGCTTGTTTCAATCCCGAACGCGGGACGCACTCGATCCTCTGCTCCGGTGCAGTTTGCACAACGCCCCGCATCTTCTGCCGCGAGCACAGCGAAGCTGGTGAACTGCATGCGATGGTTGAGTGGCCTTTCAATCTCGCCGGCATTGTTACGGGCGCTCTGTGAGTGCCAGGCGTACTCCGAGACCCATCAATATGGTTCCAGCTAAACGTTGTAAGCCCCGGGCATAGTTTGGTCGGCGCGTTAACCATCCCCCAACGGCTCCGGATGAATAGCCCACCACGAGCAAAAAACACAACCCAAAGAATGCAAATGTCAGCCCCAAAATGACCATTTGAAGCGTTACCTGACTGCTCCCTTTATCAACAAACTGTGGCAAAAAAGCCAAAAAGAAGATAGCGATTTTAGGATTGAGGACATTCGACAACACACCCTGCCAAAAAAGCGCACGGGAACTGACGCCGACGGTTGGAGCTTGCAAGCTGACAGGGGTCTTATCCCGCCAAGCCTTGATGCCCAGAAAGAGCAAATACATTGCGCCGAGATATTTGACGATGAGAAAAGCGAACGCCGAGGTCTGGAGGATCAGTGTCAGTCCAAACGCCGCCGCCATCGTATGAACCAAAATTCCGCCAATGACGCCCAAAGCGGACAAGATACCTGCCCGGCGTCCATGCGCCATTCCGCGGGTGATCACATAGAGCATATCGGGACCCGGAGTAATGATGAGCGCCCACGAGACGCCGATGAACAAAATAAATTTAGTTGGGTCGAGCATGATCTTCCTCCGGAAAGTATTCGAATCACTGAGAATGGGTTTTGGCCGCCGAAGCATCCCTCGGATTGAACTTCAGCTCTGACCAGGCGATGACAGCTCCTCCGATCAACCCAAGGGTGCCGGACTTCAGGACGCTGATGAGTGTTTGGACAATGTCCGGTTCCGTGAAGGCTACCTGATTCACGGTTTGGTATATCCCAAAGAGAAGACCCAGAAGCGTACCAATCGTTGCGCCGGATTTCACTGCGCGCGTGGCATTCGGAAC
>JACPUH010000070.1 GCA_016192345.1 Ignavibacteriales bacterium | reverse complement strand
CGTTCGGTGCGACACGACGAAAGCGGAAGCCCTCACCTGGGAAGTACACAACAGCGGCAAAGCGAACGTTTTTGAGGGACCGATGGACGAATGTATCCAGGTCTCCGCGGTGCTGGAAGAAATAGCTCTGCACACGCAAATAGAGGTTTGACCTGTTCGATGCCAGGGCGTCCTGGTTCAACAAAATAACAGGCGCTGGAAGACGAGAAATTAAGGGAGTGCAGTCGATGTTGTTCCAACCAAAGGCTGTAAAAGAAACGATGGCAACGGTTCAAGGTCTCTCTGTGAAGAAAGCCTTCTGATGAAGTCCTCCGAAATACGGGCAAGCTTCCTGAAGTTCTTTGAAGAACGGGGGCATGCTGTTGTCCAGAGCTCCCCCGTTGTTCCGTACGATGACCCCACCCTTCTCTTCACGAACGCCGGCATGAACCAGTTCAAGGATGTCTTCCTCGCAACCGGGAAGCGATCCTACGCCCGCGCCGTCGATACGCAAAAATGCATCCGCGTCAGCGGCAAACATAACGACCTGGAGGAGGTGGGGAGGGATACCTATCACCATACGTTCTTCGAAATGTTGGGCAACTGGTCTTTTGGCGATTACTACAAGAAAGAGGCGATTGCATGGGGGTGGGAATTGCTGACCAAGGTTTGGGGACTCCCGAAGGATCGACTCTGGGCAACCGTCTACAAGGATGATGATGAAGCGGAGCAACTGTGGAAGACAGTGACCGATATCGATCACACGCACATCCTCCGGTTCGGTGAGAAGGACAATTTTTGGGAAATGGGTGAGACCGGTCCATGCGGTCCTTGTTCCGAAATTCATATCGATCGCACTCCCGATGGCTCCGCAACGGCCGCCATGGTGAACGCCGATGTTGCCGAGGTGATGGAGATCTGGAATCTCGTGTTCATCCAATATAACCGCGATGGAAACGGAACGCTCACGCCCCTTCCCGCAAAGCACGTCGACACCGGCATGGGATTCGAGCGGATGTGTGCCGTCCTTCAACGCAAGGACTCGAACTACGATACCGATGTTTTTACCCCCCTCATCAGCCGCATTTCCGAACTCACCGGCCAGCCCTACAACGGTCGCCTCTCCGGCATCGAGCCTCAGCAAATCGAGCGCGATACGGCCATGCGCGTCATCGCGGACCATCTCCGGAGCCTAACCTTTGCCATCGGGGATGGGGCCATCCCCTCGAACGAAGGACGGGGTTACGTGCTCCGCCGACTTCTTCGCCGCGCCGCGCGGTTCGGGCGCACACTGGGCAAGAGGGAGCCTTTCCTCTACAAACTCGTTCCGACGCTGGTGCAAACCATGGGACACGTCTTCCCCGAGATCGACGGCAAGCAAGAGCAGATTCAAAAGATGATTAAGGGAGAAGAAGAAGGATTCAATGCCACGCTCGATCGCGGACTAGAGGTATTTGAAGAGGTGATACAGAAGGCGAAACGCGCCAACGTGCAGGTTATCGAGGGAGGGGATGTGTTCAAGCTCTACGACACGTTCGGGTTTCCGGTCGATCTCACCTCCCTGCTAGCCCGCGAGCGCGGATACAGCATCGATGAGGCGGGGTTTGGATCCTTCATGGCACAACAACGCGAGCGCTCACGCTCGGCTGAGGCGCGGGAGACTCCTTCCGGCGAAACGGATCCGTCGGTGTTCATACCCGGCAAAGATATTCTGCAGACGTTCGCCAAGGATCTCTCCGATGGAGCAGCCACCTTCGTGGGGTACGATCAGCTCGAATCGGAAGCGACACTCGTCAAGGGGGACCGCCACCTGGTGGTGTTGGATGCCACACCCTTCTATGGAGAATCGGGGGGACAGGTTGGCGACCGGGGTGTGTTGGAGGTTCGGGGAAAAAAAGTGCAGGTGTACGACACCCAGAAAGTTGGAGGACTCAACGTCCATATCCTTCGGGAACCGATCCCGACGATCCTCGGTGAACTCGTGCAGGCAAAGGTTGACAGGCCACGCCGTACCGCGATCACGCGGAATCATACTGCCACTCATCTCCTCCACGCCTCGTTGCGGACAGTTCTGGGCACCCATGTCCATCAGGCCGGTTCGTTGGTCGCCCCCGACCACCTTCGTTTCGATTTTGCGCACTTCGCGAAGGTAACGGAGAAGGAGTTGGAGGATATCGAGGCGCTCGTCAATGAGAAGATCCGGGAGGATATCAGGCTTCTTCATCACCGTAACATCCCCTTCAACGAGGCGAAAAAAATGGGGGCGCTGATGTTCTTCGGGGACAAGTACGGAGACCGGGTGAATGTCGTCGAGTTCGGTCCGTTCAGTCGGGAGTTCTGCGGAGGAACTCATGTTGGGTCGACTCACGAGATCGGTTATTTCAAAGTCCGGAGTGAAGGGAGCGTTGCCAGTGGCGTGCGGCGTATCGAGGCCGTGACTGCTGATCACGCCCACGAATTGCTGAAGTTGCAGGATCGGAACACCCGGGAACGGCTCGATTATGCGTTCGAGCAACTGCACCAGGTCCTAGCGATTCAGGGAGAACTGCTCCGGTTCGATGAAACGCAAGGAAAGGAGTTTTCGGGGCCCCTGGCAACATTCGCGACCACGCTGGAATCCCACAGGAAAACCGCCGAACTTCCGGCACCGGTACAAACCGATCTTCATCATCGATTCGGTGAGCAGGCCCGCCGCGCTCTCGCAGTCGAGGAATGCATCCTTCAACTGCTTGATGTCAGGAAATCTATCGAGAAGGGACTTGGACGATTTCGCCTGCTGTCCCTGAGCTCCGGTTTGGACGCACTCATCGCCCAGGCGATCACCCTGGACGGTATCAAATTGGTTGCCGCAAGGGTTGAGGCCTCTTCGATGAATGAATTGAAAGCCCTCGGGGACGACCTCCGCCTCAAGCTGAAGAGCGGCGTCGGACTTCTCGCCTCCGTGGTTGAGGAAAAGGTCGCGCTGGTGTGCGTCGTAACGGACGACTTGGTCGCCGGCAAGCGGATCGAGGCAGGTAAAGTGGTCGGGGCAGTTGCAAAGCTTGTCGGTGGTGGTGGTGGTGGAAAAGCCCACCTCGCAACCGCCGGTGGCAAGGATATCGCAAAACTCGGAGAGGCCCTGCAGTCGACTCCTGCAATCGTCAAATCACTGTTGACCCACTAACCAGGGACAGGATCGTGAATACCTTGGAGCGGCTGTTAAAGATCAAGGAGCAACGAGGGGCCGGATACCTCGTCCTCATCGACCCGGACAAGATTCAGGACGACACGTTACCGCTTTTTGTCCGTGAAGCAACCGAAGCGGGTGTCGATGGTTTCCTCGTCGGGGGAAGCCTCATGCTGACCACGGAATTCGAACACAGCCTCCAAACGATCAAAAACAATACCTCCGTCCCGGTCGTGATCTTTCCCGGAAGCCTGTTCCAGGTCTCCCCTCTTGCAGACGCCATTCTCTTCCTCATCCTTATCAGCGGGCGGAACCCTGAACATCTTATCGGGAACCAGGTACTGGCCGCCCCCATGATCAGGAAGATGGGGCTGGAGGCAATTTCCACCGGCTACATGCTAATCGGGTCGGGCAAAACCACCTCTGCAGAATTCATGAGCAACACCAAGCCGATCCCGGCGAACAAGCCAGATATCGCCCTTGCCCATGCCCTTGCAGCCGAAACCATCGGGATGAAGCTGCTCTATCTCGATTCGGGGAGCGGTGCCGACACGCCGGTCTCCGACCAGATGATCGGAGCGATCGCTCATCATTGTGCGCTCCCGATGATCATCGGGGGAGGCATCCGGACTCCTGAGGTAGCGCGGAAGAAAATTGAGGCGGGGGCATCGTTCGTCGTTACCGGCACCGTGACGGAAGAGAACAACCATAAATCGGTGCTGAAAAACTTTGCGGATGCCGTCCATTCCGCCTCATTCGTCAACCGTCCATCGTAACGCATCCCCATGGCTCATCTCCCCCTGACACTCGTGTACCGCCAAAAATTCATCCTCGATTCGCTCAAAGAGAGCGCAGGAACGAAGGAGAAAATTGCGGAACAGTGCGTCCCCCAGATCACCAAGGCGATCGACCTCATTATTGACGCTCTGAACAAAAAGAAAAAAATCCTTTTGTGCGGCAACGGAGGGAGCGCGGCGGATGCCCAGCACCTCGCAACCGAGTTCGTCATACGCATGAACCCCGCCATCACCAGGCCCGGCATTCCTGCCATCGCCCTCTCCACCGACAGCTCCAACCTCACCGCCGGCGCGAACGACATCGGGTACGACAATGTTTTCGCACGTTCCGTGGAAGCCCTGGGAAATGAAGGAGATATCCTGATCGGCATCAGCACCAGCGGCAATTCGGAAAGTGTCAACAAGGCCTTTCGCAAAGCAAAGGAAAAGCGCCTGACCACCATTGGGTTTCTGGGCAAGGACGGGGGGGCGTCGAAAGAACTCGTCGACCTCGCCATCATCATCCCCTCACAGGACACGCAGCGGATCCAGGAGGGACACATTACGGTAGGCCATATCATCTTCCAGCAAGTCGAGCAGGAGATGTTCGGGTGACCGTCGTTTGCCGGCCCAACGCCCGGGGTTCACTATCCAAAGCACGCACTGATCGCACGTTTCTCCCGATCCCTTCCCGATGGCAACACAGAACCGGAAAGATTTCCTCATCCCCCTCCTCACGGTGATCTCGGATATTCTCGCGATCGAGGCGGCCTTCATGTTCTCGTACTGGCTGAGGTTCTACTCTCCTCTGACGGAGCATATCCCCGTTACCCTCGGCTTTCCGCCCCTGGATGCCTACGTCGGCGGGTCCCTTGTAGTCATCCCGGCATGGCTCTTCCTGTTCAATGCACGAAAGATGTACCGGGCAAGAAGGAACCTTTACTTTTCGGACGAGTTCTTCGCCATCGTCCGCATTGTCTTCGTGGGCATGTTGCTGGTGATGTCCGCCGCCTTTTTCTACCGCGCCTTCTCGTATTCACGGCTCGTCTTCGCCATGCTCGGCTTCTCCGCCATCATGGTTCTTTCAATTGGACGTTTTCTGGTGATGAAGTTTGAACAGGCATGGTACAAGCGGGGAAACGATTTGAAATCAGTCGTGATCGTCGGGAACGACGCGACGGCGACCCGGATGGCAAGCACCCTCTCCAACGATCCCTCCTTGGGATACAGGATCATCGGCTACTTCTCTCCGAACGGAACCGATGGCGGTGGGATGATCGCAGCGAAACACCTTGGGTCCATCCAGGATGTCCCCGGCTATTGCCGGCAGCACAAGCCGGATCTCATCCTGATCTCCCTTAGCTATCGGGAACACCCCCAGCTTTACGAACTGGTGCGGGAGTGCGAAGGGTTGAACACGGAAATGATGATGGCACCCGACCTCCTCGAAATCATGACGAACCAGGTACGGGTGCAGGAAATCGAAGGAATTCCCTGGATCAGGATCAAGGCTGTCCCTCTTTCGACGTGGAATCTCATCGCCAAGCGGGGGTTTGACCTTCTCCTGGCTTCCCTTGTCCTCCTCCTCTCCAGCCCCATGTTCCTGCTGGTGGTGATCCTGATCAAGCTCGATGCGCGGGGAAAAGTCTTTTACCTTCAGGAACGCGTTGGGTTGGATGGAAAGCCGTTTCACATCATCAAGTTCCGCACGATGCGGGAGGATGCCGAGCAGGGGACAGGTCCTGTGTGGGCGCAGAAGGAGGACCCCAGGGTAACTTCCATCGGACACTTCCTTCGGAAATTCAGCATCGACGAGTTACCGCAGTTGTGGAATGTGATACGGGGGGAGATGAGCCTGGTCGGACCCAGACCGGAGCGCGAGCATTTCGTCCAACAATTCCGTAAGGAAATCCCTCAATACCTGGATCGCCACCGCGTGAAGACCGGGATGACCGGGTGGGCGCAGGTCAATGGTCTCAGGGGAAATGCACCCATCGAGGAGCGGACCCGGTATGATGTGTATTATGTTGAAAACTGGTCGCTGGTATTCGACCTCAAAATCATCTTAAAAACGATCCGGGCAGTGCTCTTTGGAAAGGATGCCTATTAAAGCATGGTTGCAGCCTTCATCTTCATCCTTCACATTGTTGCTGCCGGGTACGCTTTTTGGAGCCAGCGGAGGAAAGGGGGAACCAGTGAGGGGGTCCTTGCGGTGGGGTTTGTCGCTATCGTCTTTGCGGTTGGATGGACTATCGCCACCATGTTGACGAATCTTCTGTTCACTCCGGAGTTTTTTGTTCGGTGGTACTATGCCGAAACAGACTCCGTGCTCCTGCGCGTGCTCCGGCTGGAATTCAGCCGTGACACAATTCCCCTTCTCATCCTGACCTTTGCCGAGTCAGCATTCTACTACCTCTTTCTCCGGACCCCTGCGAGAAAGAACACCGACCCTTTATAATGGGGCAAACAGGTCATCGGATTTACTCAATAAGGATCGAGTAAATCATTCATTTTTAACCTGTTAAGAGATCTATCTGAGGTCAAACAGGAAGGTTATTTCGCACCGTTGTTCAACTTGACGCTGGGAAGCACGGAGAGGTTCAAACCGCCAAAGCCTTACCTCTTTCAGGGCAGCATCCTCTAACTTCTGGTTCCCCTTCTGGGCAGGTTGAAGGCTCTTGACGGTACCATCAGGCATGATGGAGGCCATAACCTTGATCTGTGCCTCCACATTCACCCCAGGCGGATATTTGGGGAGATCGCCGCTGATCTTCCGCCTCGTGCTGCCATCGAGCCATTGGATGTTAAATGAGACCCCCTGATCGATGGAGGAGGGCCCGGCGTGAAGGCCTGCAGAAGGGACTGAGGTTCCTACCTCCCTCCCTAATCCTCCGGTGGAGTCCGTCTCCTTCTGTCCGAGACCCCTTTTCCCCTCCACTCTTCTTTCACCGGTGGAAGTATTCGGCGTCCGGACGGAGCTTGTGCTCGATTCCAGCGAAGCAAGTTTTTCCGTCTTTGGGACGCGAAGAAGATCGTCTGACGGATCCGGGATCTTCCTCTCCGGAGGAGTAATCGTTTGCATCGGCTCCGATCGTTTGAGAGCGCTCGCTGAGGATAGTTCGGAAACCGATCCTCTCGAGGGTTGGGCTGCTGGAGCGACCTGCAGGACACTTGCAGCGCTCCCCCAACTCACTTCAACGATCTCCTCCTTTTGTAAAAACTCCGGCACCTTCAGGAAAAAGAAGAGCAGAAGCAGGAGGGCATGGAAAAGGAGGGACCCGGCCCATCCGCCGATATTTTCCCTGGAAGAGTTCATTGATTCGGCTGTGTTGCAATCATAAATCGACTTGCTCCAACCCCTTTGGCAATATCCATCACCTGCACAGCGCTCTGCAGATTGACTGCCTTATCCGCATTAATGATAATGGTAAAATCCGATCTACCCTGCATGGTCACGAAGAGCTTGCCGCCAAGCGTTTCAGTCGAGACCTGTTCACTATTGAGATAGATCACCCCCTGGTCGGTCAGGGTAATGATGATGTCACGTTTTGTCTCGGTCTCCCCGACCTCCGCTTTAGGCAACTGAACCTTGATCCCTGGATGGACCACGAAGGATGACGAGAGCAGGAAAAAGATCAACAACTGTAACACGACATCCGTCAACGACGCATAGGAAAAAGCCGAGAGAAGTTTGTTTTCGGTTTTGAACTTCATCTCTATCCCTTCTTCGTAAAGAATTCTTCATCACCCAACGCCTCGGCACTTCCCAAACCCTTGCCGGTTTCCGCCCCCTCTTCTACCTTCCCGGAACGGACAAGATCGAGGAACTCCTCGGAGGCAGATTCCATCTCAAAAACAAATCTCCCCACCTTCGTCACATAGTAATTATAGAACCCGAACGCAGGAATACCGACAAACAACCCAAATGCGGTCGTCAGCAACGCCTCCCAGATACCTCCAGCCAGCAACGAGGGGTTTACCGCACCACCCAGTTGCTCGATGCTCCGGAATGCCGTGATCATACCGGTGACAGTCCCGAGGAAACCGATGAGGGGAGCGATCCCTGCCACGGAGGCCAGGATCCCGAGTCGGTGTTCCAACTGGAACGCCTCCTCCTTACCGGCATTTTCGATCGCCTCCCGGACACGCTCGTGTCCATCCTGGTACTTCGTCAACCCCCGCTTCAGGATCTTTGCGATCGGTGCATCGGACTTTGAGCAGAAATTGAGTCCGGCGAGAACGCCACCCCTCTGCATGACACTTCGCAACCGCATCATAAACTGGCCGATGTCCGTCTTGGCCTTCCGCAAAACGAGGGCGCGTTCTATGATCACCACCCCCGCGATAATGGAACAGAGGAGGATGGGGTACATCAACAATCCGCCTTGCTCAAAGAGCGATAAAAGATTCATAATCCCTCCAATCCCTTCTCAGAACTATGTGATTATTTGTTTCTGACCCTGTCAATCCAGTGATTCGACTGCAGCTCCTCTGCAAAATTGGCAACGGCAAGCTGTGCTTCCTTCCTGCTGGGGTACCGTCCAATGCGGACGGTATACCAGTTCCCGTCCGTGTAAGGGCGGCTTTCGACGAACGCCGGATACCCGGCTTCTTCCAGTCGATGTACAATTTCGCGGGCGGTCCCTTCTTCTCTCCACGCCGATACCTGAACGGTATATTCCCCCTGCATCTCATGCAACTTACCGCTGGTTGCTGGGGCAGGCATCGGTTTGGCTGGTTGCTGGGTTTTGGCAACAGAGCCTGCCGGCGTCTTTGTTTCTGCAGCCTTTGCCGGCTTCCCCTCGTCAAGAGCTGGCGTCTCCACCATTTTCTCCTGCGGGGGTTGCTGTGCAGACTCGGTTTCTGTTGCGGGAGCTGCTGGGGTCTCGGCGGCAGCCGGCTCCTCATATTGCATGACGGTCGTTTGAGGGGCTCCACCCCAAAGTTTGATGATCCCAAGACTGTTCAGCAGGAAAACCGTCCCTCCTCCCAGGATCAGGATGCCGGCCATGATGATCAACATCTTTAGCATGCCCCCTTTTTGTTCTCCTTGGCCCTCCTCACCAGACGGGGCTGTTTCCGTCATCTCCCCAGACCCCTCGGGATTTTCCATCGTCCCTTCGTCATCCTGTAAGTTTAGATCGGGCATTGTACGCTCCTCCTTGAAATGGGAGTAATTGTTCGGTGGATACTCTTACCAGCGATAACTGATTCCAGCGTGCATCATAAACGGTGCAGCGCGATAGCCCCGCCACTCTTCGTACTTTCGGTCCGTCAGGTTCTGAAGATCCAGAAACAGATCGAACGGGGCCCAAAGCGCGTATTCCAACCTCAGGCCAGCCAACCAGAACTCGGGCAACCTTGCTCCGCTCAGGACATCCACCGTCCTCCGGTCGACAAAATTCACTCGTGGGGATACGGTGAGCCCGAACGGGAACATATGACGGTACGATGAGGCGACCTCGAAATCCGATACGTAGGGGATCTTCCCCTGCGTCACTGAATTCTTCGCAGAATTGACCGTCAAGGCAAATGCAAAATAACTATTTGTCGAGAACTTCGCAAACAGGTCCACACGATAGGAAGCCAGCGTGGTCGTCCCGCTGTAGAAAAACCTCCCCATCCCCGGACTGGCCAAAAGCTCCGTATAGAGTGGGTGTCCCTTCATCGACTGGTAGCGGGCGGAGAAGCGAGAGCGCCAAACCTCACTCCAATCGGTTTCGACAGATCCCGTGACATCCACCGGAACATCGGCGTGCCGAAAGAGCGTTGTGGCTGAGAGATACGGAAATGGTGCTACCTGCGTGCCAAGGGTCGTATAGCTGATCGATCCCTGATATCCCAGGCTGACTGTCGTCCTTTGCGAAAGCCGGGCTCCCACAACGACATGCGGGTAAACCCTGCCGAGCCTCTGGTTGGCCATCCCCTTGACGAAGTATGCATGAAGGGCAGGCTGCAGGAAGAACCGTCCAGACCAGAGAATCGAAGAACCGATACTCGCTTCCCCGTACGGCAAGCTAAGCCCCGTACCCATCAGTGCTGTTGTGGAGAACTGCAGGTCCCCCAAAATTCTCGTAACACCTGCGGGAATCGCATAGGAGAATTTCCCGTCAAACCGGTTTTCCGTCGTGAGGGCCGTCGAATCCGTCAGCGACAGGTTCCGGAATCCCATGGCAAGTTCATATTCGAAAGGGGCATCGGCAGATCCATTCATGAAACTCACCCCCAGAGCACTCCTTGAGGCGGTGCGCGTCGCGTCCGGCGAACGCGAACCGAAGAACCGATAGGTCTCGCTCCGGTACGACGCCGTCCCTTCCAGCATCCCGCGATTCAACAATCCGATCGTGGAGTTCAGCACCGTCCCACCTTTGAGACCGATGGAGCCTTCTGTCTGTTGTGTGAATGGCGCATATCCCTCCGTTTTGCTGTAACCCCCTTCGACAAGGTAACGATGTTCCTCCGTCACACTACCCAGCCAGAGTCCGATCCTCGGCGTCCGGTATGTTCCGATGCTTGCGAGAACACGTCCTGAGAATGAAGCATCGAGCTGGCCCTCAAAGCCTATTTTTTCGTTCACGGTCAATTCAACCGTCTCGCGATCACGGCTCTCCGCGACGGGATTTTTAAACATCAGGAGGAGCCGATCCAGATGTTCCTCCGGTCCCTCTTTTTCTACTTCAGGAAGATCGATGGAGGCGATCCCCGTGATGACAAATTCAGGAAGCTCGAACTTCGGCAGGTCGGCCTGTTGCTGCCGGTCCTGCTCAGTCGCTGAAGGCGCCTTGACGTCCTCCGCAGGGGAAGCCGGATCGATGCGCCGCGGCTCCGGCAACGGTTTTTGCGTTGCGGGGGGGCGTTCCTGCGCCTGGAGAGGGAGGAGGGTCGCCAACACACCGATCAGCAGACAAAGGGCTCTCCGCATATTACGGTCTCTCCAAATTCTTCAGCCGGCGGGAGGCCTCGGTCACTGTCTCTCCCTCCTTTTGCAATTTCAAGACGTTTTGATACGCGTCTTTTGCCTTCGGCGGATTGTTCATCGCCTCATAAGTTTGTCCAAGGCTCAGGTAGGCTTTTGCCAACCATGCCTCATGGGATGGGAAAACGTACCGCATGCGCAGGAAGGACGTTTCCGCGTTCCTCCAGTCCTTGTTCTCCATAAAGATCACACCGTTGAGATACTGCGCCTCGGCGCCGATCTCATCGATCCGGGATGTTGCAACCTTTTGGGCCATGGCCTGTCCTGCAGCGAGATCCTTATTCCGAAGATGGATCCTGACAAGTCCCACCCGCGCTTTGTCGGCTTGCGGCGTGGAGCCGAACCGTGCGATCACTGCTTCATATTGACTTTTCGCTTCGGGGAGCGCCCCGTTCTCAAAAAACAGCAGACCTTTCAGATACGCGATCTCGGAAGCCCACTCCGTCCCTGCAAGATCCTTTTCTGCCTTTGCGATGAGACCGTAAGCCTGCTCATAGTTCCTGAGCTGCGTATAGAGCTGCACCGCTTCCATCAACGCACCGGAGGTAATCTTCGGCGTCGCACGCGGAGCGGTGGCGGCTTGCTCGTACGCTGCGGCAGCTTCCGTGAGACGGTTCAGAGCAGCCAGACTTTTTCCCATCCAGTACAACGCTGTCGCCCGTTGAGCGGATTGCGGGTACCGATCGGCGAACGCCCGGTATTGGCCCACCGCGGCATCATACTGTTTCTGGCCATACAACAAATCTCCTTTTCGGAGAGAAAGCTGCTCGGAAACGGAGGTGTTGGGATTTTCGCGGATATAGGTGTCAATCACCGCCAGGGCCTCATCCTGTTTTCCCTGGGCGACAAGGCAGTATTGGATACCGGTCATGGCATCCAGCAGATGGGCACTGCGTGGATAGCGGGTGACCACTTCTCGGTAAGAGCGTTCAGCGGGGGCATACTGCTGCATATTATAGTAAGCGTCCCCAATGCTGTATTGCGCTTTTGCCGCAAGCTCGCTTTCAGGGTAGTTGGCCAATACTTCCTGGAATTCCTTGATGGCTGGCTGGTATTGTTTCCGCTGGAAGGGGATCCACCCCAAAGCGTACTGCGCGTCATCAGCCAGCGACGAGGAAGGATAGGTGGCAATTAAAAGGGAAAACTGCTGGGCTGCCTGATCAAATTCATTCGATCGAAAATGAGTCTGAGCAAGCTGGTAGGAGGCGTAATCCGCCCCTTCGTTCTTTGGGAAGAGCCTGACGACCGTTCGATAGACGCCGCCGGCTTTCTTATAATCCTTCTGGAAGAAGTACGAGTCCCCAAGCCTCAACCGTCCGTCGAACGAGAACTTGCCGTTCGGGTACGCGGCAACCAGCCGTTCGAATGCAAGGATGGCTTTGCCGTACTCCTTCAGCTTGAACTGCGACCATCCCGCACCGTACATTCCCTCTTCCCGACGCGCGTGTCCTTGCTTGTCGGCGATGGCCTGATACTGGCGGAGAGAAGCCCGGTAATTGCCCCCCTGATACTCGGCCTCGGCCAGCCAGTACCGAGCCTCGGCTGCCCGCGGGTGCTGCGGATAGGTCTCCAGGAATTTCGAAAACTGTGCGGCGGCTTCCTTCAACTTGCCGGTCTTGAACAGGCACCAGCCGATCTGATACTGCGAAACGACTTTGACCTCGAAGGAGGCCAGCGGATGGGAGATGGCGCTCTCGAACATTCCCCGGGCCTGTTCGATATCCCCTTTGGCCACAAGACATTCACCCGCCATCTGGTAGGAATCGGGAAGAACATCGCTCGGTTTATATCCGGCGATGATGCGACTGAACAATGCGTACGCATCGGCAAAACGTTTCTCTTCAAAATGGATTACGCCTGCATCGAACAGGGCGTTGTCCGCAAACTCTCCCTGCGGTTGACTCGTGAAAATCTGGGTAAAAGTCTGGAACGCGGTCTGGCGATTGCCGCCAAGTTTTTCCGCGACGCCTCTGCGGTAGAGAGCGGAATGCGCCAGGGCATCCGTCCCATCGACAAGCCGATGGAAACTCTCTGCGGCAGCGGCGAACTCCTCCTGCTTCAACAGCGTCCAGCCGAGAGCATAGATAACCTCCCGGCTCAAAGCATGCTCGGGGTACGACGCCAGGAATTCCTGGTACTGGGTGCGTGCCTTTCCGAACTCATTGAGATGGTAATACGACTCGGCGATCAAGTAGTCCGCTTCCCCGCGCTGTTCGGGAGCCTGGATGGTGGGTTTGGAGGCGGTCAACTCATCAATGGCGCGGCGGTACTCTTTCAGATAGTAATAGCATTCACCAATCCGGACTTTCGATTGCGCAGTAAGGGGACTTTGTGGAAATTCGGCGATGACCTTCCGGTATGCCTCAGCCCCTTTGGCGTATTCCCCCTTCCGCTGGTAGGTCCATGCCACAGAGTAGAGTGCATAGTCGCGCAAACGATTGTGGGGGTAGTTCTCAAACGCCAGGGTGTAGTACTTGATGGCATTATCATACTCCTGGCTCTTGACATACGTTTCACCGATCCAGTACGCTGCTTCGCCCGCAAGATCGCTCTCGTCGTAGAGATCCAGGACCGATTTGTAAGCGCGTACGGCGTCCTGGTTTCGCTCCATCTTCCCGTACGTGTCTCCAAGCCGGAAGTACGCGTTATCAGCAAGGTTCGAAGTTGGAAAACGGTTGACGAATTCCGCGAACCCCTTGGCTGCCTCTTCCCATTGCGCTTGTTGGAAGAGACACTCGGTCTTCAAAAACAGAGCGTCCGGGTACTTGAGACTGGAGGAATACTTCGCCAGGAATTGATTGAATTGTTCGACTGCCTGCTGAAAAAGGCCGTCTTTGTACAAACCGTACGCAAACGCGTAGTCCTGTTCCTCTGCGATGCTTGATTGGGGTGTCGGGGGAGTTTGAGCAAAAACAGAGGGGGAGAAAA
This sequence comes from Ignavibacteriales bacterium, assembly GCA_016192345.1. Classification (GTDB taxonomy): domain Bacteria; phylum Bacteroidota; class Ignavibacteria; order UBA10030; family UBA10030; genus UBA6688. Next base: position 25,841 of record JACPUH010000070.1, on the reverse strand, counting down.
GGAAAAGAGCGGAGCAGAAAAAGAGTATCTGGGAAATACCTATAAGCTTTGCCAAAATCCTCACTTTCGCCATTCCAAACACCTAACCCTCCAAGCTTAAAGTATAGTTTTAGGCAACCGAGTTAACGCCCAAATTTAACTGATTCAACTCTGGAAGTCAAGGATTTCCTAACGAAACAAGGCTATTAGGGGCAAAAATCAATTCAACCGTCGTTTCGACTTCCCACCAAGGAAATCACTTCGATTTAAGAAATCTTGGAATTTCTCAGTTTTCGTGGGGAACTGGACGACTGTTAGACGTTCTCAAAAGACAATTGGTGGGGATGACTCCTTCGGCAGGTCCTACGCCTCTATCTCATTGTGGTATTCCTGGAGACTCTTTACGTTGAAAGAATCTGATTGCTGATGCTCAATCCCCTTCACCGCAGTTGCTGCGGCAGAAAGAGTTGTAATGAATGAAACTTTCTGTTCGATTGCCGCCCAGCCGATCGCGAATTCATCATACCGTGACTCCTCACCCAGCGGCGTATTGATGACAAGCTGGATCTGGCCATTCTTGATCAGATCAACAACATTCGGGCGCCCTTCGTTCACTTTGAACACCACATCACTTTCGATCCCATGCTCTTTAAGGAATTTGGCCGTCCCCTCCGTTGCAACAATGGAGAATCCCAACTTGGTAAATTCCCGTACAATAGTAATGGTGATGTCGTTCTTATCGCTCTGATTGACGCTGATGAACACCCGCCCCTCCACCGGCAGGGTGTTCCCCGCCCCCATTTGCGCTTTGGCGATGGCCCCTCCGAATGTCGAGGACATCCCCATCACTTCCCCCGTTGAACGCATTTCCGGACCAAGGAAGACGGGAACGCGTGGAAATTTCGAAAAGGGGAAGACCGCTTCCTTCACTGAGATATGCTTCACCTTGCGGAAATCAAAATCCTTGACCCCGAGATCCTCCAGCGTTCGCCCCACCATGACCTTGGCGGCGATCTTGGCAAGCGCCAGCCCGATCGCCTTGCTGACAAATGGGACGGTACGCGACGCGCGCGGGTTCACTTCGAGCACGTAGACGGTTCCATCCTTCATGGCGTATTGCACGTTCAAAAGTCCGATGACCTTGAGCGCCTTGGCAAGCTTGACGGTGTAGCCTTTGATTTCCTCCAGGTTTTTCTCGGAGATCATATAGGGGGGAATGACACAAGAGCTGTCGCCTGAATGAATGCCCGCCTCCTCGATATGCTCCATCACACCGCCGATGAGGACATCCTTCCCATCGCACACGGCATCAACATCGAACTCGAATGCATCCTCAAGGAACCGATCGATAAGGACGGGGTGCTCGGGGGAGACATCCACCGCCTTCTTCATATACTCCCGAACGGCGTCATTCGTATAGCAGATCTCCATGGCACGTCCCCCCAGGACATACGATGGCCGGACGAGTACAGGGTATCCAATCTGTTCGGCAACGAGGACGGCATTGTTCACGGAATATGCCGTACCGTACATCGGGTGTGGGATCTTGAGCCTGCGGAGAAGGGATCCGAAGCGCTCACGGTCTTCCGCCAGGTCGATTCCTTCCGGCGATGTTCCGAGGATTCGAACGCCGTTTTCCTCCAGTGCCTTCGCGATCTTCAGGGGCGTCTGCCCCCCAAAGCTTACCACCACGCCGTACGGCTGTTCGTGCTCGCAGATGTTCAGGACATCCTCGAGCGTCAGCGGTTCAAAATACAGCTTGTCCGTTGTGTCATAATCGGTGGAGACGGTCTCGGGGTTGCAATTGATCATAATCGTTTCGATCCCCTCCTCCTCCAGGGCGTACACACCATGGACGCAGCAGTAATCGAACTCGATCCCCTGACCGATCCTGTTCGGACCTCCCCCGAGAATGATCACCTTTTTTCGGTCACTCCGAACCGACTCATTTTCCTGGTCGTAGGTGGAGTAATGGTAGGGGGTGTGCGCCTCGAATTCAGCCGCACATGTATCGACGGTCTTAAAGACCGGACTGACGTTGAGCTGTTTCCGCAGTTGCCGGATGGCCTTTTCGGTGGAGCCCCAGATGTGGGCCAATTGCCGGTCGGAGAACCCGTGTTGTTTGGCCTTGACCAGGATCTCTCTAGTGATCTTTCCCGGCAGGGTCGTTTTCTGATTTGATTTCATATCCTCGCAAAGCGTTATACCGATTGGTCTGGTCCGCGGAAAGAATTTGTTTCATGCGGAGATGGGCCTGGAGATGGATGAACCGCAGCTCCGCGCGCAGTTTCCCGATCTGTTCCAGCCTTGTTCGCAAGACACGTTCATTGACCGTTCCCAGTTCAAACAATTTGAACAACTCTTCCTCCGCCTGGACGATCTCCTCCCCCTTCGGCCCCGCGGACACCCGGACGGAGTTCTCCAGCGCCTCCGCTTTCTTCTGCTGGTCACGGGTCAAGGCAAGATCATCCTTCAACTCAAGCACGTGCTTGGGTCCGGGATAGCTGTTCACTTCTGCATACGTTGCCAGTCCCATCCCCAGCCCTTTTAACAATGCCTCACGGTCCGAAGGAATGGCTCCGTCATGCTGAGCCCAACTCACCCCAAGCACACCAACGAGAAGCATGAATCCCCAGACAACATCACGGCCGATACGCATACAGTTCCTCCTCCACGTTGACAATTTGTTTGATGTTATGCAGGAACCAAGGATCGATCTTCGTCACCTGAAATAGTTCGTCGATGGTCACACCCAGTTGCAGCGCATAGCGCAGATAAAAAATATTTTCCGGTTTCGGCATCTTCAATCGATCAAGGACCTTTTTCCGCCATTCAGCCTTCTTGCTTTCCGGGAGGGTCCTGACTTCCACGATATCCTTGCCGTCCGCTCCGAGGCCGAACCTGCCCTGTTCGAGCGAACGCAGAGCCTTCTGCAGAGCCTCCTTGAACGTGCGCCCCATGGCCATCGCTTCTCCCACTGATTTCATCTGCACTCCCAACGTATCATCCACCCCCTTGAACTTCTCAAAATCCCAGCGGGGGATCTTCACCACACAGTAGTCGATCGTCGGCTCGAACGAAGCGGGGGTTTCCTTCGTGATGTCATTCGGAATCTCGTCGAGCGTGTATCCCACGGCGAGCCGCGCGGCGATCTTCGCGATGGGAAATCCCGTGGCCTTCGATGCGAGGGCGGACGAGCGGGAGACGCGCGGGTTCATCTCGATCACAATCATCCGGCCGTTCTGCGGATTGATCGCAAACTGGATATTGGATCCCCCCGTTTCCACTCCGATCTTCCGGATGATCTTTATCGAGGCGTCGCGCATGGTTTGATACTCTTTATCCGTAAGCGTCTGCGCGGGCGCCACCGTGATCGAGTCCCCGGTATGGACCCCCATCGGATCGAAATTTTCGATGGAGCAAATGATCACGACGTTGTCCTTCAGGTCGCGCATCACTTCAAGTTCGAACTCTTTCCATCCAAGCACCGACTCTTCCACCAGGACCTGGTTGATCGGACTGCTGGAGAGCCCATGCTCCACCTTTCCACGAAACTCCTCCATGTTATACGCCGTCCCGCCTCCCGTCCCTCCAAGCGTGAACGAGGGGCGGATGATGATCGGGAAACCGATCTTTTCAGCCAGCTTCACCGCTTCGTCGAATGTATGCACGAACGCGCCGCGAGCCGTCTCCAGTCCGATCTCGTTCATCGCCACCTGGAACAACTCCCGGTCCTCTGCCCGCTTGATCGCCTCCAGCTTCGCCCCGATCAACTCGACGCCATACTTCGCCAAAACACCGCTTTCCGCAAGGGCAACAGCCGTATTCAGGGCCGTCTGTCCCCCCATGGTCGGGAGGATGACATCCGGTCTCTCTTTTTCTATAATCTTTTCGACGAAGGCGGGGGTAATAGGTTCCACGTAGGTGGCGTCGGCAAGCTCAGGGTCGGTCATGATCGTGGCGGGATTGCTGTTGATCAGGATGACGCGATATCCTTCTTCCCGTAAGACTTTACAAGCCTGCGTGCCTGAGTAATCAAATTCGCACGCCTGGCCGATGACAATGGGGCCTGAACCGATGATGAGGATGGAGTGAATGTCTGTACGCTTTGGCAATTCCTTCTTCCGGAGTGAGGTGAATAATAATCGGGTGCAAATATAGCACGAAGTTGGCCATGAAGCAAGAATCAGAGACGCGGAACGCCGTGCGCGTCCAGTCTTTCATCGGAGGTAGACCATGGTTCTGACCCGGAGGGATCGGTTCGGGAGAGCAAGGCGATAGAAATAGACACCGGAGGGAAGTGTGTTGGGTGAGTCATCCGTCGGCGAAAAAAGAAGCACATGCCGGCCAGCCGGAAACCGGTCGTTCGGTTGAAGAAGGGCGACTCTCTCACCAAGCACCGAAAACACTTCAAGGGTCACGGTCGACGGTTCCGCAAGGGTAAAGGGAATCATCGTTGACCCGTTGAACGGGTTCGGATAGTTCTGGCCAAGCGCAAATCCGTCGGGCACCCCTTCCTCCCCCCGGATGCTCACCAGAGTACGCTCGACATCCATCAGCATCCATCCGTTAGGATCGAGGACAACATTGAAGGGGCTGAACGGAAGCCGTATCGTGAAGCTCTTCGTTGGAGTATCGAACAAGATCGTGACGGTCGTATCACGACCGGCGTCCGTAAACCGGATGTCCAGCGGCATGGTGAAGAATGAGGGGAGGGATGACTTATTGGTTTGCCGAAGGCGTACTTCGACCAACGCTCCAGAGCCGTCCGGCACAGAGGTCCAGTCGTACTGGACCGAGGGATATCCACTTCCGTATACCCATTGGTCAAAGAACCAGTCGAGCTCTTTTCCTGAAACCGATTCACAAACACTTCTCAGGTCGGAAGTGGAGGCATTGCGATATTGAAGTCCCGGATCCGTAGCATATTTCAGAATCGCCTTGGAAAACGCCGAATCGCCGAGCACCCGCCGCAACATATGCAGCACGGAGGCCCCTTTGGAATACACAAGCCGTGAATCGAACAGGGTCTGGACCCGCGAGGTATCCTGCACGTAGAGAGTTCCGGTTGCCAGCTTTGCCCTTGACATCTCACTATCCATCACTTGCCGGTAGGCCGGGGGCCCGTACTTTTTTTCACGGTAAAGAGCCACGCTGTAAGTCGCGAACCCTTCATTCAACCAGATGTCGGGCCACGTTCGCATGGTGATCATGTCACCGAACCATTGGTGCGCGAGCTCGTGGGCTATCAGGTTCTCTGAGAAACTGCCAAGCGACGTCAGGGTTTGATGCTCCATCCCCCCTCCCCACCCGAACTGGGCATGGCCGTATTTTTCCCGAACGAAGGGGTACAATCCGTAGAGATCGGAATAGATATGCAGCATATCGATGGTCAATGGAAGCGAGGAGGTTGCCGACGGAAGTTGCGACGAAAGTGCATAGTTCACGACCGGCATCGAATCGGCGGGGGAGTAACGGAACCAGCCCGAGACCTCGGAATAGTTTGCAGCAGCAAGGGAGACGAGGTAGGTGGCAATCGGGTACCGGTGCCGCCAAACGTGTGTCTTCGTTCCATCCCCATGATCAATCACCACCACAAGAGTCCCTTGAGAACCGACCTTGAGAGTCCCATCGCACCGTATGCTCACATCGACCGAGTCCGCTTTGTCATCCGGGTGGTCTTTGCAGGGCCACCAATCCCTTGCACCGTACGGTTCGCTGAGAGTCCAAACCCATGGGGTTCCGTCGGGGGCCGTTTGAAACGCAAAGCTGCCGAATCCCGTCCCTCCCGGAGTTCCACCGTAGAAAACGGTCGCCGTCACGAATTCCCCCGACGCATAGGTACGGTCGAGTGGGAATGATACCGTTTGCGTTTCCCGCGTGAAAAGAACCTTCATGTTTCCCACCTTGACGGAGTCCACCGTCATGGTTTGAGCGAGATCGAGAGTCATGGAGGAAAGAGAACCGGAGAGTGAACGTGCAACGATGGTGATCGAGCCGCGGAGGGTCTGTGTGGAGATGGAGAGGCGGAGGTCAAGGCCGTAGTACGTTACATCAAAACCTTCCTGACCCGGTGTGGTTGCAGCGGCTGATAATGCAAGACGGGCGCGATGCTGAAGTTCCTGAAGCCGGAACATCTTTTCCGCAAACGCATCGGAGTGTTGCGCGGCTCCCCATGAAATGCAGAGAAGAGAACAACAGATAACCTTGAGACAATACATACTCCGTTCACCCTCTCAATGAACCCTCCTTGGAATGCGGTTCAGTGCCCCCCACCCCACACCATGAAAAATGCATGGAAGAGTCCGGGAAAAATTGCGTCGAGCGATTCCTCCACACCACGCTTTGAGCCGGGAAGATTGACAATGATGGTCCGGCCGCGCAACCCTGCACGTGCCCGTGAGAGCATCGCCATCGGCAACCGCTCCTGTCCATGGACGCGGGAGGCCTCAACGATACCGGGGATCTCGAGCTCGATCACCTTCGCCATGGCCTCGGGTATGGTGTCCCGCGGACCAAGCCCCGTCCCTCCCGTTGTGAACACAAGGTCAAGTTTCATCTCATCGGCAAACCGGATCAACGTTTCCTGGATCGTCTCAGCATCGTCGGGGAGGATTTTGTACTCCACCACCTCGACCCCTTTCGTCTTCAACCGATCCACAATTGCTTTGCCTGATGTGTCTTCCTTCGCTCCGGAAGAGACACTATCCGAGAGGACCAGCACCGCAGCGTTGAGGGGGCGATCCAATTTGGCTTTGAAATCCGACTTCCCTCCTTTTTTCTTCACCAACACCACCCCCACGATCTCCATCTTCTCGTCCACTTGTTTTGCCATATCATAGATCGTGAGTGCAGCCACCGAGGCGGCTGTCAGCGCCTCCATCTCGACCCCCGTCTTGTAAATGGCCTTGACTTCGGTCGTAATCTCGATGGAGTCGGCATGCAGATCAAACCGGCAATCGACAAAGTCGACCGGCAGAGGATGGCAGTACGGAATGATCTGGCTCGTATTCTTGGCAGCCTGAATTGCAGCCACTTTTGCAACCGGAAGCGGGTCCCCTTTCGGGATCTTCCCCTCACGGATAGACTGAATTGTTTGCGGGCTTACCTTGAGGGTCGCTTTCGCGATCGCCGTGCGAAGTGTGGTGGTTTTGTTGGAGATGTCGCGCATGGTGTGCCAATATAATAAAAATCCCGTTCGAAACCAGAACGGGATTCAAACGTTTTTCAACAGGAGACCCGCATTCTCAATTCGTTGCCCCCAGCACTCTCGTCAGAGTCTTTTCGAGGTTCTCGCCCCGCAGTTCGGTGTCCAAGGCAACAATGGTTCCATTCGCATCCACCAGGATCGGCTTGGGGATCCCGATCACTTCAAACTGTTTTGCCAGTTCGCTGGTGAAGCCCCCCTCGACAAAGGAATGCTGCCATGGCATTTTCCATTTCCCGTTCCGGAACTTGACCACATCGTCCACTTTCGGATCGAAGGAAAGGCTGAGAATTTCAAAGTTCTTTGTCTTGAACTTCTCATACGCCTGGTGCAGGTTGCCCATTTCTGCGATGCATGGACCGCACCAGACCGCCCAGAAATCCAACAGATAGAACTTCCCCCGCAGCGACTCCTTCGAAATCATCTTTCCAGGAGCTTCCATGGAGACGACCGAGAAGCCCGGCACAGGTTTTCCCTTGGCGACCTTCGTGTTGGGCGTAAGCCGTTGTTTCGCCATGGCACCGAATTGCGTATCCTGGTACTCACTGACGAGGATGTCATAGTACTTTTTCAATTTGTCGGCGTTCCCGGCGAACTGGGCCATCATCGCTTCATTGAACAACAGAGCTCCCTTCGCCATTTTGTCCGGCTGCTTCTGAAGGAATCGATCGAAATACACTTCGCCGGAGTCTGATTGGCCGGAGAGGGTGACGGCAACTCTGACAAGCATCGGGTTGATCAACCACAGGGGTGATTCAAAGGGTACGGACTTGAGAACTTCGGTTGCGAGCGCCGGATCAAGGTTCTTTGCACCGAACTGCCCCATCTGGATATATTGCAGGAGAAGCAATTGCCGGATGCTTGGTTCGTTTTCCGACTGGATCTGGCTCGCCAGTTTCGCAACATCCTTCGACCAATCATAGCTGAAAGTCTTCAAGTCTTTGCCGGCACGCTGATGCGAAGCCCGGGCCTCGTTCATCGTTTCCACCCTGTTGGCCATGTCAACCATCAATGATGCGAACCGGTTCAGGACGGGGTTGTCCTTGATTGAAATTTTGGCGCTCGTATCTGAGGCTTTCACCTTCTTCGGATCAAAGACGATATGAACTTTTCCGTTTTTTGGAGTCACGACCGACTGATAGTCCCCCCCGTCATCGTAGACAAAGTCCTCCGACATGGTGCCGTTGACGCTGCGAGCCGTCGGTGTCAATCCAAGGAGCTGGTATTTGAATGTGTTCTCCGTGACCTCAAACTCAGCGGTGAATGTACCATCGGGCTGTTTCTCCATTGGCTCGGCGGTATTGAAATTGAAATTATTGAAATCACCCATGATCTTCACATCGGTGAATTCTTTCAGGAAGGGGTACGTTTTTAATTGCATCCCGATCTCAAGGCTTTGAGGCTTCTCGATCAGGAGCGCAGTCCGGTAATCGGCATGATCCACCCCTGTTCCCTGCAAAAAAAGAAGACCGGTCCGCGAGGTCGCAATCCTGAAGGATCCCTCCGCATCCACCTGGCCTTTGGCGAGCGGTTTGGACTCTCCCGGTTTCAACACGTGGACATGCGCCTGTTTCATGGGTTTTCCGTCATGCCCAAGCAGTTTGCCGCTGATGACGGTCTCCTGCTGACCCAACGCGAATGCAAAGGGAAGCAAACAGAGGACGATGAGTTTCTTCATGGAACCCTCCTTCGTGAGGTATGAATGGTTGGAACGTCGCCGCATACGGGCGAACAACGAGAATGCAATTTGAGAGAGAAGCATTGTTCTTGAGGTCCGGGAGGTCGGCCATAAGATAGGAAGTTGAATTGGCATCCGCAAGGTTCAGCGTAGCCGGGAGAGAAGTCGGTTTTTTTCAAGATTTTTTCTCTATATTGCTGCACAAATTCAGACCATTGGACCCTTGCCTCGAGAGCAAACGACTTCTCCGAAGGCTCTCCAGAGAGGGGATGAATATTATTGTTGGAGGAATTCCATGGCAACAACCGACAGCTTTCAATCCAAAAAGACCTTGACCGCTGGGGGCAAGACCTATACGATCTCCTCCCTAAAACCACTCGAGGAGAAGTATCCCGCGGAGATGAAACGCCTTCCGCTCTCTCTCAAAATCCTTTTGGAGAACCTGCTTCGGCAAGAGGATGGCCGCGTCGTGAGGAAAGAGGATATCGAGGCGCTGGTTCACTGGGATGCAAAAGCGATGCCGGACAAGGAAATCGCCTTCATGCCTGCGCGGGTGCTGTTGCAGGACTTCACCGGCGTCCCCTGTGTGGTGGACCTTGCAGTGATGCGGGACGCGATGATCAACATGGGGGGAGACCCGAACAAAATCAATCCGCTACAGCCGGTCGACCTCGTGATCGACCACTCCGTCCAGGTGGACGAGTTTGGGACGGAGGCCTCCTTCCTGCTCAACGTCGAAAAAGAATTCGACCGGAACAAGGAGCGCTATGCGTTCCTCCGCTGGGGACAACAGGGATTCAAGAACTTTCGGGTTGTCCCACCGGGGACCGGTATTGTCCACCAGATCAATCTTGAGTATCTCGCGAAAACCGTCTTTACGGCAAGGGCCGGGGCTGAAACGCTCGCCTATCCGGACACGCTGGTGGGGACCGATTCCCACACGACCATGATCAACGGGCTCGGGGTCCTCGGGTGGGGCGTCGGAGGAATCGAAGCGGAGGCCGCGATGCTGGGCCAGCCGATCTCGATGTTGATCCCGCAGGTCGTCGGGTTCAAACTGTACGGCAAATTACGAGCGGGCGCGACGGCAACGGACCTCGTGCTCACCGTTACCCAGATTCTTCGAAAGAAGGGGGTCGTCGGCAAGTTTGTTGAATTTTATGGCGAGGGGCTTGCAGCGTTGAGCCTTGCCGATCGTGCAACCATCGGGAACATGGCACCGGAGTACGGAGCCACCATGGGGTTCTTCCCCGTCGACCAGGAGACATTGAATTACCTTCGCTTCACCGGCCGCAGCCCGGATGTCGTTGCCCTCGCCGAAGCGTACTGCAAGGAGCAGGGACTCTTCCATCATTCGGGATCCCCCGAACCTGTTTTTACGGATGTCGTCGAACTGGATCTTGCCACGGTGGAACCGAGCCTTGCCGGGCCGAAGCGCCCACAGGACCGCGTTGCTCTCTCCACCTCGAAGCGATCGTTCCGCAGCGCGCTCGTCGATATGCTTGAAGCAAAAGGGGCCACCATCAACCGCACGGCGGTTGCCCGATGGGTCGATGAGGGGGGAACTGTGACGAGTGAAGCGCTCGACCAATCCATCACCGACCATTGTCTCAAGACCGTCCACGTTCGGAAGAACGGATCGGAGTTTGACCTGAAGCATGGATCCGTCGTGATCGCGGCGATTACCAGTTGCACGAATACTTCGAATCCGTCGGTCATGGTTGCCGCGGGGTTGCTTGCGAAAAAAGCCGTCGAGCGCGGTCTCGTTTCCAAACCGTGGGTGAAAACCAGTCTCGCCCCCGGTTCGAAAGTCGTCACCGATTATCTTGCCGAAGCGGCCCTGGACCAACCATTGAACCAACTCGGATTTAATCTCGTCGGGTATGGATGCACCACGTGCATCGGCAACAGTGGGCCCCTTCCCGAAACGATCTCGAAGGCGGTCCAGGAACACGACCTCGTCGCTGTGTCGGTCCTCTCCGGCAACAGGAACTTTGAGGGACGCATCAACCCGCACGTCCGGGCCAACTACCTTGCCTCCCCTCCGCTCGTCGTCGCGTACGCTCTTGCCGGGACGATGAACACCGACCTGCAAACCGACCCGATCGGTACCGGCAGCGACGGGAAGCCGGTGTACCTGAAAGACATCTGGCCTTCTCCCGAGGAGGTCGAGAAAACCATGCGCGCATGCGTCAAATCGGAAATGTTCCAGAAGCAATATGCGAACGTGTTTGATGGCGGCCGGGAATGGCAAACACTCCCCACCCCCACGGGAGCGCAATACGTTTGGGACGACGTCTCGACGTACATCAAAGCTGCCCCGTACTTCGAGAACCTCCCGAAAGACCCCCAACCGCTGAAGGACATCACCGATGCCCGGGTCCTGGCTGTCCTCGGCGACTCGGTGACGACAGACCATATTTCACCAGCAGGATCCATCTCTGTGAAAAGTCCGGCCGGGAAATACCTGATGGACCACGGGGTCGATCCGAAGGATTTCAATTCTTACGGCTCCCGCCGCGGGAATCATGAGGTCATGATGCGCGGGACTTTTGCGAACATCCGGCTCCGGAATCAGATGGCCCCGGGAACTGAGGGCGGGTGGGCGATCCATCCATCGTCCAAAGAACCCATCTTCATCTATGACGCCGCCATAAAGTATAAAGAAGAAGGGGTCCCCCTGGTGATCATCGCCGGGAAGGAATACGGCTCCGGTTCCTCCCGTGACTGGGCCGCCAAAGGACCCCGTTTACTGGGGGTCAAAGCGGTTATTGCAGAGAGCTTTGAGCGAATCCACAGGAGCAACCTGGTCGGCATGGGGGTCCTCCCCCTCCAATTCCAGGAAGGACAGACCGCCCATTCGCTCGGATTGACCGGTTTTGAGACCTATTCCATTGAAGGAATCGCCCGGGGGCTGCACCCACGGCAAACAATCACGGTAAAGGCCGGGGATGCCCAGGGGGCGGTCAAGACGTTCACGGTCGTGTCGCGGATCGATACGCCCAATGAGGTAGACTATTATAAGAACGACGGGATCCTCCAGTTTGTCCTTCGTCAACTCCTCAAAGGGTAGGAAAACTGTTCGATAGACGAAAAGGGTCAGGATCTTTATCTCTGACCCTTTTTTCCTTTTTCCTGCATCATACCTCTTGACCCATCAAAAGGAAGAACTATGCCCATCTATGATTATCGATGCAACACATGCGGGAAGACCTATGATGTGTACCATAAGGTCCGTGAAGTGCTGTCGGATGTCTCGTGTCCTTCATGCAACTCCCCCGAACATACCAGGCTGATGTCGGTACCGGCCCCTGCTATGGCAATGTCCGGAAGTTCCCCCAGCTCCCTTCCCTCCTCGTCTTGTGACACGGGCGGTTGCTGCGGCGGATCATGTGGCATACAGTAAGAAGACCATAAGGCCGCTTCCATGAACAAAACGCTGATCGTGCTTGCCATCATACTCATTTCTCTTGTCGGATTTTCTCTTATGAACCAGGATCGCAGTGCGAGTACCATCACCGTTCAGGAAACCCACACCATGATGCAATCGGACACCGCCCTTTTCTTGCTCGACGTACGGACGCCGCAGGAATGGAGCGGAAGTTCCGGGCATCTTCAAGGGGCCATTCTCATTCCTCTCCAGGAACTGGAGGAGCGTATGAAGGAACTCGATCCCCACAAAGAAAAGACAATCATCGCATACTGTCGTTCCGGGAATCGGAGCGGAACAGCGGCGCGGATGCTGAAAGAGCATGGGTTCAAGGTGGTCAACATGCTGGGGGGTATGATTGAGTGGAACGCGGACCGACTCCCCGTCGTACGGGAGACAGGCCGATGACCGGGGAAGTTTTTCTCTACCTGCTTATTGCTCTCGTCGTGTCGTTGGGACTCCGGCGGATGTGGATCGCACGATCGATCCCCAGTTACTCGCCGGCCGAAGTGAAGGAAAAATTGAGGAACTCCCACGACGCCATCCTGCTGGACGTGCGCACGAACGCGGAGCGGACCCTGGGACACATTCAGGGCTCTCTTCATATTCCACTCCACAATATCGTCCGGCAATCCGATTCGTTGGAAAAATACCGAGGCAAAGAGATCATCTGTTATTGCCAGAGCGGGAACCGGAGCGTCTCCGCCGCGGCCCGGCTGAAGAAACTCGGCTTCACGGTCGCGAACGTGCAAGGAGGAATCGGGGAATGGAATTTCCAACAACTCGGCAATTGATCGGCTGGACAAGGCGGGCGCTCCCCGTGCTCATCGGTGCCACGGGAGGCTTCGCATATTACTATTTCATCGGGTGCGTCTCCGGGACATGTCCGATCACCAGCAACCCCTGGACCAGCACCGGATACGGTGCGCTCCTCGGATTGATCGCAACGTTCGGGAATACGCATCCCGCGGGCAAAGCAAACCAAGAGAAAGGAACGGACTGATGCAATACGGTTTTTCGAAAACGGTGGCGATGGGATTTGATCAGGCGATAGGAAGGGTGACCGAAGAGCTGGCGAAGGAAGGGTTCGGAGTCCTGACTTCGATCGATGTCAAGGAAACGATGAAGAAAAAGCTCAATGTGGACTTTCCCCGTTACACCATCCTGGGGGCCTGTAATCCCCCATTCGCCCTTCAGGCCTTAACCGCGGAGGAAGAGCTTGGTCTCCTGCTCCCCTGCAACGTGATCGTCTATGAAAAAGCGGGGACTACCAGAGTGGGATTCTTCAATCCGATGGTGATGACTACTATTGTCGGGAACCCGCAGATGAAACCCATCGCGGAGGAGGTCGAACGAAAGTTACGAAAGGTCATGGCCGCGTTGTAAGAGCCGTCAGGCCCCCTCGACACTATTGGCTTTGTAGTCAGGGCAGTCGACGCGCAACTCGGAATCGCCGAAGGCGATATCGATCGTTGCGCAATGATGGGGCATACGGGAATTGCGGTGGGCATTGGGTCGGAAGTACTTGCACGTAATGCACATGTGGGAAGGCTCAAGGTGCCCCCCTCCCTGCAACGAGAGCATAACCGTCATGAGGCTTTTCAGAAATACCGCTTTCTCCTGCTCCGGCAATCCCGCCGTCGACTCCTGAAGCACATTCGCCCATCCCCCTAATTTCCTCGCCATTTTTCTTCCGGCATCGGTCAGGTTCAGATAGACCGTGCGTCGGTCTTCCCCCTTTTTCCTTCGGGCAACAAGCCCTTTCTGCTCGAGACTGGTCACAGCATCGCTGACCGTGGCCGGGGTCAGGGAACTGCGGTTGGCAAGTTCCCCGATCGTCCATGCCGTATACTTTTCAAAATGCAGGATGGTCAGGAACTGGATCTGGATCGGACTCAATCCGGACTTTTTCGCCTCCTCCCAGATCACTGCTTTCAGCGCCTGGGAGATGCGTTCCAGCCCGACAGCAATTTTCCGGTCGAGACTGAGTTGGTCTGACGGGTTAAAAATGGAAAAGGGCACGGTGCTTCAGGAAAATGGTTCGAAGGATGGCTTGTGAACGTAAGAATTTCTTTAGCGTGAGTCAATAACGAAAAAGAAATTCTCAAGACAAGTTTTACCGATCCCATCGACACATTCTCTATGACGGACTCGTGTGCTTCTGCGAGAGAGAGGATTTTTGACTTTCCAAGGGAGTGGTGTCGAAGAAAGAGGAGAAAGACTGGAACGTCAGGCCGGACGTGCGGTCTCGGTGGACAAGGGCTTCTTCGTTGCAGGTTTCGGCTTGAAGGCATCCCAGAGTCGGAACCCAAGAAGGAACACAAGAATGGCCCCATAGGTGAGCGGCCGGGAGGTATCCGCTTTGACGAGCCAGAGATAGTGGATCACCCCGCAGATCGCCGAGACGTACACAAGCCTGTGGAGCATACGCCACCGTTTCCCCCCCATCCATCGGATCATACGGTCCCACGACGTAAGAGCCAGAGGCACCATGAGCGACAGTGCGGTGAACCCGACCAGGATAAATCGCCGTTTCTCAATATCCGCAGCGATTTCGCCCCATTCGAAAAACTTGTCAAAATAGAGGTAGGTGAAAAAATGCAGGGAGCCGTGGAGAAAGGCAAATAATCCCGTCATCCGGCGGAATCGGGTAAGGAAATTCCAGCCGGTCATTTTCCGAAGCGGGGTGATGGCAAGAGTGATCATCAGAAACCGGAGGGTCCACGTCCCGGTTTCGTCCGTAATGTCGTCAAGGGGGTTGACGCTCAGGGTTTCATTGAGGAAATTCCGGACAAGGAGTCCGAGCGGAAGAAGACAGAGAAGAAACACCACCGGCTTGAAAACGCGTGAAATCCACTGCGTTTGAGTCATGTCAGTAGTTTCTCTTCAGGTCCATGCCTGCGTAGAGGTGCGCCACCTGGTCCGCATACCCGTTGAACGGGAGGGTCTTTCTCTTCAGAAATTCACCGATACGGCGTTCGGATTTCTGGCTCCAGCGTGGATGATCCACATCGGGGTTGACGTTCGAGTAGAATCCGTATTCATCGGGCGCGGCAATATTCCATGTCGTCGGCGGTTCTTTTTCCACGAAACGAATTTTGACGATCGATTTGATCCCTTTAAACCCGTATTTCCAGGGGGTGATTAACCTCAAAGGGGCGCCATTCTGGTTCGGCAGTTCTTTGCCGTACAGGCCGGTCACCATCAGGGTCAGGGGATGCATTGCCTCATCCATGCGAAGGCCCTCCACGTAGGGCCACGTCAGGTACGGTCGTCTCTGGCCGATCATCTCTGCAGGGCGCATGACCGTCTCAAACGCGACGTACTTCGCCTTCGATGTCGGTTCCAATCGTTTGATCAACGTTGAGAGTTGAAAGCCGCGCCATGGGATCACCATCGACCACCCTTCCACGCATCGAAAACGGTAGATACGATCCTCGATCGTCTGCCCCTTGAGCAGGTCTTCCAGGGCATAGGAGGCCGGCTTCTTTACTTCTCCATCAACCCGCACGGTCCAGGGTTTCGGTTTGAATGCCCCCGAATTCTTGGCTGGGTCCGCCTTATCCGTCCCGAACTCGTAGAAGTTGTTGTAGGTGGTGATCTCCTGGAACGTACTGACCTTCTCATCGGTATCGTAGGGGCCTTTTTTCCCCTGGGGCCAGCGATCCTGTGCCCGGACCACGGAGGGAAGTGCGTGGTTTGCCGCCATGCCGATCCCCATCGCAGCGGCGGCACGGATAAACTGGCGGCGGTTGACGTACGTTTCCTCGGGCGTAATTTCCGAAGAGGGGATTGCCGGAATCCGGTAGCTCCTCATCCTTGTTCCTCCACATGGTGTGTCGTCCGTATCTGTTTCCACCACTTGTCGATGACTTCCGTGATGTCGGTCTTGGCGTCGCTCTGCTTCCACTTATCGTAGAACTTGATATCCGAGCTGTTTGGTTCCGGGTCCGGGAAATCGATCTGCACGCGCAAGGGCATGGGGATTGCTTCGCCGATCACGAGCGCTTCTCCCTGGCGGAGGGAAGGAAGCGTATCGATCAGTCCGGAGAAGGTATCCGACATCAGCTTCTTGACATAGTTCTGGTCGACCGGGTTGGTCAGGCGGAGGATCACGAAGTTGTTGCACTGTGAGAGGATCGTCTCCGACACTTCGGCCGGGCGCTGGCTGATGATCATGCAACTGACGCCGTACTTCCGCCCTTCCTTGGCGATGCGCTCCACCGTGCGCCGTGCGGCGCTGGTCCCGGTGTTGCTCCCGCCACTGGGGAGATAGTTGTGCGCCTCCTCGAACACCAGCAGGATAGGGAACTCCTTCCGGTTCGGGTTCCAGAAATTGAAGTCGAATGCCAGCCGCGCGATCAGCGACACGATCGTGTTGACGATGTCGAATGGAATGCCGCTCATATCCATGATGGTGACCTGGGCGCTCCCTTCGGATCCGAAAATCTGGGAGAGAAGCTCGTGGAACGAACTGGATTGCGTGTAGACCTTCGGCTTGAACATAAAGGCGTACCGGGGATCGTTCAGCCTGCTGTCGAGGCGGACCAGGAAGCGGGCGAACTTACCGTAGAAGGGGCCTTCCTTGGCTCCTTGAGCGCCGCCGGAAATCTTCTCCGTGTCCAGGTACTGCATCTTCGCCCGCACCTCCGAAAGATCGAAAAACACGGGGGTGTCGACCGTCAAGACATCGGAAAGCTGGGGGTTCTTCCCCCTCTTCGATTGGACGATCAGGTCTTTTAACACGGTCAACTGGCTCGACGCATTTTCATCCCGGTCGTCGATGAAGGTCTCCTGCAACTCGGCAAGGTTCATCAGCCAGTACGGAAGCTCGAGCTCCGCAATATTGAGGTACTTGCAGGAATCGGGGAACGCCTCCCGGTACTCGTTATGGATATCGAGGATGATAATGTTCGTGTCCGGGAAGTTTGCGACCTTCTGCAGCAAGGATGAGACGGTGCATGATTTCCCCGCGCCGCTGGACCCCAGGACGGCGAGGTGTTTCCCGAAAAATTTATTCGGATCGAGGTACGCGCGTTCCTTTTCAAAGAGCGAGAGTTGTCCGATGGAGAAACCATATTTACGAAAGATGGAAAAGACCGCGGTCAGGTCCGCATCCTCCGCGAGAAAGATGGGGGAATCGACGGGAGGAATGACCGACACGCCGCGTTCGTAGCGTCCCGACTTCACCGTTCCCACCAGGTTCATTTCCATGATGCAGCGCTGGGTGAACTTGCCGTTTTCCGAAAAGTCTATCTTTTTAAACTCCGACACCATGGCGACGATGATTAGTTTGCCGACGGGGATCAGGACGTAGGTGCCGATCTGCCCGATGAAGTACACTTTGCCGTTGATCTCCCTGGCGAGGGAGGTGATCCCGGAGTCGAGAACTGCGGAAACCGTTCCGCTCGTCACGCCGGTGACAACCCCGATTTTTTTCTGGTCCGTCATAGAGGCTCCTTATGAGAATCTGGCCGTTCAGTTGATCCGTTTAATCACGACGATCGTTTTGTCGTCACCGTCCTGTCCCCCCGCGGAAAAATGAATCACATCATCCAGGATATGCCTGCAAATCTGTTCGGCACTCAGAAGATGCAACTCTTCCACCTTCTCTGCAAGTCTTTTCTCGCCGTACATCGCAAAGTCCGCCGTCATTGCCTCGCTGATGCCGTCGGTGTACATCACCACCACATCCCCCTTGCCGATGACCGTGTTCTCCACCCGGTAGCTCTCCTCCGGGAAGGGGCCCAGGATCTGCCCCGTCGGGTTCAGGATCTCCACCCGCTTCTCGGTCGCCCGGTAGATCACCGGACTGTTGTGCCCGGCGTTGGCGTAGAGCATCAACCCCTTGGTGTCGTTGGATAACTCTGCATAGAACATCGAGACAAACTGTTCCTCGGAAAACGTCTTGTTGACAAGGTTGTTCAACCGGGACATCAGCATGGTGATTTTGCTGTGGTAGGAGATTCCCATCCGGAGTGCCCCGACGACGTAGAGCGCCTGGGCAGCAGCCCGGAAACCCTTGCTCGCCGCATCCCCGATGACAACGCTGAGCCGGTCGGTCTCCTCGTCCGCGAACAGGTAGTCGAAGAAGTCGCCCCCCACCACCCGATCGGGGATGGAAACACCGTACAGCTCGTAATGATGGAATGCCAGCGCATGCTGGGGAAGAATGCTCTGCTGGATTTCACGCGCCTTGTCGAGATCCTGTTCGAGCAGCGTCGCCTTTTTCTCGACGCGTTTTCCGCGGAGCGACGAGGTGACCGCAAGGCTGATGATATTGAGGTCTGAAATGAGCGACTCATCGATCGAATCCGAGTTGAACGCGAGGATGTACTGGTAGACGAAACTTTTCTTATAGGGAATCTTCTCGCCAACCCCTGTCGCGGAATACTTGATAATTCCCTGTTTTCGCAGGTACCGGTCGGTTTCATTGGCGATGATGGACCGGTGCTCCGCCAGGCGCGTGAAGGTGGCGTAGTCCGCCACGGCGATCCGGTATCCCGCCTCAACGCGCTGGATCACCCCGATCTGATGAATGAGGCGATAGGTCTCGGTGCCGGGATCGTACTGCCAGATTCGCCCCCCCTTGATATCGATCTGCTCCTCCTTCACAATCTCATTGATGACGTGCTTGAGAAGTTCCTTGTCGGTCTTAAGATGCTCGGAGGCAAAACTTTCAATGGTTCGGTACAACCGGCGTTGAGCCATCATGCTGGTATCACATTCCTTTGGTAAAATGATGAAATCATCTCGCCAGAAAAAACGTCACGGTCCGGGCCCATGGACGGAAGTTACGATGTCCGGTATGCCCGACGGACTTCGTAGACCCGTACCGGTTTTTCCTTCCCCTTCACCTGGAAAGGCTCCAGGGGGATACAGTGAAACTCCGGGTCGTCCAGCACGTCACGGGCCGTCCCTTCCGAAATCAGGATCTGTCGCGGCTTCGCTGAGCTGCAGAGTCGCGCCCCCAAATTGACATGATCGCCAATGACCGTGAAATCCATACGGTCGGGACTCCCCATAGCGCCCAGGATCATCTCACCGGTATTCAAGCCGATCCCGATGGCGATGGCCCCGGATTCCGTCAGATCGGGGGATGCAGCCAGTTCCTCCTGGATCTCGAGCGCCGCGCAGAGCGCACGACGGGCCATGCCCTCCCCCAGAAAAACCGCCACGAGCTCGTCACCGACAAACTTATCAATATCCCCGCCATGCTTCCGGACAATGGCTGCCTGCTTCGCCAGAATCCCGTTCAACATCGAAACCACCCGTTCCGGCTCGACCTTTTCCGAGAAGGAGGTAAAGCCGCGGATATCGGAGAAGAAGACCGTCGCGAGTTTTCGCTCCCCTCCCATTTTCACTCCGACCATGTCGACACCCCGGACGGCATCGACCGCTGCGCGGGAAACAAATTTTTCGAGATGAAACCTCTCGCGCAGACCTTGGATCATTTCGTTGATGCGCCGGGCGAGAGTGCCGATCTCATCCTGCGACCCGACCTCCGCCCGCACGGAAAAGTCCCCCTCCCCCACCCTTGAGGCCACCCCTTCGATTTGCTTGACCGGTGAAACGACGACCGAGTTCATGAACACCCTGATCACCAGCCAGACCAACAGGATGGTGACGACCGCGGCGATTGCGGACTCCCGTTTGGAGGCCGCAATCTCCGCGTTGATCGTTTTCAACGAAGCCGATACTTCAACAACTGCGCGCAGGTCATGGTTCTTCCCATGGCAAGTATAACAACGGACCTCGTTCGGAATGGGGGTGAGCCGGACCATGTGCTCTTCACCCTCCACCGTTTCAAAAAACTCGACCGGCTTGTTCTCCTTCTTCTCCCCGAATGAAGCAAGCTGGGGCCGCATGCGTGGCTGGGGGTTCAGGAAACGCTCATTTCCCTTTCCATCAAAGACATGGAGCATCTGAAAGGTCGGTATCGCACGAAGCTCGTCCATAAAATAACGGACAGAATTGGCCCGCCCGACGAGCATGATGCTCCGGAACCCTTCAAAGGTCGTCGCCTGCAGGACTGCGGTAAAAACCTTTGACGGATCGCGGACATACGCTTTGAGCGAGTCCATCTTGAAATCGATCACCATCAACCCGCGCATAGGGAACCGTGCACCGTGACACACCTGGCAACGATCCTGGTTTTGCAGCGGAATAAACAGGCGGAGCTTCTTCTTCTCCTCAACAAAATGATGCGATTGGGTGTGGGTTCGAAGTAATTCGAGAATCTCCTCTTCGCCAATATCGTCCTCCGTCTCCGGTCCGAACGCCACATAACCGTCCTTACTGTAGACCTGGATGCGGGAGATCCAGGGGATCCCTTGGGCCTTGGCCGTCAGAGTGTCCATCTGCTCTCCCTGGCCGCCCAGCATGATGGTCCGAAACGCGGTCGCCAGCACGTCCCCCATCGCACTCGCCATCTGGCGGGCCGTTTCCGAAGCATTGGTGGTACGAATCGCCCCGGGCGCCAGTGCAAGCTGCAGGACCCCTCTGATCTGCGGATCCCGTTCATGACAACGCCAGCACTCCGGACGGTTGAAGAGGGGCTCGTACCTCGTGAACACATCCTTGTCCCCCTCCCTCATCATCGTCGAAAGCATCTGATGCGTTTCCAGGGACTGGTGAAGCAGGGGGTCGTCCACATTATACCGCACTCCCTCCCCTTCCCGCAGGAACACCTCCCGGCCAAACCGGTCGTACACGGTGAGGGAACCAAAGGACAGGTTCTTCCGCGCATCGTTCAGAAACTCGTGGGTCAACGGAGATTTCCCCGTCAGCATCACATTGCGGATTCCCCCGACGATTGTCTCGGAAAAGAGCCTGACTTTTTCCTGGTGTTGATGGAGGAGCGCCTTGGATTCGCTTTGAATCCGGATGACAACATAGGTGCCGAAGCCTGCGATCAGCACGGCAATCAGAAGAAGGAGTATCTTGTACTCAAGCCTTGTCCGGATGGAACGGAGCAACGGTGATTCCCTACATAATTGCTGAGAAGAGAGGCCGGGTTGTTTTCCCCAACAACGCCGGACGGAGTGTGAAATGCGGAGGGATTTTACTCGAATTTTGCCTGAAAATCAAATACCGAAAGACACTGACGCCAGCAAACCGCGGAAAAAGAAGAGATTCTCCACCAGGAACACGAAGTCACGAAAAAGTTAAAAACAGTCCGTAACATCAAACTGCTTTTTTTGCTTCGTGTCCCTTCGTGAACTTTGTGGATAAATTGAACCGGGTTTTCAACAACCTGTTAATCCAGTTTCTTCCGGAACCGCAAAACGCTCGCGACAAGGATGCCGATCCCCATGACGAGAAGGATCAGCGCCTCAAGCCAGATCGTGGAGAACCCGGCTCCCTTGAGGATAATGGACCGGACGATGACGAGAAAATGCCGCATCGGAATGAACCAGGAAAGGACCTGGAGGGGCTCGGGCATGTTCTCGATCGGGAAGACGAACCCGGAGATGTACATCATCGGCAGGATAATGAAGAACATCGCCGTCATCATCGCCTGCTGCTGCGTCCGTGAGACGGTGGAGACGAACAGGCCAAGGCCGAGCGTGGTCAGCAGGAACAATCCTGCGAGGCTGAACAGAAGCACGACGCTCCCTTTGATCGGAATGCCGAACCCGAAAACCATCACCGAGGTGACAACGCTGACGTTCAGCGCGGCGATCAGGATGAACGGCACGAGTTTGCCGAGGATCAGTTCGGAGGAACGGATGGGAGTCACCATGACCTGTTCCAGTGTCCCGATCTCCTTCTCTTTCACGATGGCCATGGCCGTGAGAGTCGTGGTCGTGATCAAGAGGATCATCACCAGGACGCCGGGGACCATGAAGTTCCTGCTCGTCAGGGCCGGGTTATACCATGCTCGAATCTCCGCGTTCACGCCGCCGATCCGCTGCCCGCCAGCCACCTCCGCGAGGATGTTCGTCGAGTACCTTCCGATGATCTGGTTCACGTAGCCCATCGTAATGGCCGCGGTGTTCCCCTCGCTTCCATCCAACAGCACCTGGACGGTCGCTGTTTCCCGCCGCAACACCCGGTCGCCAAACTTCGGTGGAAGGACCAGGGCCATCGTAACCTTCCCGCGATCCAGGAACTCCTGCACTTCGGAATAATCGTCCGTTGCGTACTCGATACTGAAGTACCCGGCATTGGTGAACGTCGAAATGAAGTCGCGGCTGATGTGCGACTTGTCAAGGTCACAAACCAGCATCGAAATATTCTTGACGTCGAGCGAGGCTGCATACCCGAGAAGGGTCAACTGAAGCACCGGAGCGACAAACACGATGGGAAGCATGCGCTTGTCCTTGACCAGCTGGCCGAATTCCTTTATCAGGAGGGCGGTGATGCGTTGAATATTCATTGTTATCCAATCGTCTTTCTGAACCGGAGACTGCTGATCCCCAGGAGAACCACGGCGTAGAGGATCAGAGAGAGCATCTGTTCCCAGTACGCGGCAAATCCGACCCCTTTCAGGATGATCCCGCGGAGAATCACCAGGTAATATTTGGCCGGCGTGATGTTCGAAAGGATCTGGAGAAAGAGCGGCATGCTCCGTATCGGGAAAATGAATCCGGAGAGGATCAGCGTCGGCAGCATCGAGGCGAGGGCGGCCACCTGGAACGCAACCTGCTGGCTCTCCGCAATCGTCGAGATAAAGAGTCCGATGCTGAGCGCGGCGATGACGAACAACAGGGTAGCGACGAAGAGGTTCAGGTAGCTCCCTTTCACCTCCACGCCGAACAGCACGTACGCCGCAAGAATCACGATAACCGCCGCAACCAGGGAGATCACGGCATAGGGGACCATCTTGCCGAGGATGAACTCAAGGGCATGGACCGGCGAAACGGTGATCTGCTCGATCGTATTCCGTTCCTTCTCCCGGACGATGGAAAGGGCCGTCGCGATCACGCACGTGATCGCCAGGATGAACCCGATCAGGCCGGGGACCAGGAATTTAACGCTCTTCAGCTCCGGGTTATACCAGATCCGCGCTTCGTAGTTGATCGGGAGGTAATTCCGGCGACCGATTTTCGAAAGCGTGGCAAGCGTGATGTCCCGCGAGTATTGCAACGTCACCGCCTGCACATACCCGATCACGGTTGTGGCGGTATTGGAATTCACACCATCCACCAGCACCTGGATATCGACAGTTTGGTTGGAGAGAAGACGCCGGGAAAAATCCGGCGGGATCACGAGGGCGGCGAGGACAGCGGCGTCATCCAACAGGGCGCTCGCCTCCTCCGCACTGTTGAGGTTGTAAACGACGTCGAAGTACCCGGACGTTTTAAACCCTTCAAGGAACTCCCTGCTCCGTCCACTCTTCTCCAGGTCGACAACCGCCATCCGGATATGCGTGACGTCGAAGTTCAAGGCGTACCCGTTGAGGAAGAGGAGGAACGCAGGGACGAGGGTGAGGATTGCCAGGACCCGCTTGTCACGGCGGATCTGACGGAACTCTTTTTTAATGACCGGCCAGAGTCGTCGAATCATCCCATCGTCTCCTTCTTTTCCGACTCGCGATCGAGCAAGTACAGGAAGACATCCTCCAGGGAGGGAGTGATGCGATCGATCGAATACAGTTTCATATCGTTCTGTTCCACGATCTTCCGGATGCCGGACCGGGCTGAGGCCTCATCCGATACGCTGACATGGAGATTCGTGCCGAAGACCGAGGTCTCCAACGCCCACGGTTCCTGCTCGATCCGCGACATTGCCTCGATGACGTTGGAGCATTGGAGCTCGAGGATCGGGGTCTTGATGTGGTCGCTCTTCAGCTCTTTCGGACTCCCCTTCGCGATGATGTGCCCGGCGTTGATCAGGATCAGGTCATTGCAATACTCCGCCTCCTCGAGGAAGTGCGTTGTGACGAGGACGGTCACCCCCTCGCCGCTGAGCTCATTGATCAATTCCCAGAATGTGCGTCGCATGAGCGGGTCGACGCCGCTGGTCGGCTCATCCAGGAATACGATGCGGGGCCGGTGCAGGACCGCACAGCCCAACGCGAGCCGCTGCTTCCACCCGCCCGGAAGAGTCCCTGTAATGCTTGTTTCCCGACCGTGAAGATTCGCCATACTCAGGACCCACGCCTTTCGCTCCCGGAGCCCGGCGTCCGTCAAACCGTACACCCTCCCGAAGAAATGAATATTCTCCTCGACCGTCAGGTCCTCGTAGAGAGAGAAGCGTTGCGACATGTACCCGATGCTCTCCTTCACCTTCTCGGGCGCATCAGTGATATCGTGCCCCCCGACGCGGGCCGTCCCTTCCGTCGGTTGGAGAAGGGCGCAGAGCATCCGGATCGTGGTCGACTTCCCCGCCCCGTTGGCACCGAGGAATCCGAAAATCTCCCCCTGCTTCACCGTGAAGTCGATGTGATCGACCGCGGTAAAATCGCCGAACCGCTTCGTCAGTTGTTCAACCTCTATCGTATGGTTATTCATGTCCAACGCCTTTATCACCAGTCTTCACTTTACTTCTCCAACAGCTTTTTCCAATCGTGCCTGGGCCAGTTCGTACTCCACAAGCGCATCGGTCATCTGCAGCTTCGATTGCATGAGAGCGATCTCCGCATCCAGCAGGTCCGAGTTCGATGAGAGTCCGGATTTGAATTTGTCCGAAGTGATACGATAACTCTCGGCGGCCTGCTCCACGCCGAGTTCCGCGAGGCGGATCCGTTGTTGGGCTTGCCGGACGTTAAGCGCCCCCTGGGTCACCTCCAACGTGATTCCATCCTTCAACGTTGCCAGCGCGTCCTTGGTCTGTTCGTACTGTGCCTTGGCCGCCCCGGTTTGATGGAGGGTCGTAAGGTTGTTCCAGAGATCGAACTGGAGGGAGACCCCAACATCCCACGTATCCTTGAACTCGTCCCGGGCGGGAAAGATGCGCTGGTTCGGTCTGGAGTAATAGTAATTGCCCGTCAGGAACACCTGAGGCAGCCATCCGCCACGAGCTGAGGCTACCCCCGCTTCCGCAGAACGGACGCGCATTTCCATCCCCAACACTTCGGGCCGTCCCTCCAGCGCGACATGGAGGAGCGTGTCGATCTCCGGAAACTCTTTTGTTGTGGCCGTCAACGAGGAGGCGAGTTCCACCCTGGTGGCAAGGGGGAGACCGATGAGCGAGTTCAACGTGATCATGGCCAGACGAACCCGGTTTTCAGCATCGCTCTGCATCAGTACCGCGTTGGAGAGTTGAACCTTGACCTTGAGAAGGTCGTTGTTCGTCAACATGCCCTGCTTCAGCAGATTGTCGACATCCGCAACGTGCGCCGCAAGCACGGTAACGTTTTCATCCGCCACGCGCCTGAACGCTTGGAAACGATAGAGATTCCAATACGCACTCTTGATACTCAGGATGAGATCGGATTTTTCCTTCGACACATCATGCCGCGCGGCCCCGGCCCCATACTCCGCCTGGTGCGCCGCCCCCAATAACCGCCCTCCCGTAAAGAGCGGCTGCTGGAGTGAGAGCCGACTGCTATAGTTATCGAGGATCACCGGAAAGGTTACGACGTTTCCCTGGAAGGGGAT
>JACPUH010000063.1 GCA_016192345.1 Ignavibacteriales bacterium | reverse complement strand
CCTGATGGCCGAAATGTATTTTGACAACGCCGAGGCGATGCAGCGCGCCCTGGCCTCCCCTGAAGGCAAAGCCGCCGCGCGGGACGTGATGGAGTTCGCGGGAAGCCTCGTCACCATGCTTTTTGCCGAGGTGAAGGAGGACTCCTCCTTCGACTCATTCCGGGACTAACCCCGAAGCCATCGAACCCAATCCACACTCTTTCATCGACCGACTGCCATGAGCAAGTATTCCGGCTGGGCTTCCAAAGAATTCCGCTTCAAAAGCATCGAGTACGAAAAGAGCCGGCATGTGGCGACGATTACCATTAACCGGCCAAAGGTTCTCAACTGCCTGAACCTCGAAACGCTCCGGGAGCTCGGTTCCGCCATTCAGGACGCGGCATGGGATGATGCCATTGCCGTCGTTGTCGTGACGGGGGCGGGCGACCGGGCGTTCTGCACGGGAGCGGACCTAAAGGAATGGAAGGAAGACTTCCTCGACCAGCCGAACGATTTTTACAAATGGATGGGAGTCTTCATCGAAACCTTCGAGCGCCTTCGCACCATCGGCAAACCGACCGTGGCCCGGCTCAACGGCATGGTGGTGGGGGGCGGAAACGAATTGCAGATGGCGTGCGATCTCGCCATCGCGGCGGACGATGTCAGCATCCGGCATGTCGGCACCGAGCATGGGTCCGTTCCTGCGGCAGGGGCAACCCAGTGGCTTCCGTTGATCGTCGGTGACCGCCGTGCCCGGGAGATCCTTTTCCTCTGCGAACCGATCCCTGCAAAGAAAGCCCTGGAGTGGGGATTGGTCAATGAGGTTGTCCCGCGCAAAGAGCTTGATGCGGCCGTCGATGCAATGTGCAAGAAACTCATCATGAAACTTCCGGAGTGCACCCGCTACACGAAACAGCAATTGAACTTCTGGCGTGATTTCTCGTGGAGCATGACCATCGGTCACGCGCGCGACTGGCTCACCGTCCACACCTCCGCACCGGAGATCATCGAGGGGATTAACGCCTTCAACGAGAAACGGCCGATCGATTATGAGAAGATCAGGATGCAGATGGCAGAGGGCAGACGGCAAAAGACAGACGGCAGAATGCAGACAGATGGCGGCGGACGACAGACGGCAGAAAACAGAAGGGAGTCATTGAAAGGGAAACGGAAGAAACGCTGATTAATCCAATCAGCCCCCTCACCCTTTAAACATTCTGTATTCTGCATTCTGTATGCTGTTTACTTCATACTTATTACTTGCTCTTCCCTTTTTCCATTTTTCATTCTTAATTTTGAATTGACTCCTATGTCCTACGCTCATTTGCTCCTCACGAAAGAATCCGGGTACGCCGTCGTTCAATTTAACCGTCCCGAGGTGCTGAACGCGATCAACATCCAGCTTATGACGGAGCTGGTCGATGCCCTCGAGATGCTCGACAAGGACGACGAGGTGCGATGCATCGTTCTCACCGGGAACGAGAAGGCTTTCGCGGCCGGCGCGGATATTAAAGAGATGGCCGATGCCTCGGCTATGGAGATGCTCCAACGCGATCAGTTTGCCCGCTGGGACCGGATCCGGAAGATCAAGAAACCGATCATCGCGGCCGTCAGCGGCTTTGCCCTCGGCGGCGGGTGCGAGCTGATGATGACATGCGACATCGTGATCGCTTCCGAGAGTGCGAAAATCGGTCAGCCGGAGATCAACCTCGGCGTGATCCCCGGCGCCGGAGGAACGCAACGGCTCACGCGCGCGGTCGGAAAGGCAAAGGCTATGGAGATGGTGCTGACGGGAAGGATGATCGGTGCCCAGGAAGCACTGCAATGTGGATTGATCAATAAAGTAGTGCCGGTAGAGTATTACCTGCAGGAAGCAAAGGACCTCGCAAAGGAGATCGCGGGAAAATCTCCGGTCGCCGTGAAGATCGCGAAAGAATCGATCCTGAAAGCGTTCGACACGACCATCGAAGG
The DNA here is from genome assembly GCA_016192345.1 of Ignavibacteriales bacterium. GTDB lineage: Bacteria > Bacteroidota > Ignavibacteria > UBA10030 > UBA10030 > UBA6688. The sequence continues at coordinate 26,071 of JACPUH010000063.1, read as the reverse complement.
GGGACTCGAGTTCGAGAGAAAGAACTTCTACCTCCTCTTCTCCAGCGAAGACCAGAAGGAAGGAATGAAGGCGTTCGTGGAGAAACGGAAGGCGGAATGGAAGGGGCGGTGAGAGCGGGTTGCTGGGGGGAACAGGTGCAGAGGGGCGGGGGTGAAGGGGGGGAGACGGGCATCAGTGAAAAGGACATTTGTCAAATAAACAGGTATAATCATTTTTCTCGGGTGATCAGATAATTTAAGACCAATCAGAGCTAAGCGTATGTCTTTCGAAACCCTCCTCACACCACCACATGGAGGTTGAGCTATGACTACTACCCGGCGTGTCCTCAAAGTCGTTCTTTGGATTCTCGCCATTCTCGTCGTTTTGATCGTCGCCCTGGGTTTCTATGTTAATGCCACGTGGGATAATCCCATCGAACGACCTGTCCGCGAGATGCAGGCATCGATGGATTCGGTCACGATCGCCCATGGAGAATTTCTGTATAAGAACAGGGCGATGTGCTGGATGTGCCACAGCGCGGACGGAGTGAACCCGAATGACGCTCCTTCCGGCGGGCGCGTAGAAGACCTGAGCGACTTTGGACCGGGATTCGGACGATGGTATATCCCCAACATCACCCCGGACCCCGAAACAGGAATCGGTCAATGGACCGACGGCGAGCTCGTACGACTTCTCCGCGAAGGAGTCAAGAAGGATGGCCGCCCCGTCTTCATCATGCCCTCCGAGCGCTTTAACGGACTCTCGGATGACGACGTGCTTGCCATCGTAGCGTATCTCCGAAGTCTCCCCCCTGTCCGGAACCCCGTCCCGGCTCATGAACCATCGTTGTTCGCGAAAGCCCTCTTTTCCTTTGGAGTGATGAAGCCACAGCCTGCGGTCACCACTCCGATTGCTACACCACCCAGCGGCATGACCGCGGAATGGGGAAAGTATCTCACAGCCCACGCATCCCTTTGCATGGATTGCCATTCCCCTGTCGATCTCGGCACCGGTCAGTTCTATAAAGACAGCGTTCTGGTCGGCGGAAATTTTCCATTTGGAAAAGCAGGCCCTGGGAAACCGGTGGACGATCCTGCATTCGCATTCGGAAAAAACCTGACCCCGGATGAGGAAACCGGGATTGGCACCTGGACAGAGGAGGATTTTCTGCACGCCATGCGAACGGGCATGCGTCCCGATAGCGTCGTTGTGACCAACCATATGCCCTATGCCTATTTGGGATTGTGGCCTGAAGAAGATTTGCGGGCGGTCTATGCCTTCCTCAAGACCCTACCCGCCACAAAGAGATCTGTGGGTCCAACCGAGTTTGGCCCTTCAATCACCAACACAATCGGCATTGAGCGGGGTAAGGCTCTCTTCGACACCTATTGCTATCTCTGTCACGGCATGGAGGGGAAGGGAGCGCCTCCGACAAAACTCGTCCTTGCCGACCTGGCACAAACGATCGACGATCCGACTTTGAAACATTTCATTGCGGAGGGGCAAATCAATTTACGAATGCCTTCATTCAGGAAAACCCTCACAACGGAACAGATCGACGATGTTGTTGCCTATATCCGGACACTGAAGAAATAAGCCCATGCCCTTCGAAACGATCCTTTTCACCACCACCAACTCCGTCCTCACGATCACCCTCAACCGCCCGGAGGTCTTCAACGCGCTGAACGAGCAGATGAAGAAAGAGCTCAATGAAGCGTTAAAAGAGGGGGAGAAAGATCCGGACGTCCGGTGCATCGTCATCCGGGGAGCCGGCGAAAAGGCGTTTTGTTCGGGACAGGATTTGAAGGAACATGCCGGCAAAGGTGAACGCCGTTCCTTGAAGCAATCCCTCGAAAAAAGCTACAACCCTATGATCCGGAAAATGCGTTCGATGGAGAAACCGATCATCGGGATGATCAACGGTGTGGCGGCGGGGGCCGGATTAAGCATCGCCCTCGCATGTGACATGCGCATCATGGCCGAACATGCAAAGCTGATCGAGGTTTTCATCCGCATCGCCCTTGTGCCCGATTCCGGGTCCCACTGGTTTCTCCCGCGGCTCGTCGGCATGGCAAAAGCGTTTGAATACTCGGCGCTCGGGAACAACATCACGGCCGCGGAAGCGGAGCGGGTCGGGCTGGTGAACAAGGTTGTCACCTCCCCCGATCTTGAAAAGACGACGATGGAACTCGCGACGCGCCTTGCGCAATCCCCCACCAAATCGATCGGACTAATCAAGCGCACGCTGAACAAAGCGCTCGCCTCCGACCTCGATACCCTCCTCGACTACGAAGCGACCATCCAGGAGATCGCCTCCCTTTCTGAAGATCATAAAGAAGGTGTTGCAGCCTTCCTCGAAAAACGCCCCGCGCAGTTTAAGGGGAAGTAACCCGGTTCCACGAGGCATGATGTTACCCCCGTGGGTTGGATAGTTGTTTCCTCCTCTCGAGCACCATCAATTCCACCCTCCGCGCAATCTTCAAATCTACAACCCTCGGCTGTTACCTCGTTTCGTTACTTTTAGTATAGTATAGGTCACAGAGTTGGTTCAATGCAAAACAAGCGACTGCCAAACCCCATAGGGGTTGAATATGAATAACACGCCAACAATAAAGCAATGGAACCCTGAAAGGGTTCAATAAGTAAAAACATGAGCACCTTCACCCAAATCCTGTATCAAATTGTTTTCGGGACAAAGTACCGTCAAGGAACATTGGCAGAAGGCAACCGCGATGAACTTTATCGCTATATGGCGGGAGTGTTGAAGAACAAGAAATGTCACGTGTATAGAATCAATGGGGTCAAAGATCATGTCCACATCGTCACTCATCTCAACCCCACCGTTGCGCTTTCCGATCTCGTGAAAGACATCAAACTCTCAACAACCGATCTGATCAGGAAGACCAGACTGTTCCCCTCCTTCAATGGGTGGCAGGAAGGCTATGGTGCCTTTACGTACTCTATCAAAGAAAAGGACAGGCTCATCGAGTACGTCAAGAACCAACAGGAACATCATAGAATCAAAACCTTCAAGGAAGAATTAATAGGTCTACTCCGCGAACATGGCGTTGAATTTGGTGAACAATACCTGCTGTGACGGTTGAAGACCGATATCGATTCAACCCCGTTGGGGTTGTGTCATGGCGTGGGTTGGGTTGTTCTATTCTTGTTCGACCCTTCGGGTCGGGCCATTTTTAAAAAACCTTCGGGGAGCCCCATTCCAAAAGGACCTCTGAATCGAGACATTCCAAAAGAACGTTCGGGTCGGATGCATACGAAGTTGGGTTGTCCTCTGTGCATGTGCTCATTGAATCAAGCCCATCCTTATGCACCTACCCCCCCGTCTGCGTGCGAGTGAGCGAAAGGAAACCCTTGAGGAGTTCCCCTCAGCGAGCAAACTGAACAAAGGGCTGAACTGAGTTGAGGCGAGGCTTGCACTGAGCAAACCAATTGAGCAAAGTGTTTAGCCGAGCGATGCGAGCGAAGTGTTTACCCTGAGCGAACGAAGTGAGTGAAGGGTTGTTTTTCACCCCTCATTTCAGTAAGTTTTTGCACTTCATTACAATACCCGGATTTTCCCATGGTTAAGCATCTTGGCGTTGTCGGCGCAGGGACGATGGGCAGCGGGATCGCGCAAATCGCATCCCTCTCCAAGATTGAGGTTGTCCTATATGACATCAACGACACCCTTCTGCGCCAGGCGCTTGAGCGGATCAAGGCCGATCTGAAGAAGGGGGTCGAAAAGGGTAAGCTGACGCAGGAGCAAACAACCGAAGCGTTTGCCCGGATCCACCCCCGAACGCACCTTGGGGACCTGGGCCACTCCGAGGTCATCGTTGAGGCGATCATCGAGGACCTCCGGGTCAAGAGAGATCTGTTCAAACATCTTGAAGCCGACAGCCAGCCGACCACGATCCTCGCTTCCAACACCTCCTCCCTTTCGATCACAGCCATCGCATCGGGGGTAAGACACCCGGAGCGGGTGGTGGGAATGCACTTCTTCAATCCTGCCCACATCATGAAACTGGTTGAGGTGGTCCTGGGAACGCAGACCTCGGCTGAGACCGTCCAACGAACCGCCGACCTGGCACAACAACTCGGCAAAACGCCCGTGGTCGCAAAGGATACGCCGGGATTCATCGTCAACCGCGTTGCCCGGCCATTGTACGGGGAAGCGCTTCGGATCCTCGGCGAAAATGTGGCTTCCGTGGAGGAGATCGACCGGATCATGAAGGTCGAGGGGGGATTCGCGATGGGGCCATTCGAGCTCATGGACCTGATTGGGATCGATGTCAACCTCGCCGTCACCCAATCGGTATACGATCAATATTTCGGCGAGCCGCGTTACCGGCCACACCCTCTTCAGAAAAAGATGGTGGATGCCGGGATGCTCGGAAGAAAAACCAAAAGGGGATTTTATCGGTACGATGAGACGAAGTAACGAGCCCGTGAAGAAAAAGAACTCAGAGAAAAAGAGCAGGGTCGGTCGATCGACAAAGGGAAGCGGACGCGCAAAGGCTTACATCATCGGCGAATCGCCAATGGTCGAGGAGTATGCAAGTCTCTGTGCAACAAAGGGGTACGACGTGCTGGTCCAGTGGAACTCCCCCTTCAAGCCGGCACCGAACGTTGGCCGGGCTTCCATCCGACCGACGGCCGTTATTCCGCCCGATGTTTCGGTCGGGATTGAGCTCACCAACAACGATACCGCGGTTAAACGAAAAAACTTGCAGAAACTCGACAGGTCCCTGTCCCCCACCGTCCCGATCCTCAGTTCTTCCGTCACGGTGACGGCAATGGAGCAGGCGGGCTGGATCAACCGGCGTCACAGGCTGGTCGGTTTCTGCGCACTGCCGACGTTCAGTGAAAAATCCCTGGCCGAAGTTGCACCTACGGTTTTTTCCCCGAAGGAGACTATCGAGGTGGTCAGGCTTTTTTTGGGGTCGATCGGCAAGGAAATTGTTCTTGTACAGGATCGGGTCGGGATGGTGTTGCCGCGCATCCTGTGCCAGATCATGAATGAAGCGGCCTTCGCATTGCAGGAGGATGTTGCCTCCCCGCGCGACATCGACACCGCCATGAAATTGGGAACGAATTACCCCTACGGACCTGTTGAATGGGCAAACCGGATCGGAATCCATCATGTGTACTCCATCCTGGCAGCGATGGAACATGATCTCAAGGAGGACCGGTACCGGGTCGCCCCTCTTCTGAAACAGATGGCCCAGGCGGGTCCATGGTGGAAACCCGAATGAACGTACACATCAAGAAAGGCTCCCTATGAAACGCTTCCTGGTGGTACTCTCGGCGCTCATCGCCCTGGTCACGCTTGTCTTCGGACAGGGAGAACGTGCGGTACTTCCCTTCGAGGGAGTGGTCGAGTTCAAACTGCAGAACATCGAGAGCGTACAGTTCTTTGAAATGTATGTCAAAGGGGAGCGGGTCCGGACACAGACGAAGGAAAAACTCGATTACGTTCCGATCCTGATCCAGGATTACGCGACGCAAACGTCCTTCATCATGGTAACTGCCACGGAACGGTACGTCCAGGTCCCCTTGCCCGGAGGCGGAACGGAATCCGAAACACAGATTTCCGGCGTTGAACAGACAGGCGAGAAAGAGACCATTGCCGGTCTTCCGTGCGAGCAGTTCATCGTTAAACTCAATGAGGGGGAGTTGGAAGTGTGGGCAACGCTGGCTCTAGGCAAAGTCGCCGGCTTTTCCCGTTCGCTCAACCAGGAGAATTCCAAACAACCGACGTGGGAATCGTACTTCAGTTCCAGGGGGTATGCCGCCCTGCGCGCCATCGTCTACAATGGAGAAGGTCACGAACAGGGACGGTATGAGGTTACCAAAGTCACCCGCAAGGGGGTGCCTGAATCCCAGTTCCGTGTCCCGCGGGGGTACGACAAAGTGGCCGAGCAAAAGGATCTGATCCAGCGGAGACGCTGAGAGAAGCGATAGCTCCCAAAGCGGCTTGGGCCGATTACGAAGATTCCCGCGAATCCTCACGAATCCCCTCAAATGTAAGGGGGGAAGCAAGGGAAGGGTTGTTCTTCAAAGACGGGATCTACGCCGTTGTAGCGCTGCCATGGAGACCTAGAATGAGTTTTTGTGAAGATTCGTGGGTAAAAACAAACCGGGCTGTTACGAATTAACCATGTATTAACGAGGACTCCACATGAAAGCATTGCACACTTTTTGTTCCCTTTTCCTCATGACTGCGCTGGCGGTCGGTTCGGCCCTCTCTCAGCCAAAAGTGTCTGTGGATAAATCGGCGATCGACCTCGGGGTCACCTACAATGGCCAAGTCAGAAAGGCAAGGATTCTCGTCAGGAACTCGGGAAAGGAGACCCTGAAGATCCTCAGCGTTCAGACCTCGTGCGGATGCACAGCCGTCAAGCAACCGAAATCCGAGTTGAAGCCGGGGGAATCGGACGCGGTGGAGATCGAATTCAATTCGACCGGATTCCGGGGAAAGGTCACGAAGCACATCAACATCCAGACGAACGATCCCTCCACACCGAACACCAGTGTTGCGCTGGTCACGGATGTCGTCGATGAATTGATGCCCATCAGCAACTCCTCGGTTGTCTGGCTTGGGAGTCTGCCGGTCGGCAAGGAGGTCGAACACAAGGTGGGATTGAAAAACGTCTCGGGCAAGGTCATCTCGCTCAAAGGCTATACAAGTTCCTCCCCGAGCGTCACCATGGGCTTCGAGAAAAAGGCAGTGATGCCGGCCGACACCGTCTTTATCACCATCAAGGTGAAATCCAACAAGGTCGATTATGTCAACGAGCAGGTCATGCTCCAGACCGACAGCGACAAACAGACCAACGTGCCGGTGCGCGTGACGTTTATCGGAACCAAGGCGGATTAGCCATGATGCGACAGGCCTTCCGGGAAGCCGGCATGCTTCTTTTCTTCGCGACCGCTCTCGGGTTTCTCTACACCGCTGCCACGGGGAAGGGATTGTTTGCCGATCCGGCTTCGGCGAGCTCAGTCGAGCCGGCGAAGACGGCCACTCCCCTCACCGGCGATCACGCCCCCGTCCTGATCTCCCTTGACGAAGCAAGGACCTTGTTTGAGTCGGGGGAAGCCCTCTTCATCGATTCCCGCCATGAATTCGATTATCAACTCGGGCATATCAGCGGCGCGGTGAACATCCCCCTAAAAGAAATCGAGAATAAAAAAAATTCCCTCTCATCGGTTCCGAGAGACAAACTCCTGATCGTGTACTGTGACGGGGCGGAGTGCAATTCCAGTATTGAGCTTTCTTCGAAACTCTTTCAGTCGGGATACTCCAACGTCAGGATCTTTTTTGGCGGCTGGCGGGAATGGGAGGCTGCCCGGCTCCCGATCGTTGCATCGCATGACTAAAGTACCGCGCCTCAACGGACCATCGACCCACATGAAGGATCTCCTCTCCAACCCGTATCTCTCCCTCCTCACACGAGCCTTTCTCGGGTGCTTCTTCATCATCGTCAGTATCGATAAAATCGCCGATCCGGCCGCCTTTGCACTCTCTATCGGGAACTACAAACTTCTCCCCTCCTCTGCCGGCGCAATCATCGCCACGGTACTTCCATGGCTTGAACTCCTGTCCGGTTTTGCCATTCTCTTCGGAGCGGTACAGCGCGGAAGCTCGCTCCTCCTTTGCTTGATGCTCGGAGTCTTCACGGTTGCTGTTGCCTCAGCCCTTGTGCGCGGGCTCGATATCTCGTGCGGCTGCTTTACCCAGGACCCTTCGGCGGGGAAAATCGGCTGGATGAAAGTCGCCGAAAACGGTTCTCTCCTGATCTTGTCGCTCTTCCTCTTCTTCTCGAAGGCCGACAAGTTCACCCTGGAATCGTTCATCAGCGATACGGGAAAGACTGAAGAGAATACTGACAACAAGGAATGACGCTCAGCCCACCGTTCGAGTTTTCCCCGGCCATCGACCGAAGCATGATGGCCGAAATCTTCCATCAACCGTTCCAACAAGGTTCTCTGTATGCCGCAACGCCATGAAGCAGTGATCGTCGATGCCATCCGGACACCGGTCGGAAAATACGGCGGCGTTCTGAAGGACGTTCGCCCGGACAACCTGAGCGGGTTTCTCTTACAATCGCTCATCGCGCGAACCGGCGTCGACCCGGCACTCCTCGAAGACGTGTTCTGGGGATGTGCCAACCAGGCTGGAGAAGATAACCGGAATGTTGCCCGGATGGGGGTGTTGCTTGCGGGACTCCCGTACTCCGTCCCCGCGACAACCATAAACCGTTTGTGCGGATCGAGTCTCGAGGCAATCAACCAGGCAACGCGGGCAATCTGGTCCGGTGAGTATGAGGTTGCCATCGCCGGCGGCGTGGAGAGCATGACGCGCGCCCCGTATGCCATGCCAAAAAATGTCAGCGGACAGGCCCTCTTCGGCAACACGACAGCCTATGACACCGCCCTTGGGTGGCGCTTCCCCAACCCCGCATTGGAAAAAATCATTCCTCTGGAATCCATGGGGGAGACGGCAGAGAACGTTGCTTCGATGTACAGCATCAGCCGTGAGGAGCAGGACCTCTTCGCGTTGCGAAGCCACCAGCTTGCCGTCCAGGCACAGAACGAGGGGCGATGGAGCGAGGAGATCGTTCCGGTGGCCATCCCGCAGAAAAAAGGTGACCCCCTTGTCATAAACCGGGATGAAGGTCCGCGTTCCGACACGTCCCTGGAAAAGTTGTCGAAACTCCAACCCGCGTTCCGGAAAGGGGGAAGTGTCACGGCCGGCAATTCCTCTTCCCTCAACGACGGCGCTGCTGCACTCCTGATCATGAGTGAGAAGAAAGCGAAAGAGCTCGGCTTTACCCCCATGGCGCGGGTCGTTGCCACCGGCATCGCCGGAGTCGATCCCCGCTGCATGGGAATCGGTCCCGTCCCCGCAACCGAAATGGCACTGAAGAAAGCCGGCCTCACCATTGGTCAGATCGACGTGATGGAACTAAACGAGGCTTTTGCCGCACAGGCACTTGCTTGCATTCGTGAACTGGGGATCCATCCGGATAAGGTGAACGTGAATGGTGGTGCGATTGCCATCGGTCATCCGCTCGGCTGCAGCGGGGCGCGTATCATGACGTCACTCGTTCACGAGATGAAACGACGGAAGGCACGGTACGGGGTCGCAACGATGTGCATCGGTGTAGGACAGGGTATTACGACCCTTGTTGAGGGGTTGTAACCAATGGAAATCGATTATTCCGGGAATATCGTAAATTTGGACGACTTACCGAAATCCAATGAAAATGGTTCAATGATAAACGCTCTTGACTCTTATCCTCCTTTTCTCTACCATTTCACCATCTTTATGTGATGCACTGGCCGCATGAGGTTTCAGGAGTCGACTGGGGAGAGTCAAGACTCTGAATGCGGGGGGCGTTGCATCCTGCAACGCCGTTCTGCCTGATTCCTCCTTCTGTACCCTTCCGCACTCTTATGCTTCAAGTAGACCGCGATCGGCTTCCTTCCGCGCTCCATCGCCATGATGGCAGGAAGGGAAGCGTTTTCATTTCAAGACCGACAATCTCTGCCGGGATCGGCAACGCGCATTCCGGCCACCACTCTGTTTTTTCTTTTTCCTCACACCCTGTTGCTTGGGAGGTATGTATGTACGCACTATGGTCACGAGCATGCGGGTTGATGGCACTCCTTTGCCTGCTTATCAATCCAAATCTTGTTCTTGCCGGAAATGTCTCCGGCTCTGTCACCTCGGATACGACCTGGACCCTGGCCGGGAGTCCGGTGGTGATCACCGATTCCGTCACAGTCCTGTCGGGTCGGACGCTCACCATTGAACCGGGCGTCGTGGTGAAATTCGACGCCGGGACGATCCTGGTGATCGGCGGAAAACTCGTGGCAGCAGGAACGGTGGCGAATCCCATCACCTTCACCTCCTCCCTTGCCTCCCCCTCCACAGGAAGCTGGCGCAACGTGACCTTTCTCTCCTCAAGCGACGCGAACTCCGTGCTCGCTTACTGCTTCTTTGAGTATGGTGGGAGCGGGACAAACGGCGCAACCGTATTTTATGCCACCGGTGCCCCACCGATCCGGATTGCCAGCACCACCATCCGCTACAGCGCGGGACATGGGGTGAACGTCCGATCGTCCTCACCACGGATCTCCGCCTCAATTTTTCGCGAGAACGTCGGGTATGGTATTTATAGCGACCTCGTGACCTCGATGGTCGTCGATTCCACGATCGCAAACAAGAACATCCAGGGGGGTATCCGCATACCGATCAACTCCTCCCCGACGGTGACGAATACGGAAGTAGACTCCAACGGCATCGGCATTTTCATCGACAACAGCTCCGCTCCCCTCATTCAAAACAACAAAATTCGGCGCAACAATATCGGAATTCAGTTTACAGGGGTCGGGACAACCCAGCCGACGATTTCACAAAACACCATCTCCAATAACACCACATGGGGATTTTTGAACACGAGCACAAGCGCCACGGTCCTCGCCCGCAACAACTACTGGGGAAGCGACGCTGGTCCGTTCCATGCCGGTCTGAACCCGACCGGCCTCGGTGACAAGGTGAGCAATTTTGTGGATTTCCAACCGTGGACAATTCTTGCTGCGCCCTTGCCTGTTACCGAGATCACAGCCCACGTCGCTGCCAACACAACGTGGTCGAGCGGAGTCTACTGGGTAAAAAATAGTATCAACATCAACAGTGGAATCACACTCACCATCTCACCCGGCGTCATCGTCAAGTTTGCCTCCAGTGCCCGGATGACCGTTAACGGGACAATTGTTGCAGACGGCACAGCCGGGTCAATTATTGTTTTCACCTCTGACCGGGACGATCCGTATGGTGGGGACACGAACGGGGACGGTGGGACAACCATCCCGAGCCGGGGAATCTGGGACATGGTGTATATGAATGGCGGGGGGAACAACAGCAGTGTTTTAGATTACAGTCTGTTCCGGTTCGGAGGATCGAGCAGTAATGGAAACGTGCTCGTCAACGCCCGGACCCCGGTCATCACAAATTCCTCGTTCACTCAAAGTTCCAACTATGGCCTCTTCTTATACAATGGCTCGAACTGTTCCGTCGCCGGCTGCACGTTCGGTTCGAACAGTCTCGACGGAGTTCTGATTCAAAGTGCGAGCCCCCAGTTCGATCGGATCCGCGCGGTGAACAACAGCCGATATGGGATTCACGCTAACAGCGGCTCCATCCAGTTCAGCGTCCGCTCGTCGGTCCTGAATAATAACAGTTACGGCATCGTCGCAGATGCCGGGACGGGAGGAGCCACGCTTGTATCACTCGACAGCTCCGACATCTCTTTCAACACCAATGGCGGACTGTACCTGTGGTATGGACTCGGCCGACAGGATTTTATGTACAACAGGATCTCCAACAACGGATCGTACGGACTTTGGTGTTACAATGTGAACGATCTTGTGACAGTTCGGGGGGATACCATTGTCAACAATGGAGAGGAAGGCATCATCACGTCGAAGGCAATCATCAACGACAACATCATACAGGGGAACCGGTACCCGATCGCGTTGTTTGGCCGGGTCGGAAGCTTCTACAGCGGCAATACGATCTCCGGCAACACCTACAATAACGTCATGGCGTTACGCATCAACAGGACCGAGGAGAGTTTCACCGACACTCTCAAATTTTCGGTCCCAGCCGGCATGATCCCAGGCACGTACGCGTTCATTGAGAATAGCCCCGGCTGGGGGGTGCAGAGCGGCGCCACGCTCAGAATTCAGCCCGGTGTCATTATCAAAATGAACTCGGGGATGTACTTCCGCGTTGATGGCACCCTCCTCGCAGATGCAAGCGGGGGAGATCCCATCATCTTTACATCGTATCGCGATGCCTCCGCCGGAGGGAAAACCAACGTTGCCTCCGATAACAGCGCCCCGGCGCCCAACGATTGGAGATACATTCGCATACGGACCAGCGGCGCGAATAACACGATCCTGAATAACGTCGTCTTCAAATATGGCGGACAAGACGGGGTCGGAAACCTCTGGATCGAATCGACCATCACCCTGGCAAATGTCGTACGGAACATCGTCAGCCGCCGGTCGAGCTCGATGGGGATTCGCATCGGTGACGGGATCGTAACGTTCGAAAATGCGACCATCGACAGCAACGGGACGTACGGAATGTACGTCGAAGGCGGCCGCCCCTCGAACGTGGTAATCCGGAACAGTGTCATCCAGGATAACGCAGGCGGACAAGGCCTCCGCTGTGTGAATCAATCGGCCTTCTCCGAGGTTTCCAATTGCATCATTCGGCGAAACAACAGTTGGGGCATCGGTGTGGATGACGGCACCATCCCGCAAACCTATAGCGGCAACACGATCACCTTCAATGGCCCCGGCGGCATCTGGAATAACAGCTCGGGGGTTCAGGCGAACAATCTTCTCTACATCGGCAATACCATCACCGATCATTCAGGGGATGGGATCCTCAGCTCGCGCGCACGCTTCATCGACAACAGACTCGAACGGAACCGTTTTCCGCTCACCGTTTGGCGGGCGCTGGGAAACATTTACACGGATAACAATGGGATTGATGGAAACATTATCGCGGGCAACCTCTACAACAATGCGATTGCAATTTATGATGGTGAAATTTTCGACACCTTGAAGGCAGCCTTCCCTCAAGCCATCACGTCCAGGACCTATGTTGCTGCCTACGATTTCCAGGTGAATACGGGAAAGACGCTCGTGATCGAACCCGGGGTGAGGATCAAGTTCCAGCAGATCCCCACCAACGATTGGCAAAGTTTCCAAGTCAGCGGGACCCTCATCGCCGAAGGGACGCCGGGAAATCCGATTATCTTCACCTCGTGGCGTGACAGTACCGTCGGAGGTAAAACCACGTCGGTGAACGACTTTGGTGTTCCGGCGCCCGGTGACTGGCACTACATCTGGTTCCGGAACGGGAGCGGCGCATCGCGTATCCGTCACTGCGAATTCAAATTTGGCGGCCGGTCCGGCGTCGAGGCCGCAGTACGATTCGAGGATAACGTTTCGCCGATCGTCTTTTCCAATAACCTTATCCGCAAGTCGTTGACGGCCGGAATTTTCATCGTGGCTTCGAACATCACGATCGACAGCACGACCGTGGACAGCTGTAGTAGTTACGGGATACGGATCTATCAAGACAATCGCGCCGGTCTTACATTGCGGCACAGCAAGGCAAACTACAACGCATCGTACGGACTGTACCTTGAGTCGCCGGCAAAGGTGGGCCTTGTCTCGAACAGCCAATTCATCGGAAACAACGCCACGGGCGTCTACATTAACAATAACGCCGTCCCGCTCTCCTTTCTCAGCAACATTGTGCGGCAGAACAACGACCATGGCATGGTTGTCCTGGCGCGCAATGACGCGCTTGATACCTTGCTGGTAATCGCAGACAATACATTTGAGAACAATGGCATAGTCGGACTTTATACCTCCCGCGCCTATATTGTGGATAATACCTTCACGGGCAATCGATTTGCCATCGGTGTCCTTGGACAAATCGCGTTGACCGGAACGGGAACCGCCAACGGAAATGTATATCAGAACAACACGATCAGCGCCAATACCTACAACGATGTTCTGATAACGCAAGAGAGCGTGTTCGGAGTCTTGGGTGGATCGTATCCCGCCGGCTACGCATCGAAGGTTATCGCCGTGAGGGGAGACCTTACTGTCCCGGGCGGTGAATCGCTTACCGTGAAACCCGGAACCATCATCAAGTTCCCGCTTGAATACGGGAGTGGAAGATTTCGGGTGGATGGCGTCCTGATTTCCGAAGGGACGTCCTCGAACAAGGTCGTCTTCACCTCGTGGAAGGACGATTCGTTCGGCGGAGACTCCAATGGAGACGCTGCCGGTTCGGTGCCCGCCCCGAGCGACTGGGACATGATCTACCTCAACGGCGCCCAGAATAACGCCTCCCGGATCTTCCAGACCATCATCCGGTATGGCGGCCGCACCGGGAATGGTAATATTCTCTGGAGTAGCAACTCGGCCCCCATGGACTCCAGTTTCAGTTCGTTTAGCGGCAACTACGGACTGTATATAAGCAATTCCTCTCCGCTCGTCACGGCGACGGAAGTTCATAGTAACCCTACTGGCATCCTGCTGCAGGGTTCATCGAATCCTGTATTTCACAGGAACAACATTCGGGATAATGGAACGTACGGTCTCAACAACAATACCAACAACGTCATCGACGCAACGAACAACTATTGGGGGGCGGCAAGCGGGCCACTTGTGAATCAAGGAGGGGACCAGAATCTGACAGGAACGGGGAATAGGATCCTCTTAAACCCCGCCGCGGTCACCTACCGTCCGTTCCTGACTTCTCGCTCAGGCATCCTCCTGGGTGACGTCAGCGAAGACGGAACGATCAGCGCGTACGACGCTGCTTTGATCCTGCAACACACCGTGAGCATTATTACCCTTGGCCCTTCCCAGCTTGCAGCGGCTGATGTGAGCGGAGCCGAATCCGTGACGGCGTTCGACGCGTCGTTGATCCTGCGGCATGCCGTGGGCCTTATTACGGGCTTCCCCGGCGCCGGGAAAATCGTTGGCGGAACAAGTCTGGCCGCCGCGTTTTCCTTCCGCACCGAGCGCCCATCGGACACCGAGATCCACCTCGTCCTGAACCTCAAGAAAACCGAACCGATTTACGCGACGGAGCTGACGATCGGATTCCATGCCGATGCTCTCGCCGCGGCGTCCATCCTGAAAACCGACCTCACAGAGAAGATGTCGATGGAGTCAAGAATGGAGGAGGGAACGGTTCGTGTCTCGCTTGCGGGCATTCAGCCCATCACCGAGGAGGGGGACATCCTGCGAATGATCTTCAACTTGAAGGGGTCGACGCAGGGGACCTCAACCGTTCAGTTTGATATCCAACGACTGCTCCTCAACGAAAAGAACATGACGAAAGACGCTTCCGGTGTCACGGTGGGCATCGACGAGGAGGAAGCAATCCCAACGACGTTCGGGCTGGAGCAAAACTATCCGAATCCCTTCAACCCGAACACCACGATCCGGTACCAACTCCCCACTGCCAGCACTGTCAGTATTAAGGTGTTTGACATGCTGGGCCGGGAGGTACGCGACCTCCTCGCGGCCGCGCAACCGGCCGGACGGTATAACATTCCATGGGATGGAACGAACGATGCGGGCGAAGGACTGGCGAGCGGACTGTACCTCTACCGGATCCATGCGACGGGTGCGGAGAAAGAGACGTTCACCATGGTCAGAAAGATGGTGCTTCTGAAGTAATGTGAAGCGCTCCATACCCGTGGAAGGGGAATTCAGGTCACGGAACACCAACGGAAAAATCGCCTTCGATTCGTTCGCGTTCCTTCTGCAATGGCGGACTTCAAATTCATGAAACGAAGAATTCAAATCCTGCTGGTCGGGTTGTTGGGATTGTTAACGGCGGAGCAATCTGCCGCTCAAACGGTTCAACTCAGCCTGCCCGATACGACGGTGAAGAGAGGGGACACGCTGTTGGTCCCGCTGCGCGTGACTTCGCTGAACGGACTCAATGTCCTCTCGGGTCAGGTCAACCTCTCCTTTAATTCAGGCCAGGTACAGGTTTTCGGCGTGGAGACGGCCGGTACGCTCACCCAGGGATTGGGTAATGTCGTATTTAAC
Organism: Ignavibacteriales bacterium; assembly: GCA_016192345.1. Classification (GTDB taxonomy): domain Bacteria; phylum Bacteroidota; class Ignavibacteria; order UBA10030; family UBA10030; genus UBA6688. The sequence continues at coordinate 10,422 of JACPUH010000063.1, read as the reverse complement.
GCAACGACCCGGCAATTCGCTTTCGCGACAACGTCCCCCCTTACCGGAGCGGGCGATCTCGTCAAGCTGAAGGTGGCAATCTCGGGATCCCCCTCCACACTCAGCGACTCCATCAAGATCGCCTATGCTGTTTTCAACGAAGGTGTGCCAGGCGTGTCGATCCGAAACGGCAGGGTCCGCATTCTGGCACTCACGTTATCCCCCAAGAACCCGTCGACCAGCATCGTCGTGGGCGATTCACTTCAGTTCAGCGTTTCGGGGGACGTGCTTCCGCCCGTAACGTGGACATCGTCCACGCCGGCAGTAGGGACAATCGACGCCGGCGGGAAATTCCGCGCGTTGTCGGTCGGGCAACTCAAAGTCTTTGCCCAGGACAGCCAGGGGCTGAAGGACTCCACCGGCCTTTTCGCCATCAACTCCGCTTCGCTCCGCAGCCTGACGATGTCCCTCCGCGACACCACGCGGACAAGGACCCTGACATTCGACCTGCCGGTGACGATCTCGGATGTTTCATCACTCGGGATCATCTCCGGCCAGTTCACGATGACGTTTGGGGGGAACGTTCTCCAGGCCGTGGGCGTCATCCCAGCCGGGACAAAAACCGCCATGTGGTCGGCCCCGGCATTCTCCATTACAAGCGGGAGAATCGACATTGCTCTCGCGGGGACGACGCCATTGGAGGGTTCCGGGACGCTCGTTTTCGTACGGTTCCGCGTCCTGGCATCAGCGCCGGGACAAACCACGGTCTCTCTCTCCAATGTGATTTTCAACGAGAACATTCAGGCCAATGTTGTCAACGCAACGTTCACGCCGTTGGCGGCCCCCATTCTTGTTATTTCACCTTCAACCTCCATCATGACGCGCGGGAGCACGCTTCAGTTCTCCGTCACGAGTGGAGGAACACCACCGTACACATGGAGCAGCAGTCAGACGATCGTTGCGACGATGAACGTTTCGACCGGTGTGCTGACGGCACAAACGCGCGGGACTACGATCGTCAGTGTGGTGGACGCGCTGGGATTCACCGCTTCCACCGGTTCCATCGTGGTCAACGATATTCGCGCACTCCTCCCGGATTCCACGGTAGCCGTTGCAGATTCCGTCGAGATGCCTCTGATCGTGGAGGACTTGACGGGCCAGGGGGTCCTCGCGTATGAATTCAGGGTTGTCTATAACTCCAGCGTGGTACGATTTCGCGATGTGATCACCCCGGGAACCATGAGCAGTTCCTTCACCGTAACAGCCCGCGACACGCTCGATACTTTGAGGATTGCCGCTGCAGGATCAACACCGCTCGCCGGGGCGGGGATGTTACTGAAAATTCGATTCATGGCAGTTGCAACGGCGTCGATCGGTGATTTCAGTCTCCTTCATTTTTCAGCGTTCCAATTTAATGAACCCGGGCCGTCAACGCCGACCGCCACGACGCTGGATGGCCGAATTGGCATTGGGAGTCTCCCTCCTTCAGTGCCGGTTCTTCTTCTGCCTGGCAATGGAACAAACAATGTCTCCATCGCTCCCACGCTGACATGGAGCGAACCTACCGGAGCCACCAGTTATCATTTGCAGGTGGCAACCACGCCAACGTTCGACGTCGGGACGATCGTCGTGGACCAGGGGAGTATTGCTGCGGCCACCTTCAATCTTTCCGGATTGCTGAACTCTACGACGTACTTCTGGCGGGTCAGCGCCGTCGGAGTTGGGGGATCCAGCGCGTATTCCGTCGCGTTCAGTTTCACCACCGTTGTGGCCCCTCCTGCAGCCCCGGTGGCAAACGCGGCCACGGGAATCACATCGACGGGATTTGTGGCATCCTGGTCCAGCGTTTCGGGTGCCACAGAGTACAGACTCGATGTTTCCACCGATAATTTCGGAACGTATGTGAGCGGGTATGAGAACCTTCTCGTCGTCGGCGTGTTACAGAACGTGACCGGACTGGCATCGAGCACCGCCTATTCATTCCGAGTGCGAGCCGGCAACGTCGGTGGTTCAAGCCCCAATTCCAACGCCATCGACGTGACCACCCTTCCGCCGCCCCCCCCGGCACCCAACGCCCTCCCGGCATCGAACATTACCCAGTCCGGATTCACCGCAAATTGGGACGTCGTCACAGGGGCTACCGGTTATCAGCTGGACGTTTCAAGCGATAATTTCACGACGTTCCTGGCGGGATACAACAGTTTCTCCACAACCTCCCTCTCGCATGCTCTCAGTGGATTGAGCGCCGCAACTCCATATCACTATCGCGTCCGCGCAGTGAACGTCGCCGGGCCGGGCTCAAACTCGCTCACGATCTCCCTCACAACGCTGGTCGCCTTGCCTTCCGTACCGGTACTCAACTCTCCGGCCGACCTTTCGACAGGCGTCGTTACATCTCCCACTCTCTCATGGACAGGGGGGGGGACTGGAACCACCTACACGATTGAAATCGCCACGTCGTCAGCATTTGACGCCGGTTCCATAGAAGTCTCGCAGAGCGGCCTTACGGCTACGAGTTTAAACCTGAGCGCACTTCAGTTCAACACGACATACTTTTGGCGGGTCAACGCGACAAACACGGCAGGCACGAGCGCGTTTTCTCTTGTCTGGAGTTTCACAACTCAAGAGGCTCCCCCTCCCACAAATCCCGTCCCAACATTTGTTTCAATCACTCCACCCTCTGCAAGTCGTGGAGATACGACAGCAATCGTCATGACCGGGACAAACTTTCTCGCCACGGTGACAACATTTTCGTTCGGCCCGGACGTGACCGTCCTCGAACCGACAATCCAGTCCCTCACTCAGGCTTCGGCACGCATTGTAATCCCCCCCACGGTCCCAACAGGCACGCGCACCGTCTTCGTTACAAATTCCGCGCCCGGGGGTGGAATGGACTCTCTTCTGCTCGGATTCACCATTGTCAATCCGAGCCCAACTCTGACCGCGGTGCTTCCGGACACGGGGAGCCGGACGGAGACTCTGAACGTGATCCTCAAAGGCTCAAAGTTTATCGAGGGGGTAACCTCGGTCTCCTTCGGAGAAGGTTTCACGCTGAACACCCTGACGATCGACAGCTTGACGAGTCTCACCGCAAACGTCACGATCAGTCCGGCTGCACTCCTGGGCCCGAGGGACATCACCGTCACCAATAGTGTACCCGTCGGAGGAATTTCAACCCGAAGCAATGGCTTTGTGGTAGTCAACCCAATCCCGACGGTCACAAGTCTCTCCCCCACCGCAGGTGCAATCGGTCAGTCCATGATCGTCACATTTTTAGGCACGGGGTTCATCAAGGGTGTAACATCCATAAGTTTTGGGCCGGACATCACTCTCGACTCCATTCAAATTGAAACTCCAACGACACTCCGCGCTTTCATTGCTATCGCGTCCACCGCGACTCCCGGTCCACGCGATGTCTCGCTTGCGAATTCGCAGCCGGGCGGCGGAACGGTTGTTTTGGCTGCTGCATTTTCTCTCGGCAACGCGGCACCGCTCATCCACGCCATCCTTCCTGATTCCGCCGTGCGCGGTCAAACCCTCTCCGTGACGATTCTTGGGAGAAACTTCGTCGTGGCGAGGACGGCGATCAGCTTCAGTTCTGACATCGTTGTAGGAGGACAAACCGTCATTTCTGATTCCGTGATGGACGTCCAGATATCCATTCCGGCCGGAGCCGCTGCCGGATCACGATCCGTCACGGTCACCATTGCTCCACTTGGCGGGGGCAGCGCCACCCTCACAAACGGGTTCACCATCCTCAATCCACTCCCCGCAATTTCCTCGGCAACCCCTTCGGAGGGGGGCAGGGGAAGCGTGTTGAATGTTTCCATTATCGGTTCCGGATTTTTCGCGGACGCAACTTCGGTTTCGTTCGGGGCGGGGATCGCCGTTCAATCTAGTTCCATCATTAGTCCAACGGAACTCTCTGCCACCATCGGGATCGACCCATTGGCCGATCCGGGCGTTCGCACCGTCACCATCTCGAACGTTGGACCTGGGGGCGGAAGCGCGAGCCTCGCAGGGGGATTTACTATCAACACTTCGACGCCGACCGGATTATCCGACGATCCGTCAATGATCCCCACACGGTACGAACTGTTCGAAAGCTACCCCAATCCATTTAATCCGGCCACGACAATTCGCTTTTCGTTGCCGTCGGAGAGCTCCGTTCGGCTGACCGTTTTATCCCTCCTCGGCACCGAGATCGCCACCCTCGCAAGTTCGGTCTATCGTGCCGGCGTGCATGAGCTTCGGTTTGAAGCCGGAAATATTTCCACGGGGGTCTACGTGCTGCGGCTCGAGGCTCGGGCCACCGGTTCGAACTCTTCTCCCCCATTCATCGCTTCGAGAAAACTCCTCCTCCTTCGCTGATTCCGCATCGTTTCTCACACCTGTGTGCCGCGGTGTCGAAACGTTTGAATCTCTGCCTATCAAATGCTACCTTTGCCCACCAAATTTCTCAAGGAGATATCCCATGAATCGGTACGTTCTTCCTCTTTTCATACTCTTTGTCTTCGGGAGCGGCTGCGCCCGGCAACAAGACCTCTCGCAGTCGCTTGCAGGCTTTTCCTCGGATGAATTGCTTCAGCACATCCGTGTTCTGTCTTCCGATGAATTCGAAGGGCGCTCGCCCGGCACAAGAGGCGAGACGTTGACGGTCAACTACCTGACGGAGGCATTCAAAAAACTCGGACTGAAGCCCGGCAACCCAAATGGAACATACGTTCAGGAAGTGCCCTTGATGGGTTTCACGGGACAGCCGACCGCCTCCATTTCTGCCGGCGGGAAACGCCTCGCCCTGCAATTCCCCACAGACATCGTCATCACCAGCCGCCGCTTTGTTCCGGAGGTGAAGGTTGAAAACTCCGACATCGTCTTCGTCGGTTACGGCGTCGTCGCCCCGGAATACGGCTGGGATGATTACAAGGACGTGGATGTCCGCGGCAAGACGATCGTGATGCTGGTGAACGATCCCGCCATTCCCGATCCGAACGACCCGGCGAAACTGGACGCTACGATGTTCAAGGGTCGGGCGATGACCTATTACGGCCGCTGGACGTATAAATATGAGATCGCATCGGAAAAGGGGGCAGCCGCGGCGATCATCGTTCATGAAACCGGTCCGGCCGGCTATCCCTTTGAAGTTGTTTCGGGAAGCTGGGGACGGGAAAACTTCGACATCAAGAGCGCGGACAACAACATGGGACGCGTGGCGATCGAATCCTGGATTCGCGATACCAAGGCAAAGGAACTGTTCGCCTCAGCCGGCATGGACTTCGACGCGATGAAGCAGGCAGCGCTGAAAAAAGACTTCCGGCCGGTTCCCCTGGGGGGCCAAGCGAGTTTCACGGTTAGGAACACTCTGCGCGAAGTTCCTTCCCACAATGTCGTGGCGAAGCTCGAGGGCTCTGACCCGGCGCTGAAAAATGAGTACGTCATTTTCACCGCCCACTGGGATCACCTCGGGCGGAATGAGACACTGGACGGTGATCAAATCTATAACGGCGCGCTGGATAATTCGTCCGGCACGGCAACGATCCTCGAGATCGCGGAAGCTTTTACTCAACTCTCCCCGTCGCCGAAACGTTCGATTCTTTTCGTCATGGTCACTGCGGAGGAACGCGGACTGCTGGGGGCAAAGCATTACGCGGAGAACCCGCTGTATCCCCTCAACAAAACCCTCGCCAACATCAACGTCGACGGGTTCAACCAGTGGGGGCGGACAAAGGACATCGTCGTCGTTGGCCATGGAAATTCCACACTGGACGATGTGGTGACCCGGCTCGCAACCGCGGACGGCAGAATCATCGTTCCGGACCCGGAACCGGAAAAAGGGTTTTTCTATCGCTCGGACCATTTCGAGTTCGCCAAGCAGGGGGTCCCGGCGCTTTACACGGACTCAGGGGTCGAATACATCGGAAAACCGGAAGGTTACGGCAAAGAGAAGCGGCAGGAATATACGACGAACGATTACCATAAGCCTTCGGATGAGATCAAACCGGAATGGGATTTGTCCGGGGCGGTTGAGGATGCACAATTGCTGTTTCGAGTCGGTTATGAGGTTGCCCAGGGGGCTCAGTGGCCCGAGTGGATGCCCGGAACCGAATTCAAGGCCCGACGCGAGGAGATGCTGAAAAAGTAATCCCCCAAAAATGGTAGGGATCGTTTCACTCCGATTGGAATCATTCCATTTTTCGTTATTCGATGCCTGTGGAGATACCGACGCTCCACAGGCATTTTTCTTCCCCAGCCCTTCCCTTTTATCAAACCATTTCCTTATCTTATCGCCACGTTTCCTGCCGTGGCATGCTTTCACTTTCTTCCTTACTTCAACATCCAGTGAGAGGTCCCGATGTACCCCCCGCATCGTACAATGTTCTTGAAAATATCATCCCTCCTCCTCCTTTCCCTGATCCTGTCGATAACCTTTGCACAGGAACGGAGAAGGGAAGTCCCCAAAGCTCCCCCGCGAGCCGAGGGGGAAGGTCCTTTCACCAAACTGATCATCCGTGGAGCGATTCTGGTTGATGGAACCGGCGCCCCGGCTCTTGGACCAACCGACATCACGATCGAGAAGAACCGGATCACACAAATCCGGACCGCCGGCTTTCCAGGCCTTCCGCTCGATACCACCGCGCGATTGAAAGCAGAGCCGGACGAACGGGTGATCGATGCGCACGGCATGTATGTACTCCCCGGCTTTGTCGATATGCACGCCCACATCGGCGGCACGGGACAAGGGACACCGGCAGAATATGTCTTCAAGCTTTGGTTGGGCCATGGCATAACCACGATCCGCGATCCCGGGAGCGGGAACGGTTCGGAATGGACCGTGGAAGCAAAAGCAAAGAGCGAGAGAAATGAGATAACGGCTCCCCGCATCAAAGCCTATTTTGGTTTTGGGCAGGGGGCCCAGTCCCCCATCCGCACGCCGGACGATGCGCGGAAGTGGGTCCAGCAGATCGTCAAAATGGGAGCGGACGGTATCAAGTTCTTCAGCGCGCCTCCCGCCATACTCGCCGCAGCTTTGCAAGAGGCAAAAAAAGTCGGGATCGGAACGGCGATGCACCATAACCAACTCGGCGTGGCACGGGCAAACGTTCTCTTTACTGCGCGCAACGGCCTGACCACCATGGAACATTGGTACGGATTGCCGGAAGCGCTGTTCCAGGACAAGACCGTCCAGGACTATCCGCTCGACTATAACTACCAGGACGAACAGCACCGCTTTGCCGAAGCGGGACGACTCTGGAAACAAGCGGCTCCCCCCTACTCCGAGCACTGGAACAGCGTGATGAACGAGTTGTTGAAGCTCGACTTTACCATCAACCCGACCTTTACCATTTACGAAGCAAGTCGCGATCTCATGAAGCAGTACCGGGCCGAGTGGCATGAACAGTATACGCTCCCTTCCCTTTGGCGATTCTTCGAACCGAACCGGGCGGCGCATGGTTCGTACTGGTTCAACTGGGGAACCGAAGAGGAGGTTGCTTGGAGGGAAAATTATCGCCTTTGGATGACATTCGTCAACGAATACAAGAACCGGGGAGGACGGGTGACGCTGGGTTCGGACGCCGGGTATATTTACAAGATCTATGGCTTCGGCTATATTCAGGAGATGGAGTTGCTCCGCGAAGCGGGGTTCCATCCGCTTGAGATCATTCGATCCGCAACGCTGTACGGAGCCCAGGCGCTTCACATGGACGAACAGATCGGTTCCGTGGAGGTCGGGAAGCTTGCCGACCTCGTCATTGTGGAGGAGAATCCGCTCGCGAATTTCAAAGTGCTGTACGGAACGGGAGCGGTGAGGCTCAACAAACAGAACAAGGCCGTCCGCGCAGGGGGGGTGAAATACACCATCAAAGATGGAATCGTCTACGACGCAAAACAGTTGTTAAACGATGTGAAAAGGATCGTGAAGGAGGCGAAGGAGAAGGAGGGTATTGAACTCAAGCCGCCGGGTTGGTAAGGAAAACGTCCCGGCGCCGGACACAGCAGGAAGCATACGAATGCCGATCTCTTGAAGTTGAAGGTTCAAGGTTGAAAGTTTGGGATTTGAAATTTGAGACTTCTGAAAAATTCTAAATTCAATGTCATTCCGAGCGAAGCGAGGAATCTCGCCGTTGAATTCAAAGCAAAAAATGATAAGTTAATTTTATTTTTCAGATGTCTCAATTTGTGATTTGCTCTCCATCCTGTTTTTCACCACCACCGTCCTTATTGAAGGAGCTCTTGTATGAATCCTACAACCCGTCCAACAGCCAGCGAATTCTCCCGCCGCCATTTCCTCTCCATGGTCGGCAAGGGGATGGGATTGGCAACCCTCTCCTCCGCGACGGTGGCCTCGCTTCTGGATGATGTCCATGCTGCCACGGCACGCGTGGCACATCTTACGCCGGAGCAGGCAGCCAGGGATGAGGACTTCTGGTTCCACATCCAGGAATCTTTCTCCATCACCCGTGGCATCATCAACCTGAACAACGGAGGGGTCTCCCCTTCACCCCGTCTGGTCACGGAGGCGTACTGTCGCTACACCTGGCAGCAGGAGGATGTCACCGCCTACACGATGTGGCAGATCCTCGAACCGCAGTCGGAAACCATCCGGACAGGTCTCGCGGAAATTTTCGGCTGCGACCGCGAAGAAGTTGCCATCACCCGCAATGCCTCCGAGTCGCTTGAAATTCTGTTAATGGGCATGGATTTGAAATCGGGGGACGAGATCCTCAGCACCACACAGGATTATGGTCGAATGCTGACGACACTGCGCCAGCGCGAACTGCGCGAAGGACTCGTCCTGAGGATGATCAAGATCCCGATCGCGCCGAAAAGCCTGGACGACATCTATAAAGAGTTTGAGAAAGCCGTCACCCCCCGGACAAAAGTGATTCTCATGTCGCACGTCATCAACATCACTGGTCAGATCATGCCGGTGAAGAAAGTGTGCGACCTGGCCCACGCAAGAGGTATCGAGGTGATTGTGGATGGCGCACACTCCTTCGCGCACTTCGATTTCAAACAAAGCGACCTGAACTGCGACTACTACGGCGCGAGCCTTCACAAGTGGCTCTTTGCACCAAAGGGGACCGGGATCCTGTACGTGAAAAAAGAGAAGATCGAAAAGATCTGGCCTCTGATGGCTGCGGACAAGAACCAGAAGGGGGATATCAGGAAGTTCGAAGAGATCGGCACACACCCCGCTGCCCCACGCCTGGCCATCGGGGAGGCCATTCTCTATCACCATGGCATCGGCGCAAAACGGAAAGAGGAACGGCTCCGCTATCTGTCGCGCTACTGGATGAACAAGCTCAAGGACCTTCCCAACGTTCGTTTCCACACGTCATGGGAACCGAACCAGTCATGCGGCATCGCGAACATTGAGATCGTCGGGTTAGAGCCCGGAGCCATCGGAAGCTACCTCATGGACAAGCACAAGATTTTCACGACACCGATTCTGCATGACGAGTTCAAAGGGATCCGGATTACCCCGAGCGTGTACACGACGCTGAACGAACTCGACCGTTTTGTCGACGTTATGACAACCGTCTCAAAGAAAGGATTGCCCAAGTAGCATACCTCCTTTTTCCTTGAGCGGACTGCCGGACAAAAAGCGTCTTTCAACACAATCAGATTGATTCTCTGTGCGTTTTCACCTATCATGTCACCCCAATCGTTCACACCACTCATTGCATTATCCATCATAAGGAGAATCGCATGAAACGATCATTAAAGTATATCGTCTTTGCCGTTGCCTTGGCGTGTCTTGGCGGCGATGTGCTTGCGCAGGTCCCGCAATCGCCCCTATTCCCGCAACTTCGTACGCCGAGGTTGAGTCAGGGGGCAAAGATCACGCAAGTTGTCGGACTGAGCGATGTCACGGTCTATTATCACCGACCCGGAGTCAAGGGAAGGGAGATCTGGGGGAAGCTTCTGCCCTATGGAACGGTCTGGCGCGCCGGTGCAAATGAACCGACCTTGTTCACGTTCAGCGACCCGGTAACGATCGGCGGGAAGCAGATGGGAGCCGGAACTTATCGTATGGTGACCATTCCGGGGGAAAAAGAATGGACTGTGGCCTTTAACTCTGAGGTAAGAAATTGGGGAACGGTGTATGACGAGAAGTATGATACCCTGCGCTTTAAAGTCACCCCCCAGTGGGGCGCTCATGAAGAGTGGCTCTCTTTTAGCTTCACGGACCTGACGCCTAGTTCGGCGACGGTGGTGCTGGCGTGGGAGAAGGTCAGGATTCCGTTCAAGATCGAGTTCAACACTCTCGGCAGGCTGCAATCCTCCGTCGGCAACTGGCAAGTCCTGAACTCAGCCGCCCGATTTGCCTTGGACAACAATGTTTATATCAATGAAGCGGTGGATTGGGCCGACCGCGCTCTGACCATGAACAAGAATGCGAACACCCTTCGAACGAAGGCGGAACTCCTGGCAAAGGGG
>JACPUH010000007.1 GCA_016192345.1 Ignavibacteriales bacterium | reverse complement strand
CCGCTCCAGAATTTTCTCGTGCGGGCCGGTTGCAGGCCCCGCTCAGTGGGTTCGGAACGGCGCGGTACCCAAGTGGTTAAGGGAGAGGTCTGCAAAACCTTTATGCGGCGGTTCGAATCCGCCCGGCGCCTCAAGACAATTAAAAATTAAAAATTAAAAATGACAAATTAAGAAAATCGCATCTTTATCTTATTTTTTTCATTTTTTTGTTTTTAATTTTTCATTGACTCGCCGGGATAGCGGAACTGGTAGACGCACAGGACTTAAAATCCTGTGGAGCGCAAGCTCCGTGCGGGTTCGAGTCCCGCTCTCGGCACAGGCTCCTGCAGTCCAATGTATCGATCATCATCCCGCTTCATCCTGTTGAATCGGGATTCTTACTTACCGGCTGGCTATGACCAAGTCCGAACAGCAGCACATGATCATGGATCTCCAGGCGCACGCCGCAAGAATGAATCGGACGGAGCTTGAAACGTTCGAAATGCTGAGGAAAAGAGACAAGGATGATGAAGACCTGGACGCTCTTGCCATTCGGGCTTTGGAACAATTGCACGCGAAGTTTCTCCCCTCCCGCACCCGGAAGGATGTCGAAGACCTCTGGAATAAATTCTCCTCGAAACCCCGCCGACCGGACGAAGAGTGATTCCGAGCTTCGGAACAACCCCGGGCGATGGAAAATCATCTGCCAATAAACGGATTTTGTGTGGTTTTCTTCGGCTCCCCGTTTCTCCCCAAGTCCTTATCCGGTAATAAGTTTCTTGTTTTTCCTCGATTTTTTTGCTATTATGTTCCCGCATTATAACAACGACCGGGGCTCTTAGCTCAGTTGGCTAGAGCGCTACCTTGACATGGTAGAGGTCATAGGTTCGAGTCCTATAGGGCCCACACTACCGGTTTCATTATGGTGAGAAACTGAGAGAGTATCGAATCGGAGAGGTTCTCCGATTTTTTTTATCTCAAGAGGATGGCGCATATTAACATTACATTTCCTGACGGAACCGTCAAAGAGTTCGGGCATGGAAGTACGGGCAAGCAGATTGCAGAGCATGTCAGTAAAGGTCTCGCCCGGGAGGCCCTGGCCGTTGAGGTGAACGGTGAAGTCTGGGATCTCGGGCGCCCCATTACTGCCGACTCATCGCTCAGGATTCTGAAGTGGGGAGATGACGGAGGGAAGTACGCATTCTGGCATAGTTCTGCGCATTTGATGGCGGAAGCCATCGAAGCGCACTATCCCGGAACAAAGTTTGGGATCGGCCCACCGATCGAGAACGGCTTTTACTACGATATTGATATGGGGGATCACACCCTGACCGGTGAGGATCTGGTCAGGATCGAAAAAACCATGTACGAACTCTGCGGCCGCGATGTGCCGTACGTTCGCGAGGAGAAATCGTGGGATGAAGCCGTCGCCTATTTTAAGAAGAAAGGCGACCCGTACAAGCTCGAGTTGCTGGAGGACTTAAAAGGCGAAACGATTACCTTTTACCATCAGGGCGATTTCACCGATCTGTGCTATGGTCCTCATATCCCCTCGACGGGGCGCATCAAGGCCATCAAGTTGCTCAGCGTGGCCGGGGCGTACTGGCGTGGGAGCGAAAAGAACAAGATGCTCCAACGCATCTATGGCGTCACGTTCCCCACGGCGAAGGAGTTGGAGGAACACCTCTTCAGGTTGGAGGAGGCCAAGCGAAGAGATCATCGAAAAATAGGGCAGGAGCTTGAACTCTTCCATCTCAGCCCGGCCGTTGGAAGCGGGCTCCCCTTGTGGCTTCCGAAGGGAACGGTGATTCGGGAATCGCTTATTGAGTTCCTGAGGGATGAACAGCGCAAACGCGGATACGTTTCGGTTGTGACGCCGCACATCGGCAATCTGGAGCTTTATAAAACGTCGGGACATTATCCGTATTACAAGGATTCACAGTTTCCCCCTATTGTTCTGGAGAATGGGGAAGCGTTCCTGCTGAAGCCGATGAATTGTCCCCATCATCACCAGATCTATGCCGCGAAGCCACGGTCCTACCGTGACTTGCCGATCCGATTAGCCGAGTTTGGGACCGTCTATCGATATGAGCAGTCGGGCGAAATGAATGGCTTGACGCGCGTGAGAGGATTTACGCAAGACGACGCGCACATCTACTGCCGCCACGATCAGGTCAAGCAGGAGATCCGTACCACGGTCGAATTGACCCAATTGGTGTTCGAGACCTTTGGCATGGAAGTTCGGACGCGGCTTTCGTACCGTGATGATAAGAATGTTGAGAAGTATGGCGGAGACGCGGCGTTCTGGGATCGCGCCCAACGCGAGATCAAGGAAGTCGCGGATGAAATGAAGCTGAACTACTTTGTCGGTGTCGGGGAAGCTTCCTTTTATGGTCCCAAGATCGATTTCATGGTGAAGGATGCGCTTGGAAGGACATGGCAATTGGGCACGGTCCAGGTGGATTATGTTATGCCCGAGCGATTTCAACTTGAGTATACCGGCAGCGATGGTCAAAAACATCGCCCCGTGATTATCCACCGGGCCCCCTTTGGTTCGATGGAGCGATTTGTCGGTATCCTGATCGAACACTTCGCCGGTGAATTTCCGCTCTGGCTTGCACCGGTGCAGGCAGTTGTCCTGCCCATCACCGATGCGTACCTGGAATATGCCAAACAGGTCTGTGGCCAATTGACGGAGGCGGGAGTGCGATGCGAGCTGGACGAGCGCAATGAAAAAATAGGGTATAAAATCCGCGATTCGGAGACCAAGAAGGTTCCCTTTATGCTCGTCGTAGGGGAGAAGGAAATGCAGGGTAATACTGTCGCAGTTCGCCAACATACAAAAGGCGATCTGGGGGCTATGACAAGAGAGGCATTTCTTGCCAAAACTCTCAGCGCCATTCAACAAAAATCATTAACGGTATAGGAGAGCACCCCATTAAGCAGCAACGCGCGCGCATCAATACGGAAATCCGGGCTCCCAAGGTCCGGCTGATCGATGAAGAGGGGCAGCAGGTTGGCGTGATCGGAACCAAGGAAGCACAAAAGATGGCGGTCGATAAGGGTCTGGATCTTATCGAGATCGTCCCCACCGCCGATCCCCCGGTCTGCAAGATTATGGACTTTGGCAAGTACAAGTACGAACTTGCCAAAAAGGAAAAATTGCAGAAGAAGCATCAGCATGTAACGCTGGTCAAGGAAATTCGCTTCCACCCGAACACAGATACCCATGATTTCGATTTCAAGGTGCGGCACGCCCGGGCTTTTATTGAAGAAGGGCATAAGGTGAAGGCCACCGTGGTCTTTAAAGGGCGTGAGATCACGTACCAGGACCAGGGGAGAGCGATCCTGGACCGTTTTACCGAGAGTCTCTCCGATGTCGCGAAGCTGGATGCCCCCGCCAAGATGGAAGGCCGCCAGATGATCACCTATTACGTGGCCGACAAGGCGAAGAAGAAAACAGGCGAGAGTAGCAAACAATCACAAGAACAATCATAACGGAGTTGGACGATGCCCAAAATGAAAAGCAGGCGGAGGGCTCTGAAAAGCTACAAGGTGACCGCATCGGGGAAAATCAAGAGGCGCAAGGCTTTTCGCAGTCACATCCTGACCTCGAAAACGACCAAGCGAAAGCGACATCTGCGGAAAGCAACGCTTGTCTCCGAGACCGAAGCGTACAAAGTAAAACGATTCTTGTTAGTTTAACATGAAGGAAATGCACCATGCCACGTTCACAAAATAAAGTCGCTTCACACCGTCGGCGGAAGAAGCTCCTCGATCAAGCCAAGGGATACTGGGGCGGTCGCAGTAAAGTCTATACCGTCGCCAAGCACCACGTTGAAAAAGCCCTGACCCACGCCTACAAGGATCGGAGGGCCAAGAAACGGCTCTTCCGCGGACTCTGGATCACCAGGATCAATGCTGCAGCCCGCACCAACGGGACCACGTACTCCAGGTTGATCGCAGGCCTCGATAAGAAATCCATTACCATCAACCGGAAAGTGCTTGCCGATCTTGCGGCGACAAATCCGCAGGCATTTGCAGAAGTCGTGAAGTACGCAACAGCGTAACCGGAATCTTCCTCTCAACGTTGGTGCCTCGGCCATGATCCTTGAAGTCTTGTGCCGGGAGTTGATGGGAAGATTTCTGCTTTCTGGCGCATCGGGAAACAAGTCATGATCGGCAACATCGAATCAGTCAGAAAAGAGTTCGCCCGCGCCCTGGAACAGGCGACGACACGGGAACAGCTTGAACAAGTGCGCATCAAGTACCTCGCACGCAACGGCCTCGTCGCAGAACTGTTCGAGCACATGAAGTCTCTTCCCGCCGACCAAAAACCTCAGGCGGGTAAACTACTGAACTCCCTGAAGGTTGAGGTGCAGCAAGCCTTCGAGGAAAAGCGGAACCTCATGGAGGGGGAGGGAGCGAAGAACGACACGCTCGACCGGACCATGCCCGGAAGGCCCCGCCCCCTGGGGAGCAAACACCCCATTACGCAAACCATCGACGAGATCCGTCAGATCTTCCGGTCGATGGGATTCTCCTCGGCGTACGGGCCGGAGATCGAAACCGACCATTATAACTTCGAAGCGCTCAATTTTCCCCCCGATCACCCTGCGCGGGATATGCAGGATACGTTCTTCCTCTCCCCATCGAAAAGCGTTCTCCTCCGGACCCACACCTCGCCGGTTCAGATTCGAACCATGGAAGGACAGCGTCCCCCTGTGCGGGAGATCATGCCCGGTCGGGTCTATCGCAACGAGGCGGTCAGTGCGCGTAGCCTGGTGAGTTTTCATCAGGTTGAGGGACTCTATGTCGATACCGGCGTGACCTTTAGCGACTTGAAGGGGACGCTCGTCGCATTCGCGAGACAATTTTACGGAAAGGACGTCCGGTATAAGTTCCGCCCCACGTTTTTCCCCTTCACCGAACCAAGCGCAGATATGTACATTTCCTGCTTCCTCTGCAAAGGGAAGGGGTGCCGGATGTGCAAGCAGAATGGATGGCTGGAAATCCTCGGCTCCGGCATGGTCCACCCCCATCTCTTCAGGAATGTAGGATATGACCCCGAGAAATACTCCGGATTTGCCTTCGGCATGGGGATCGAACGCATTGCCTCCCTGCGCTATGGCGTTGATGACATCCGCATGTTCTATGAAAACGACGTTCGCTTTCTGAACCAGTTTTGATCTGAATGTTCCATGAAAATTTCCCATCGCTGGCTCAAAGAATACATTCCGATTCCCCTCTCACCGGACCGCCTTGCCGAGGGCCTTTCCATGCTGGGCCTTGAAGTGGAGCGGTACGAAGACCTTGGAGCTCGGTACAAAACGTTTGTCGTCGGGGAGGTTCTCACAAAGGAAAAGCATCCCCGGGCAGACAGGCTTTCCGTCTGCACGGTCACCGTGGGTGGAGATCCGGTTCAGATTGTCTGTGGCGCCCCGAATGTTGCTGCCGGTCAAAAAGTAGCCGTGGGTCTCCCGGGAGCCATTGTCCCCCGGAACCAACACGATCCGAACGGAGCTCCATTTACGTTGACCCGGGCGACGATCCGCGGAGTGGAATCGTTCGGGATGATCTGCTCGGAGTATGAACTTGCCCTCGGTGACGACACCGACGGCATCCTCGTTCTGGACAAGAAGGCAAAAGTCGGAACCAGCCTTGCGCGGCACCTCGGCCTCGACGATGTCCTCTATGAAATGGAGGTCACCGCAAACCGGGGCGACTGGATGAGCCATATCGGTGTCGCCCGCGAAGTGCAGGCGATTGTCCAGGGGAGGGCTTCACTCCCGCATCTGCGATTACGGGAAAGCAAGACCAGGACGGCTTCCTACGCGAAAGTGAAGGTCGTGGATGCAAAAAAATGTCGCCGGTACGTTGCCCGGATAGTCAAAGGAGTCGCGGTCCGGCCCTCCCCGGCATGGCTACAGCAACGGCTCATGGCAGTCGGCATTCGGCCCATCAACATGATCGTCGACGTCACCAACATGGTGATGATGGAGACCGGTCAGCCGATCCATGCCTTCGATTATGACCTTCTCGCGGGACACACCATTGTTGTCCGATGTGCCTCGGAAGGAGAGAAGTTTACGACTCTGGACGGCAAGGCGAGAACCCTCCGATCGGATACCCTGATGATTTGTGATGGGGAGAAGCCGGTGGCGATTGCCGGTGTGATGGGGGGACACAACTCGGAGATCTCGGAGAAGACAACCACGATCCTGATTGAGAGCGCCAATTTTGAAGCGAATAACATTCGCCGGACGGCGAAATTTCTCGGCATGTCCACTGACGCTTCACAACGATTTGAACGGGGTGTCGATCCCGCCATGGCTGAGTATGCCGCCGATCGCGTTGCACAGCTGGTCCAGGAAATCAGCGGAGGGGAGGTCCTGAAGGGAAGGATCGACCTCTACCCCGGTAAAGTACGCCCGGTGACGATCACCTTTCGCCCGGCCCGGTCGAATGCCTTGCTGGGCACGTCGATGACAAAGAAGGAGACCATCTCCTGTCTCCAAAGACTGGAGATCAAGGCGGTCAAACAGACGAAGGACGTCGTCACCTTTTCAATCCCCGGGTTCAGGACCGACCTGACGCAGGAGGTCGATTTGATTGAGGAGGTCGCCCGCGTTTATGGCTACAACAATATCGAGACGAAAACAAGAACGACGGTGGATTTCTCCAAACCTTTCGATCCCCAGACATTGCAGGACAGTGTCCGGGAGTACCTCGTGGGCGCGGGATGGAATGAAATGATCACCATGAGCTTGCAGGAGAATCATCGCTGGCATTTTCATGGAGATCGCCCGGTTCAAGTACTAAATCCTGTGAGTGCTGATGCTACCGCCCTCAGGACGAGCCTTCTTCCGGGAGCATTACAGGCTGTCAGACATAACCGCTCCTACGGCACACAGGATCTTCGCCTGTTTGAGATCGGCCATGTCTTTTCTGCTCGCGAGGGGGGAAATGCTGAATCTCTTGATGGGTACAGCGAGGAAGAGCGGTTGCTCTTGGTTCTTTCCGGAAATACGGCTCCACAGTCCTTTGGATCAAATAGCAGAAAGACTGATTTCTTTGATATGAAAGGGGAGGTAGAGGCGCTCCTCTCTAAGTTTAACCTTGACAAATATCGTTTTATTTCTTATGATAACGCCGAAGCTTTAATTGAAACCGCTCTAGGGGTTGAAATCAATGGCACTTACAGCGGGTTCTTTGGGAAGATCGACAAGTCAGTCACTGAAAAGTTTGATATTGAGACTGACGTTTTCGTATGTGAAGTAAAGACTTCATCAATTGCACGGAACTGGTTCAAGGAAAAGAAATATAAGACTCTGCCCAAATTTCCTGTTGTGAAGCGCGACCTTGCTTTTATCGTCGATCGTTCGCTTCCTCAGGAAAATGTTGAAACTGCAATTCGAAGCGCTGGTGGGGCTCTTCTCGGTGATGTGAAGTTGTTTGACTTGTTTGTCGGTGACCAGGTTGGGATTGGAAAGAAAAGCCTGGCATATGCACTGGAGATTCAACCGACGGACAGGACGTTGACCGATGTGGAGGCTGACACTTTCCTGAGTAAGGTCGTTGCGTACGTGGAGCAACAGTGTCAGGCCAAACTCCGGAGACAATAACGTGTGTTGTCCTTTGTTCAAGCAGATCTTGAAGGAGTCCGGCGTTGACTGAGCCGCAAGTAGAATCCCCTGTGAGCGACCAGAAGGAACTGAGGAGTCTCGAGACCTCTCTGCAATCGTTGTGGGAGAAAGCGCGTCGCGTTTCGGAGACTCTTTTACAGATGAAAGAGTCGAACCAGATTTTGCGCGGGAGGGTGGCGGAACTGGAACAGAGTGAGCGCCAAATGCGGGAAACCCTCATGGGGAAGGAAAAAGACCTTGAACGACTTCGCCACGAAGTCGCCAAGCTTCAGTTGAATGGAAGTGAAGCATTCACGAAAGAAGAAAAGGAGGCTTTAAAAGCAAAGATCAAGGAAATGATCGCCAAGATTAATGCTCGTTTGTAGTCCTTGGAAGTACCGGTCACGGTCGCTGTTGCATTCAAACAAAAGGGAGCACACCACTCTACCGATTGCTCGAACATTATGAATGGGAAAAGCATCAAAGTTAAGATCTTCGGGTCGGAATATCCTCTTCGGGGTGAAAACGAGGATTTTACGAAGAAGATCGCCGGGTACGTGGACACGATGATCTCCACGATCCACGAGAAAATACCCGAACAGCCCCCCCTCACGGTGGCAGTCTTGTCTGCATTGAATATCACAGAGGATCTGATGAAGGAGCGAGAGCGAAACCAGCAAGCGTTGACTCATCTTGAAACGGAAATGATAAAGCTCTCCAATTATCTCGATAATTGCCTTGAGGTTGACGCAGACGACGCAAAGAGTGCTTGATCTGTTTGTTTGAACTGTTCTTTCCCATCAAAGGCGGGCGGAACCATGGATGAACTCATTGACCGCACCGTCGCCGTGATCAAAACTTATTAAAGAACCTGACAGTTACTTTAATAGGGAGCTTGACTCATAAGTGTGGAGCACATGCCAACGTTCCCGGTTCTACGGGAATTGCCCGGCGATGACTTCTTCACCTCGGTGAAGAACGAGCGGCTCGTGGAAGTGTGAAATGCTTAGGCAGGCACCCACCGTGTTGAAACGAGAGGTTCTTTCAATACACCTTGATCGCTGGCGTACGTGTGCGGTTTTTTATTTCCCGAACGTTGTGGATGGTAGAACGAATCAGGAGCCTGTATGGAACCCTATATTCTCATAGTGAGTGTGTTGGCTGCTGCCGGGCTGTCCTTCTTTGCCGGGTGGTATCTGAACTCCCGGTCGGGCCAGAACAAGATTACCGGGGCGGAGGAACGGGCGAAGCGAATCCTGGAGGATGCCGAAAAAGAGGCCGGCACGCTGAAAAAAGAGAAACTTCTCGAGGCGAAGGACGAATGGTACAAGAGAAAGAAGGAGTTCGAGTCGGAAGTTCAATCGAAAAGGAATAAAGCCCAGGCCTTTGAAAAGCAGCTTATTTCCCGTGAGGAAAATGTCGATCGTAAACTCGACCTTTTAAGCAAGAAAGAGGCTTCGCTGCAATCCCTCGACCGCGAGGTCACTGAGAGGAAAAAGCGGAGCGAGGAGCGGGAGCAGGAACTCCAGAAGATGGTCGAGGAGGAAAATAACAAGCTGGAGCGCATTTCAGGGATTTCCCGCGAGGAAGCAAAGAAGCAGTTGATCGAGAACCTGATGGAAACGGTAAAAACCGAATCCTCGCAAATGTTAAAGGTCCTCCGTGATAAAGCGAAAGAGGAGGCCAAAAGGGAAGCCCAAAAAATTATCGTCCAGGCGATCCAACGAACCGCCGCGGATCATACCGTCGAGACGACGGTGAGTGTCCTGAACCTCGAAAGCGATGAAATGAAGGGGAGGATCATCGGCAGGGAAGGGAGAAACATCCGCGCGTTCGAGGCCGCCACGGGAGTTGATGTCATTGTCGACGACACGCCCGAAGCGGTCATCCTGTCCGGGTTCGATCCATTCCGGAGGGAAGTGGCGCGGGTCTCGCTGGAACGGTTGATCGCGGATGGAAGGATTCATCCTGCCCGCATCGAGGAGGTCGTCGAGAAGGTGAAGCAGGAACTGGAAGAGGAAGTGTTGCGGACGGGGGAGAACACTCTTCTGGAGATCGGACTTCACGGAGCACATCCGGAGATCGTAAAACATATCGGACGAATGAAGTATCGCTCAAGCTATGGACAGAATCTTCTGCAGCACAGCATCGAGACCGCGTTTCTTGCAGGCATCATGGCTTCCGAACTTCAGCTGGATGTCAGCCTCGCCAAACGGGGAGGCTTGCTCCACGATATCGGCAAGACGGTGGACCGCAGTGTCGAAGGCCCGCACGCGTTGATCGGATATGAATTATGCAAGAAGTACAACGAGCACGCGATCGTCTCGAACTCCGTCGGTGCACACCATGAGGATATTCCCATGGAACACCCGATTGCCGCTCTTGTCCAGGCTGCCGATGCCATCAGCGGAGCCCGGCCGGGAGCGCGACGTGAGTCGGTGGAGGGATATGTGAAGCGTCTCGAGAAACTCGAATCCCTTGCCAAATCGTTTCACGGCGTTTTGAACACGTACGCAATCCAGGCGGGCCGTGAGGTGCGTGTGATCTGTAATCACGACAAACTGGATGATGCGGCCGCCGACCAGCTTTCCCATGATATCGCCAACAAGATCCAGCAGGAAATGGAGTATCCCGGCCAAATCAAAGTCATCGTGATCCGGGAAGTGCGGGCTGTTGCGTACGCCAAGTAATGGATTATCACACTCATTGATGCACGCGTGGAACCCACATCCGGTACAACCCTCCGCATGGGCGTAACAGGCGGGATCGGGAGCGGCAAATCGTTGGTTTGCTCCCTGTTCCAGAAGCTGGACGTCCCTGTTCTTTCCGCCGATGATATTGCGAAGGACCTGATGACGAACGATGCCGGACTCCGGAAAGCTCTCGTTCGCCTCCTCGGCTCCGAAACCTACCTCCCCGACGGCTCCTTGAACCGCAAGGTGATCGCTGAAAAAATATTTTCGACCCCCGCTTTGCAGAAAAAAGTCAACGCCCTTGTTCATCCCAAAGTTACACTCGAAATTGAGCGTCGCATGAACGAGCTGGACGGCCATAGCCCGTACGTGATCGTCGAAGCGGCCCTGATGTATGAGGCCGGTCTCGACTCTTTGCTCGACGCCGTGGTGGTCGTCGATGCGGAAGCCGATGTTCGGATCCAAAGGGTCATGGAGCGAGATCACACCACCCGGGCTGACGTGATGAAACGCATGGATGCCCAATGGAGCAACAAGCGGAAAATTCAGGAGGCGGAGTATGTTCTCCGGAATGACGGGTCAATCCGCGAACTGGGCCAGAATGTCCGGTTCCTTCATACACTCTTTACCAACATTGCACAACAGGAGCCCGCGTGAGCACAACTCTCGTTGAAAAAGAACATCAGTTATTCTTCCATACCTATAAACGCCTTTCCCTGGATGTTGTCCGGGGCGAAGGGTGCACACTCTTTACCCGCGATGGGAAACAGTATGTCGATTTCTTCGGAGGACTTGCGGTCAATGCCCTCGGCTATCATCACCCGGGGATCAGGAAGGCGATTCAGGAACAGGTGGACCGCTACATTCATCTTTCGAATTTCTTCATCCAGGAGCCGCAGGTGCGGCTTGCCGAGAAACTGCTTGCCGTTTCCGGGTACCAGAGGATTTTTTTCACCAACAGCGGAACCGAGGCGATTGAAGGCGCTCTCAAGCTTGCCCGGAAATGGGGAAAGAAAAACGGCAAGACGCAATTGTTCGGACTCTCCAATTCATTCCACGGACGGACCATGGGAGCCTTGTCCCTTACCGAACGGGCAAAGTATCGTGACGGGTATGAGCCGTTCCTGGCCAACGTAAGTCATCTCCAGTACAATGATGTGGAGGGTTTGCGCTCGACGGTGAATGAGCATACCCTTGGTGTGGTCGTCGAACCCATCCAGGGAGAGGGGGGGATCTATGTTGTCTCCCCCGAGTATGCATCTGCCCTGAACTCGTTGCGGGAGAAATTCGGGCTCCTGATCATTGCGGACGAGATCCAGGCCGGCATGGGACGAACCGGGAAGTTCCTCGGGTTTGAACACTTCGGGGTGAAGGCGGATATCGTTGTGATCGCCAAAGCGATCGGAGGCGGACTTCCCCTCGGAGCGTTCCTCGGAAATGAACGTGTGGCCGAGTCGTTCACGTACGGAGTGCATGGCACGACGTTTGGCGGTAATCCCGTGGCATGTGCTGCCGGCATGGTTGTGCTGGAAGAGGTGGTCGATCGTGGTTTGATGAATCGTGCCGGGGAAATCGGAGAATATCTGAAGGGGAAGTTTTCAGCCCTTCAATCCCGGTATCCGGCATTGGTCAAAGAGGTCCGGGGGTACGGATGCATGCTCGGCATGGAATTAACGCGGGAAGGACAGCCCATCGTGGAGGAACTGCAGCGAAGGGGGTTCCTTGTCAATTGCACCAACGTGAATGTCCTGCGATTCCTGCCACCGTACACGATTTCCACAGAAGAATGCGATGCCTTGGTAACAGCGATGGACTCGGTGTTTGCCTCGCTCTGATCCAGCTTGACTTCGTCCTGGACGACAGTCGCTGAAAGAAAGAAGGGAGGGAGCCGGCCGGTTCCCTCCCTTTCTGTTTTCAAGGAGGCGATGCTTGTATCCTCCTCATTTTTTCCTTAACTTTTCCCCGTGACACACCTCAATCACCTCGAAGGAAAACCCCGCTGCCATTGCGGCATCTTTGGCATTTTTAACCACCCGGAGGCGGCGGTGATGACCTACTACGGTCTCCACGCGCTCCAGCACCGGGGACAGGAAGCTTCCGGTATCGTCACCAGCGAGTTCCTTGCAGAAAAGCAAAAGTGGCGATTCAACGCCTTCAAGGGGAACGGCCTCGTGGCTGATGTCTTCAAGGATGCGAGCATCCTGAAGGACCAGCTGAAGGGATCTTCCGCGATCGGTCATAACCGGTATTCGACGACCGGCTCAGCCGACAATAAATTCAATATCCAGCCTTTTGTCGTCAACTATAAAGCTGGAAACCTGGCGCTCGGTCATAACGGGAATCTGACCAATTTCCACACCCTTCGTGAATCCCTGCAATCCGAGGGAACCATTTTCCAATCGACCACCGACAGTGAGATCATCCTCCACCTCACGGCAAGAAGCAAACACGAGGGCCAGATCCATCAACTGAAGGAAGCGCTGGACGCCGTCGAGGGGGCCTATTCCCTGGTGATCCTCACGGATACGAGCCTTATCGCTGCACGCGATCCGTACGGGTTGCGGCCGTTGTGCCTCGGGCGCATCGAGACCGGATCTGCGAAGGGGCCTGCCTATGTCGTCGCATCGGAAACGTGCGCCTTCGATCTCGTCGGGGCAACATACGTTGGAGAAGTGGAGCCGGGCGAAATTCTTGTCATCGATCAGGAGGGAGTTCAGTCGGGAACCCTTAAGTCGTACCACATCTCCAAAACGCCCGCCGAACCCCATCATTGCATTTTTGAATATATCTATTTTTCGCGCCCCGACAGCAAGATCTTCGGCGAGAATGTCGATAAGGTCAGGCGAAAGCTGGGAAAACTCCTGGCTGCCGAGTCCCCGGTCCGTCCCGATAGTGAGGACGATCGTGTCGTGGTGATTAGTGTTCCCGACTCCAGTAACACGGCAACGCTCGGATTTGTGACCGAGGCGAACAAGATGGGGGACGATGTGCGGTTGGAGATAGGATTGATCCGCAGCCATTACGTCGGACGCACCTTCATCCAGCCCGATCAAAACAGCCGTGAACTCAAGGTCAAGACAAAATTCAATACGGTGAAGGGAGTGATCAAGGGGAGGAAGGTGGTCATTGTCGATGACTCGATCGTGCGGGGCACCACCTCCAAGCAACTCGTCAAGATGATCCGCGAGGCAGAGCCGAAGGAGATTCATTTCCGGGTCACCTCACCCCCCATCAAGTTCCCATGTTATTACGGCATGGATTTTCCCAGCCGTGAGGAATTGATCGCGAACCGCTGCAACAGTGACGTGGACAAAATCGCGGAAGAGCTCGGTGTCGACAGCCTGGCCTATCTCTCCATGGAAAAACTCCTGGAAGCGGCTCCCAACGGCGGGAGAAACTACTGCACGGCATGCTTCAGCGGAATATACCCCGTTCCCATCGATCGCCAACTGACCAAAGACGCGAACGACACCTGATGCAGGACAGGATGTGGACCTTCTCAAACCTGCTGAGCCTGAGCCGCATCCTTCTCGTGGCACCGCTCGCCTATTGCCTGCTTGCCGACGTTGCTGACAAACGTCTCTGGGTTGCCTTGATCATCGCTCTTGCCGTGCTGACCGATTTTCTCGACGGGTATTTTGCGCGTAAACGTCATGAGGTCTCGGAGCTGGGGAAAATCATCGATCCCGTTGCCGATAAGATCGCCGTGGGGGCCACGGCATCGCTGATGGTGTGGATCGGAGACCTTCCCTTCTGGTATTTCGCCTTCGTGGTAGGGCGGGATATCCTGATTCTTCTCGGGGGGATCTATATCAGGAACAAAAAGATGATTATCGTCCAGTCCAACTGGCCGGGAAAGATCGCGGTCAATGCGATCGCCCTCGTCCTGTTGCTTTCCATTCTTCGCGTGGAGATGCTTGAGGAATTCCGGCAGGTGACGATCTGGGCAAGCATGGTGTTGATGACCCTTTCATTTGCGAGTTATGTCCAGAGATTGTTTATCGGCCACGGGCTGGGAAAGAAGGTTGTCTCCTGATGGCGCTTTTCGATGCATGGAAGAAGCTGAAGGATGGTCTAAGCAAGACCCGGGATTCCCTGTTCGGCAAAGTTGCCCAACTTGTCAACTCGAAGAGTTCCATCGATGCGGATTTTCTTGAGAAGCTCGAAGAGATCCTGATCTCGGCTGATGTC
This sequence comes from Ignavibacteriales bacterium, assembly GCA_016192345.1. GTDB lineage: Bacteria > Bacteroidota > Ignavibacteria > UBA10030 > UBA10030 > UBA6688. The sequence continues at coordinate 58,156 of JACPUH010000007.1, read as the reverse complement.
GGTGCGGGCACAACCCAGACGATCATCGAAAGTATCAAGAAGAGGGTGAAGCAGGAAGGCTATGAATCCTCCGGGGAGCTTACACACTTGCTGAAGGATGAACTTGCCAGGGTCCTTCAGGCCACGGGAGATGCTGCTCCGGGAGCTTTGCTTCTTCCTGAGGGCCCTCGCCCGTTTGTGGTGATGGTGGTGGGAGTCAATGGTGCCGGCAAGACAACCACGATCGGGAAACTGGCCTACAACTACCGGGAGGCGGGGTATAGCGTGGTGGTGGGCGCGGCGGATACCTTCCGTGCAGCGGCGAACGAGCAATTGGAAATATGGGCAAAACGTGCCGGGGTGGAGATCATCCAGCAGGCCCATGGTGCCGACCCGGGGGCCGTGGCGTTTGATGCCGTCAGCTCGGCCATGGCCAAAAAGGCCGAAGTCGTCATCATCGATACCGCAGGCCGATTACACACGAAAACGAACCTGATGGAGGAGTTGAAGAAGATCCGGCGAGTGCTGGAAAAACGCCTCCCCGGTGCCCCGCATGAAGTCTTGCTGGTTCTCGATGCGAGCACGGGGCAGAACGCGCTGCAACAGGTGAAGCATTTTACCGAGGCTGTTCAGGTGACCGGACTGGTGCTGACAAAGTTGGATGGAACGGCGAAGGGTGGGATCGTCCTGGCCATCAGTCATGACATGCAAACTCCTGTGAAGTTTGTAGGGGTGGGGGAGCAAATCGACGATCTCCAGGTCTTTGACCGGGCTGCCTTTGTGGATGCCTTGTTCGAAGGAACCGAGATCGCCACCTGACGGTTTATGAAACAGGCTTGCCACAACGACACGACGGTGTGTGGCTCAACGAAGAGGGTGCTCCACGATGTAGCCACGACGATAGACAAGGCATCACCCCGGTGATGCAGGGATAAAACCATGAAGCTTCGCTCAACCTCATATGATCTGAAACTCAAACACACATTTACAATCTCGCGCAGCTCGCGGGATGTCTCACCGGTCGTGCTGGTCGAGATCGAGCATGACGGGATTGTCGGTTACGGGGAAGCAGCCCCTTCGAGACGCTATGGGGAGACGATTGAAACAGTGCAGCAGTTTTTGTCGGGGCTGGACCTTGCACGCTTTTACGACCCCTTTCAGCTCGAACAGATCCTCGATGCCGTGCATGGAGCTGCGGAGGCGAATTATTCCGCGAAGGCCGCAGTCGATATCGCCCTGCATGACTGGATCGGGAGGAAGATGAACCTTCCGCTCTGGAAGTATTGGGGGTTGGACAAGGGAAAGGCCCCCATCACATCGTTCACCATCGGCATTGATACGCCCGATGTCATTGAACGAAAAGTGCGCGAGGCGGAAGAGTATCCCATCCTTAAGATCAAACTAGGGGGGGAGAATGATATCGAAATCATCCGCACAATCCGGAAGATCACGAAGAAGACCCTGCGGGTTGATGCCAATGAAGGGTGGAAGGTGAGGGAAACAGCGGTCGAAAAGATCCGGTGGTTGGAGCAGGAGGGGGTGGAGTTTGTCGAGCAACCGATGCCGGCGGCGGATCTCGAAGGAACCGCGTGGGTCCGGGAGCGTGTCAATCTTCCCCTGATTGCCGATGAGAATTCCATCCGGTTGCATGACGTGCCGAAATTGCAAGGGGCCTTCGACGGTATCAATATCAAATTAATGAAATGTACGGGCCTGCGTGAAGCGATCCAGATGGTCCACACCGCAAGAGCATGCGGCATGAAGGTCATGGTCGGTTGCATGATTGAGACCTCCGTGGCAATCTCCGCGGCCGCCCAGTTCACTCCGTTAATCGATTACGCGGACCTCGACGGCGCCGCTTTGACAACGAACGATCCGTTCGACGGCGTTGGCATTGTGGAAGGCCGCCTGGTGCTGTCGGATCGTCCCGGCATCGGTGTGACGAGAAAAGATCTGAATTGACTTTGTCCCAACCCTGTCATCATTCATGCTCCTGAAACGCCCCCGATATCGCCGGTTTGAATATGCGCCCCGGTACTACAAGCCGGAGACGGACGAGAAGGAACATTTCAAGAAAGAGCTCCGCCGGGAACGGGGGAAGCACCGTGGGAAGAGACGCCCCGTGATTCTGTGGGGCATCATCCTGGTGCTCACGCTGTATGCCTATCTTTATCTCACGGGGAGCCTACGCTGACGTGCCATCAAAAATTCACATACTGAAACCCGATCTGGCCAACAAGATCGCCGCAGGGGAGGTGGTGCAGCGACCGGCATCGGTCGTCAAAGAGCTCATCGAGAATGCGCTCGATGCGGGCGCCACGACGATCCATATTATCGTCAGGGATGCAGGAAGGACGTGGATCCAGGTTCTGGACGATGGCGAGGGGCTCTCCCATGAGGATGCTTTGCTGGCCTTCGAACGCCATGCGACGAGCAAGATTGCTTCAGCCCAGGACCTGGAGTCGATTCGGACGCTCGGGTTTCGGGGTGAAGCATTGGCCTCGATCGCCGCGGTTTCCCAGGTGGAGATGAAGACCCGGCAGCGAACGGACGAAATAGGCACCTTCCTCCGTATCGAGGGGAATGAACTCAAAGAGAACACCAAGGCCGCTGCAGAGCCGGGAACCTCCATCACCGTCAAGAATCTTTTCTACAACACCCCGGGGAGGCGGAATTTTCTCAAGACCCGCAACACGGAGTTGAAAAATATCACGGACGTTGTGACACGCATGGCGATCGTGTATCCCCAGGTCACCTGGCATTATCTCAGCGATGAGGACGTTCTCCTGGACCTCAAGCCGAAACCGGCCGGGGAAAGAATGAGAGATCTGTTTGGTGCAAAGCAGTTCGAATCCCTGCTCCATGTCCGGGAGCAGATTGATTCCTTCAGCCTCGAGGGATACATCGGAAGGCCGGACTTTGCACGGAAGAGCCGGTCGGACCAGTTCCTTTTCATCAATCGAAGGTTCATCCTGAACAGGGCGATCAATCACGCGGTGTTTCAGGCGTACGAGCATCTGATGATCAAGGGGATGTTTCCTTTCTACGCTCTCGATATCACCCTGGACCCGCAAAAGGTCGACGTGAACGTGCATCCATCGAAGATGGAAGTGAAGTTCGAGAATGAATCGGCCATCTACCGGTTTGTGCTGTCGAGCGTCCGGAAGACTCTTGGCGCCCATGACGTCGTGCCCAACCTTTCCTTTCGCCAGCCGGAAACGCTTGAGCAGGTGGAAGAACGGCTTCGCTTTACCTCCCCGGGGCGGGATGTTCCTTCTCCGTGGACCATGCCGGCCAAAGGCCCGGGGCACACGCCTGCTCAACCCGACGTTTCCCTGCAGGTCAATCTCGACCAATTGTTCGGGCGGGTGGAGTCGAGGATCACGACCGGACCCGGAGAGCGGGACGGTGAGGCAACGTTCCCATCGCCCGATGCTGTGCATCCACCGTTGCCGGTCAACCGGGTTGTGCAGCATATGCCGATCCGTCCTGCGGGTGAGCATGAGTCCCCCGGAGAAACCCGGGCCATCTGGCAAATCCACAATAAGTATATCCTCTCCCAGGTGCGAACAGGCTTGTTGATTATCGACCAGCACGTCGCTCACGAGCGAATCCTCTATGAAAAAGTCCTGGCGAATTTTGAAAACAGCCTCCCGACCACGCAGCAACTCCTGTTTCCACATACCGTCCAACTCTCGGCCGGCGATTACAGCCTTGTGAAGGAGTTATCGGAGAGTCTTACCCGGATCGGCTTTGACCTTAAGTTATTTGGAAAGAACACCGTCGTGATCGAAGGAATCCCCGCGGATGTACGGATCGGGAACGAGATGAAGATCCTGCAGGAGGTGCTTGATGAATTCAAGGAGGGGGAACCGAACCGGACCATCGATGCCCGTGACACGTTGGCAAAATCCTTCGCGTGCAAAGCAGCCGTCAAAGCGGGGGATAAACTGAACACCACGGAAATGATTGTGCTCATTGATCAGCTCTTTGCAACACAGATGCCTTACGTGTGTCCGCATGGCCGCCCTGTCATGGTAAAAATTCCTCTCGAGGAATTGGACAGGCGGTTTGGGAGAACGTAGGGGTTCTGCCTGCTGTCAATCCTTTGCGGCATGAAGCCCAGGCGGTGGGAAGATGAACACTGATAGAGAAGGGAAAGACGATGAACAACGGCCTTGATCAGATTCAGGAAGCCCGGAAACATTGGGAAGCCAGCGTGCGATCGGGGGGGAAACTCCGGCAGGCCTCCTTTACGACGGTCAGCGGCGAGCCGGTGGAGATGCTCTATGGACCGGAAGACGTGCAGGAGATCAACTTCCTGAGCGAGATCGGATTCCCCGGGGAATATCCGTACACCCGCGGCATTCACCCCACGGGATACCGTGGGAGGCTCTGGACGATGCGACAGTTCGCAGGGTTTGGCACGCCGGAGGACACCAACGAGCGGTACCATTACCTGATGGAGCATGGACAAACGGGACTCTCCGTTGCGTTCGATCTCCCCACCCTGATGGGCCGGGACGCGGATGACCCGCTTTCGGAGGGAGAGGTTGGGATCTGCGGCGTGGCGGTAAGTTCGCTCGCAGATATGGAAATCCTCTTCAAGGGGATCAACCTCGGAGAGATTTCCACCTCGATGACCATCAACGCCCCGGCCGCAATGGTCATGGCGTTTTATCTTGGCGTGGCGGAGAAGCAGGGAGTGGACTTCGGAAAATTGCGGGGAACGATCCAGGCGGATATTCTCAAGGAGTACATCGCCCAGAAGGAATGGATCTATCCTCCGGAACCCTCCATGCGGCTCATCATCGATATGTTCGAATATATGACCAAAGAGGTCCCGCAGTGGAACCCTATCTCGGTGAGCGGGTATCATATCCGGGAAGCGGGCTCGACGGCAATTCAGGAACTCGCATTTACGCTGGCAGACGGATTTGCCTACGTCGAAGCGGGAATCGAGCGGGGGTTGGACGTCGATGTGTTCGTTCCCCGTATTTCGTTCTTCTTCAATTCCCATCTCGATTTCTTTGAGGAGATCGCAAAGTTCCGTGCCGCCCGGCGTATCTGGGCGAAGCGCATGAAGAACAAGTATGGCGCAAAGAACCCGCGCTCCCTGATGCTGCGCTTCCACACGCAAACGGCCGGATGCTCCTTGACGGCCCAACAACCGGAAAACAATATCGTGCGGACAGCCTATCAGGCCCTGGCTGGTGTGCTGGGCGGAACCCAATCGCTCCATACCAACTCCATGGATGAAACCCTTGCACTGCCTTCCGAAAAGGCTGTCAAGATCGCTCTCCGTACGCAGCAGCTGATTGCCTACGAGACCGGTGTGGCCAACACCATCGACCCCCTGGCTGGAAGCTACTTTGTCGAAGCGCTCACCGCGAAGATGGAGGAAGAGGCTGAGCGTTATTTTGAAAAAATCGACACGTTCGGAGGAGTCATTCCTGCCATTGAGGCCGGGTTCTTCCAGCGCGAGATTGCCGACGCGGCATACCGTTACCAGCGGGAACTTGATGCAAAAGAGAAGATTATCGTCGGTGTGAACGATTTTGTGGAGGAGGGGGAGAAACTGGAGATACCGATTCTTGTCATCTCTCCGGAAGTGGAGATCAAACAACGCAAGCGTCTCGCGGATCTGCGGCAAAGCAGGAATGTCGAATCGGTCGAGCGCTCTCTTGACGAGTTGCGCCAGGCCTCCCTGGACCAAAAGAACCTGATGCCGTACCTGCTTCAGTGTACACGGTCGTACGTCACCCTGGGAGAAATGTGTTCCGTGCTCTCCGAGGTGTTCGGTGTCTATGAAGAACCCGCGGTTTTTTAACCGTACCTCCGGAAACAACCTGATCAAGCGATGAGAGCAACTCTTTCTCTGCTTCGCCTTCCGCAGTGGCTGAAGAATATGTTTCTCTTCGCCCCGGTTATTTTCTCCAAGCATCTCTTTGAGGAAGGGTATGTCTGGACCGTCGCCGAGGCGTTCCTCGTCTTCTCCCTTCTCTCGAGTGCGGTGTACGTTATCAACGATATTGCCGACAGGGAGTCGGACCGTATGCACCCGGTCAAGAGGAACCGTCCCATCGCCTCCGGCGCGATCTCGCCGGCGCAGGGAGCCGGTCTGGCGGCCGTTCTCCTGGTGTTGACGGTTGTTCTCGCGAGTCCCCTGAATACGAAATTCCTCGCGGCTGCAGGTCTGTATTTCCTCCTTAATCTTGCGTATTCCTTCTCGTTGAAGCATGTCATCCTGGTCGATGTGTTCATCATTGCGTCGGGCTTTATGTTGCGTGTTCTTGCCGGCGCTTTTGTCATCGATGTACAGGTATCGCACTGGCTCGTGCTCTGCACCCTGTTTGTCTCCCTGTTCCTTGCCATTTCCAAGCGGCGGGGAGAGATGCTCCTGATCGAGAATACGGAAGGATATGAGGGGAGGGCCGTCTTGCGGGAGTACGACCTTGGGTTTGTCGATCAAATGATGACAATCACTGCTGCCGGCATGGCGATCTCGTACGCACTGTACACCGTCGCTGAGCGGACGGTCACGGTGTTCGGTACGGAAAACCTGATCTTCACAACGGTGTTTGTCTTGTTTGGCATATTTCGGTACCTTTACCTCGTTCGCGTGAGGCGGACGGATGATAATCCAACCCATGTGCTTACCACCGATCTGCCCATGGTTCTGAATATCGGTGGATGGTTTCTGGCGTGTGTGGTTATTATCTATTTTCAAGAACTGAAGACCTGGTTCCAATGACGATGAAGTTGCCTGAACCCAAATCTCCTTCGAGAATCACCGGATTCAAACCTGTCGCCGCGAAGGTTGCCGTCGTCCGGACGTCGCCCGCTACTGTCCTGGAGGATACCCAGCGAGCGATGGAGATGGCCGGCATCGCTTCCGCCCTGGATGGGAAAGCGACGACGATTTTAAAAGACAACATTTCCTGGCATTTCCCCTTCCCCGGTGCCAACACCACACCGTGGCAGCTCGAAGGGACGATCCGGGGATTGCACAAAGCCGGATTCAAGGATCTTATCTGTGTCCAGAACAAAACCGTGGTCACGGATGCGTTCAAAGGGGAGGACCTCAATAAGTATGTCCCGTTATTCAAGAAGTACGGGATCCCGGTGAAGTTCAATTTCAAAGAGGGGGACATGGCGTGGGTGGAGTATAAGCCCAAAACGCCCCTCCTGGTCCTCGACCAGATTTATCCCGAAGGGATCCGGGTCCCGGATCTTTTTTTCGGAAAGAATATCGTCCATCTCCCCACCGTGAAATGCCATATCTATACAACGACCACAGGGGCGATGAAAAATGCGTTCGGAGGATTGCTAAACACCCATCGGCACTATACCCATTCATGGATTCATGAAACGCTGGTGGATCTGCTGGCGATCCAGAAGGAAATCCACACCGGCATCTTTGCGGTGATGGATGGGACGACGGCGGGCAACGGTCCCGGTCCCCGGACCATGGTCCCCGAGGAGAAGAATGTCATCCTCGCCAGCGCGGACCAGGTGGCGATCGATGCGGTTGCTGCAAAAATGATGGGGTTCGATCCGATGAGCATACGGTACATTAACCTCGCTCACCAGCGGGGACTGGGGTGTGGGGATGTGAGTGAGATTTCTGTGGTCGGGGAGGATATCTCCACGGTGAACTGGAAGTTTTCCGTCGGTGATAACGGAGCGAGCATGATCGGGGATTTGCTCTGGTTCAGTCCCTTAAAGCGGTTTCAGAGCCTTTTCTTCCGAACCCCCCTCGTCCATTTCTTCATCTTTGGCTCCGAAGCGTATCACGATTACTACCGATGGCCCCTCAGGGATAAACAGGTTTTCAAGAAATGGCTCCGCAAGTCCCCCTGGGGTGAACTTTTTAATTCCTATCCCCCTGCGGGAATGCATTGATGCAACACACCCAGGATCCAGCGCACAGGACCTTCCACGCACGTTGATATCTCTCCGCCACACCCGATCCGATGACACGCCGAGCGCGCGCTGAACTCTATCTTTTCCTGGTGACGTTCATTTGGGGAAGCACATTTGTTACGACGAAGTACCTCCTGGAGGGGGTTTCGCCGTTCCTGTATATCGCCATCCGCTTCGGGCTTGCCGCAGTTCTCCTCGCTCTTGTTTTTCGAAAAGAAGTTACCGGACTTACCATAGGGGCCGCCCAAAAAGGGGCCGTCCTTGGCGGCATGCTTTCCGTTGGGTTTATCCTCCAGACGATCGGATTGCAGTACACCTCCGCATCCAAGTCTGCATTTATTACCGGCATGCTCGTTGTCTTCACTCCGATATGTCAATTTTTCATCGAACGCCGGCCACCCCGGAAGGGAAATGTGATCGGTGTGGTCCTCGTAACCCTGGGGTTGTATTTTCTGACATCGCCCGAGGGATCGGAATTCAACATCGGGGATGCCCTGACACTGGTGTGTGCCTTGTTGTTTGCGCTGTATATCGTCTACCTGGATATGTTCGGGAAGGAACATAACCCCGCACAGCTCACACTGATGCAGTTCGTTGTTGCGGCCTTTCTCGGGGGAGCAGGGACGTTTCTCTTCGAAGAGGTTATGTTTACCCCAAACGGGGAGTTTTTGCTGGCGATAGCCTATCTTGCAGTCTTCGCGACCGTTATCGCGATTTATGTCCAGACGCGATTTCAGAAAGACACAACGCCAACCCGAAGTGCCGTTATTTTTTCACTGGAGCCCGTCTTCGCGGCCGGGTTTGCCTTTCTCCTGCTTGGTGAAATGCTCGGTGTGCTGGGGTTACTGGGAGGGGGATTGATCGTCGGGGGATTACTCGTGTCGGAATTATCCCCTGAGTAGTGGATGAGGGGATGACAATGTGCAAGAGACCCATGGGGGCATGGTTGTCCGTTGTATAGGGGGATTGTTCAGGGGGCCCGCCGGGACACCAACTGTCATACCGCCTCTGAAACACTCGAGAAGTTGAATTCCTTGACCCGCAATGCCGGTACCACGACGTTGGGCGAACGTGATTCGCGCGGCGGAACCCGTGCCGACTTCGACATCGCATCGATGTTTTTCAGAACGGAGATGGGGCTGTCATTCCACCGAAAATTGTTGACCGGGTGGGCAATTTTCCCGTTCTCAATCCAAAAGACTCCGTCCCGGGTCAGACCTGTGAGAAGCAACGAACGGGGATCCACCGAGCGGATGTACCAGATGCTGGTCACAAGAACCCCTTCTTTTGTTGACCGTATCAGATCCTCCAATGACCCATCCCCTCCCTTGAAGATAAGATTGGAGCCGCCTGGCGTCGGTGTTGCTCCCTGCTTTTCCGCCCAATAGCGCGAGTAGTTGAGATTGGCAAGCATGCCTTCCTTGACCCATTCGATCCTTCGTTGTGGAAGCCCGTCCGCCCCCCATCGCGAGCCCGGGGCAAGAGGATCGTTCGGGTCGGTATAGATCGTTACGTTTTCCGGAAACAGTTTCTCCCCAAGCTTGTTCCCGCCTTCCCGCCGTGAGAAGAAACTCCTTCCTTCATCAGCGCTCCTTGCATTGAGCGAGAAGACCATGCCCTGGAGCAGGTCGGCAACGCACGAGGGTTCCAGGATGGTGACGTACTTTCCCGGAGGAAGCGGTTTTGGGTTTCTCGAAAGAGCGGCTTTATCCACGGCAACCTTTGCAAGCTCCTGGAACCGAAAGTCGGCAGTCTTATGGGAGGCGGCGGAGACCCAACCCGATCCATCTCCCTCCGGTGTCCGGACAGTTTCGGAAAAGTACATCGATGTCGTCCGATGATACCCGAACAACCCTCGAGAGTTGCCCAGGGCGGACCAACCGGCATTCGATTGCAGGAAACCGGTAGCGAGGAGATTGCGCTTCGCCGCCTGTTGAATGCACTCGGCTGCGGCATCTGCCATAAACTCCGGTCCGTTATCGGCCATCGTCTTGTCAAAGGAATTGACTTCCCCATAGCGCTGTGGACCCAAAGGAGGCATGAACTCGGGATCCTCAGGAGAGAGTCGGGCGAGTTCCTCCGACCGGCGTACGCCTTCCCGCAGGGAAGCTTCGTCGGTTTGATTGAGTCCGACCGTTCCGGTTTTTTTCCCGAAAGTGCTTCGAATGGAGATTGTCGAATTGGAGACAGACCCGCTGGTGGAAGGGGAGTTGTTCGCAAAGCGCAGGTGGGAAGTCGTCCCCCCGCCGAGATTGACCTCCACGTTGTCGGCTTTGGAGAGCGAGACAATCCTGGTGACGATCTGTTGTGCTTCTTGTTCCGTGTGCATGGGATCAGTTCCTCAGACAGTACGAGCCGTGTTTAAAATATTGATCGAGCGAAAACGGGAAGGGCAGCAACCATGGCTGACGGCGTTTGATTGGCCCGGTTCTCCCTTGCCGTCGTTAAACGATCCGCCGAGGTAATACTCCTCCGCGCCCCCAATCGCGTCGCACGCATTCCAGAAATCCGGTGTGCGAGCCTGGTAGGCGACGTCTTTGAGCATCCCGGTGATTTTCCCCTTCTTCACCTCATAGTATGCCTGGCCCCCAAACTGGAAGTTATAGCGCTGATGATCGATGCTGTAGCTTCCTCGTCCCTTGATAAGGATTGCGTTGTCCGTGTCTGCGATCAAATCGGAGATCCTGAGCGGTTTTGGGCCGGGCTGAAGTGATACATTCGGCATGCGCTGGAACGGGACGGCATTCCAGCTTTGCGCATAGCAGGTCCCGTCCGATGCTTTCTTCCCGAGGATGTGAGCTTGTTCCCGGGTGGTCTGATAATCGATAAACACACCGTTCCTGACCAGATGCCACTCCGTAGTCTTGACGCCGTCATCGTCGTATCCGCTTGTCGCGAGACCATTTTTCTGCGTCTTGTCGGCAACAAAGTTTACAATATCGCTTCCGAACTTGAATGTTCCTCGCTTATCGAGGGTAAGAAAACTGGTGCCGGCATAATTGGCCTCCATGCCGAGTGCACGGTCGAGCTCTGTCGGGTGGCCGACCGATTCATGAATAGTGAGCCAGAGGTTGGAGGGGTGGAGGATGAGATCGCGTTTCCCTGGCTCCACGGATCTGGCTTTGTGCTTCTCCATGACATCCTCACCGGCTTGCCGCACATCCTCCAGCCAGGGGTACTCTTCGAAATACTCGTACCCCATACCCTGTGGTTCCGCGTAGGAGTTTCGTGTTTGGAACGACCCGAGTTCACGGTTCACCGAGGTCACCGTAAAGGAGGGCTCGCAACGATGAAGGTCCTGTTCGATCATGGAGTCTTCGGTCGAGGCGAAGAATTTATGCTCATTGACGAATGCAGCAGAGGAAGAACAAAATGTCACTCCCCGTACTTTCAGTGCCTCCTCATTGATGCCCAGGAGTTTCTCCACCTTCTCCTGAAGCGGAACGTCGAAGGGGTTCTTCCTGATTGGTGTACTCCAGGATGTTTTGTAGGCCTGAACGGGGGCGAGGGTCAGCGGCTGTCTTTGGAGCTTCGAGTTGATGGTCGCGATGGCCACGGCTTGCTTTGCCACCTTTACGATCTCCTCCTGTGTTACCACCTGGCTCGCGGCGAATCCCCACGTGCCCCGCGCGATCACCCGGATTCCGAAGCCGTAACTTTCGGAATCGGATACGTTTAGGACTCGCTTTTCCCGCGTACTGACAGATTGGGTTCTGTAACGGGCAATCCTGATATCGGCATAAGTGGCCCCCAAGGTCCTGGCTGACGAGAGGGCTGCCTCCGCCAGTTTCTCAAAATCGGGATTGGAGAATTGAACGGTGTTTGACCGGCCGAGGGGGAGGGAGGGGATGAAAAGCAAGGTCCCAGTGGCAGCGGTCGTTTTGAGAAACTCGCGGCGTTTCATGATGCCTCCGTAGTGATCCAAAATGATCGGGGATATTAGGGATTGTCAGTGTCAAATGCAACCCGGGTTCCGGTCTTGATAGGCAAGAGAGGGTCGTTTGATCTCGAACATGATAATCTCTCCGGAAAGGGATTGGACGAGATCAGGTGTGGGCGGTTCAAAAAAATCAAAAAAGTTCTTGTGTTTTAATTCTCTATCTCTTACATTTTCGCTGTCTATGAAACGTCTGACCAGGTTTCCCTTACTCGCATTCTTTGCTTTGATTTCCACGGTCACGCTCTGGGCCGCGGTCATCAAGAGCATTCCGACCGCTTCTCCCACCATGGAGGGGCACGTCACGGTTCGGTGGCAAACGGAAGATGAATCCGATGTTTCCCGATTCGAAGTGTATCGTGCCCAGATCGTGGGTGGAATGGTTCCGGGACCGGGGGACTTCAGTAAAGTTTCGCCGAATGAAGGAATCCCCTCCAAGGGAAACAACCAGAGTTATGAGTTCACCGACAAGTCAGTGTTTAAGAGCGCTTCCAATGTGTTCGCGTACAAAGTGAGGGTGGTATTCCAAAACGGAACGTATTCAGATTCGGAGATTACGCGCACGGCAACGACAACCAATATTGGCCGTCGTACATGGGGAAGCATTAAAGCGCTGTTCCGTTGATGTTCCGCCGAAACAATTTTTTCCGAAGCGATACTCGTATCGCTTTTTTTGTTTATGGAGGTTCATGAAGTTCCCGCGGTTGATCCTGGCTTCGCAGTCACCCCGCCGCCGATTGCTTCTCAAACAAATTGGCCTTAGGTTCACCGTGCGACCGAGCCGGGTGGAGGAACTCTTCTCCCCCAGGGAATCGCCGGGCAACAATGCGAAACGAATCGCCCTCGAAAAAGCCTTTGACGTTGCACGGAGCACCTCGCGCGGTATCGTGGTTGGTGCCGATACGATCGTGGTGATCGACGGAGCCATTCTCGGAAAGCCGGGCTCCAGGAAAGAGGCGCGGGCAATGTTGATGAGGTTGAGCGGGAGGGAACATGTGGTGTACACCGGAATCGCTTTGGTCGATGCGAAGTCCGGAATGTTCCTTTCCGATGTTGAAAGGACGAAGGTCCGTTTCCGGTCTCTTGGCCGACGCGAAGTGGCTGAGTATGTTGCATCCGGGGCGCCGATGGATAAGGCGGGCGCGTACGGGATCCAGGATGATTACGGCGCCGTCTTTGTCGAAAAGGTTGACGGGTGCTTCTATAATGTCGTCGGTTTCCCTCTTGCCCGTTTTTATATATTGTTAACGGAGTTCGTCGGGTTGCTTGCTCAACGTGCCTAACATGTCTGGAAGGGTTATGGATCGAAAAATTCGTGTGCTTGTTGCAAAAGCGGGCCTCGATGGTCATGACCGGGGGGCGAAAGTCGTTGCGGCTGCACTTCGTGATGCCGGCATGGAGGTGATTTACACGGGCCTTCGCAAGACACCGGAGATGATCGTGGAAGCTGCGTTACAGGAGGACGTCGATGCGATCGGCATCAGCCTGTTAAGTGGGGCTCACATGACCATCTTCCCCAAAGTGCGCCAGTTGATGAAGGAGAAGGGGCTCAACGATGTCCTGTTGTTCGGTGGCGGGATTATTCCCCAGAGCGATATGGACTCGTTGAAGAAGAGCGGGGTGGGGCAGCTCTTTACTCCGGGCGCTTCCACGACCGAGATTATCGAATATGTCCGAACCTGGGCAGCGGAGCATCGGAAGGAAACCGAGTTGGCCTGACGGGTACGATTGTACTGTTGGGTGGAGAAACAAAAAGCCCGTTCCGGGATCCGGAACGGGCTTTTCGCTTTTTGAGAGTGGGTTCAGGCTTTTTTGACGACGTTGATAGCCTGCAAACCTTTGGCGCCCTGTTCAACTTCGAATTCTACATTTTCACCCTCTTTGAGGGTCTTGTAGCCGTCGCCGTTGATGGACTTATAATGCACGAACACGTCCTCACCAGTACTCCGCTTGATGAAGCCGTATCCTTTGGCATTATTGAACCATTTAACAGTACCCTGTTCCATAAGGTTACTTCATCCTTATAGTGTTGAACATGTACACCATATTTGTCTCTCAAAAACGAAAGGCGGGAAACGAGTTCCGGTCTTTCATCGTGGAGCTTGGTAAACCTCCCCGTCAAAGGAGCGTGGCAGCATAACGGAGACGACGCCAAAACTGGTGCGAAACAAAAACGGTGTCGGTGAATTACAGCGCGAGTATAGCACTTGTTGAATAAAAAAGCAAGCAAGGGGGAAACGGCCTCATTCAAGGTCCAGTTCGTCGTCCAGCCAGATCCCAAACCTCGAAGACTCCTCTCCCTCGGCCGGGGGCTGATCGATGGAACCCTTAAATCTATTGATGATTTTAATTCCCTCTGCGGAAAACCCAAAGAGATCGTCGGCCGAAAAAATCCTTTTGAAATCTTCAGGCTCAAAGAAAACCTCGAATTTGTTGGATGCCTCGTCAAGGCGGTCGAGATAATACGCGGTGTTCTCATCCGGGAAGTTGGGGTCCCACTCTTCGGCGAGTTTGCAGTTGTCGATGATTTTCACGCCGGAAGCCCCACCGGTAACGTAATAGGAGACCCGGTCCCCGGAGCGGAAGGCAAGGCCGCCACGCCTGGCAACCTCGTAGGCGGCTGAAGGTTTCCGCCTCTCCTCCCGGGTCTCGAGCGTGTACTGTTCAAGTGAGTCATGGAGCGTCTCTGTCCGGGCAAAATCCAGAACGTCCCAGTTGTGACTGGTGATGTCCTTTCTGAATGAACTATAGAGATTGTGCAATCCCTCAATCTCCTCCCCGAGGAGCCGGCTCATGCAAAGGTGAAGATAACTTTTTGCAAATCGCTCAAGGCTCCTTGAAATGAGGGCGCTTCCTTTGATCGAAAGCTTCTCATCGTAATCGAGGAGGGCGTAGTTTTTCTTCTTGTAGCTCAGCATCTTCTTGTACCGTCCCGCAAGCACAAGGTTGATCCCCTCGGGCAACGTCGACCCGATCTTTTGCACAAAGATTTCCTCTTGTTCACTTCCTCTCACGTTGTCGGGCGGAGTAAAGAAAAGGCCATCCGTATCTACCTCGATCACCCGGCCGTTGTATAACTCCACCTGCTTGATAATTGCCCGAAGATACTCCTGGCCTGCGGTGGTGACTTCGTCCGCCCGAGGGTAATCATTGAAGAGTCCACGGGCATACCCGAGATATCCATAAAAGGAGTTAATCAGAATTTTGAGGGAGGATTGGAGCGCGTCGTAGCTTGCCCGTGTCTCCTCCTGGTGCGACTGCTGCATGGAGCGTTTTGCCTCGAGCCGCTTGGAGGTCAGGTCGCGAAGAAGGACCTGAAAGACGCCGAGCGCATCGGTGGAAGGTTTGATCGCCTTACTCAGCATCACGGAGGGATAGAGCGACTCGATATCGGCATGCAGTACGCCCTGGAGCAATCCTGTTTGGAACACATCGGTGTATCCGCCCGATGTTTGTGTCCCCGCCTGCGGTTTCGGCACGGAGTGTTTCTGCCTGATATATTCCCTCAAAAGAAGGGACTCGATTTTGATGGCCGAACCTGTCCTGCAGAGGGTGCCGTAGGAAAGCGGACACATCTGTGCCATGAAAAAATAACTGGGGGAGAGGTGGTTGCTGACCGTGCGAGTTTCCCTTGCTTCCTGAAGCGTGAACTCACACACTCGGCCCGGGTCTTCCGCCCAGGCGGCATGAATCTTCTCGCGTGGAATCGTAATGCGCTGTTGATCCGGAATTCCGAAATGGGCAGACAAGTGTCGAAGGCTGAAGCCGTCAAGCGATCGTTTCGAAAAATCGTATGTTTGGGCGAGCATCAAGGTATCGACCAGATGGCGGCCCGGCACTTCAAAGAAAGCGTTCTCAAACTCCCGTTCTGCTGGAGCGCCGCGCGGGGAGGAGGTTTTGATCGTGGACCCATCCCGCCCGATGGTGCACTCCATCCCATACAATTCAAACCGTTTCAGAAGGTAGGGGAGAATATGTTGAAAGAGGGAGTGCCCCTCAATCACATCGGGGTCGCGTTCATGGAGAAGCCGGATCAGGTCTGCCAGCATTTCCGGTTCGGAATGCTTGCGTCCATGGATCACCTCCTCCCATCCCGTGGAATCACCGAGTCCGATGGCCACGATGCGATCCTCGGTTTTGCTTGCATTCGAGGGCTTTCCCCCTTTCCCCAGAGTCTGGATGCTGATCTGCAGGCGATGAAGGTCGGAGATCTCCATCCCCTTGAAGAGGGTTATGCCGGATTGCATCAGGAATTGCGTTACGGGGTCGGGGCGGAGGAGGAGGATATCGGATTCGGTGTAGGAACCGACGCGGCGCACCGCGGTTTTGTTATGCCGGGCGAGGACAAATCGGACCGCCTCCCACATGTCGTTCCAACGCTGGAAGGCTACGATCGTCCGGTAGAAATTTGTTCCCGCCAGTTCCTTCAGCCAGAAACGTTTCGGGAAACCGTCAATCAGGCCGCCGGAGGATAAGAAGAAAAACGGGAAGAACTCCGCATCGTTGTAGGAGACCTTCCCGTGGTCGCGGACGTACATCCGGACGTGTTGTTCATCCAGTTGCTGGACGGCAACGATGCCTGGAGTATCATTGTGACCGTAGAGTACGACATCCATCCGGTGCTACTTCTTCTTACTGGTGATGTCGACATTCAGGAAAGGCTTCAAGAGGTCGATCGGCACCGGGAAAATGGTTGTGGAATTATTCTCGGTGGCGATCTCCCGAAGCGTCTGGAGGTACCGAAGCGTAAGAGCGCTCGGCTGATCGCTCAGGATGTGCGCAGCATCGGCAAGGCGCTGGGAAGCCTGGAACTCCCCCTCCGCCGCAATGATCTTTGATCGCCGCTCGCGCTCGGCCTCCGCCTGTTTGGCCATGGCCCGCTGCATTTCCTGCGGCAGGTCGATGTGTTTCACCTCGACGTTGGAGACCTTGATGCCCCACGGCTCGGTCTGATGGTCGATGATCTTCTGAAGCTGGAGGTTTATCTTATCCCGTTCGGCAAGAAGATCGTCGAGTTCGGATTGACCCAGCACGCTCCGTAACGTGGTTTGCGACAATTGCGACGTCGCAAAGAGGTAGTTCTCGACTTCCACAATGGCTTTGTCAGGCTGAACGACCCTGAAATAGATGACCGCATTGACCTTGAGCGATACATTGTCCTTGGTGATGATGTCCTGCGGCGGAACATCCATCACAACGGTGCGAAGGCTGACTTTGACCATCTTATCGATGAAGGGCCAGAGAATAATCAGCCCGGGACCTTTCACGCCGATGAACCGGCCGAGCCGAAAGACCACGCCACGCTCGTACTCCCGGAGAATCCTGACCGCATTGGCAAGAATGATAATAAGAAAAACGATGCCGCCGATCATGAACGTCTGGAAAATTTGCATGAGAATCCCTTTCTGGTATATGTTCCTATCGGACTTCCTGAACGGTGATCGTCAGGCCATGAAGCGCCGTCACCTGCACTTTGCTCCCTTTTTTAATTGACCCGGAGGCCGACCGGGCGTTCCAAATTTCACCATGCACCCTGACCGTTCCCTCGGGACTGATCGCGCTCAGAGCCTCGCCCTGTTCCCCGATGATCCCCTCGCTCCCGGTCGTCGGTTTTTGTCTCTGTGCTTTCAGTCCAAGCCCGATGATGAACGAAAAGAAGATCAACGTGAGCGCTGTCGAAGTGATGATGATGGACCAGGAGATTTCGATGAATTCCAACCCTGAATCAGTCCGGATCAGCATCATGGAACCCAGGAGAAGCGAGATCACGCCGCCGACGCTCAGGAGTCCATAGCTGGCGATTTTGATTTCAGCAATAAAGAGGATGATTGCAAAGAGGATCAAGGCAAAACCCGCATAATTAATGGGAAGGGTGTGGAGTGAATAGAAAGCAAGGATGAGGCTGATCACGCCAACGACTCCTGGAAGGATGGAGCCTGGATTGTACAGTTCAAACAGAAGCCCGTAGATTCCCAGCATCAAGAGAATGTAGGCGATGTTGGGATCACTCAGGATATCGAGCAATCGTTCCACCGTTCCCATTTCGAGCTGTTCGATGGTTGCCCCGGCTGTCTTGAGTGTGACCGTGCCGGAGGAGACCTGTACTTGCCTGCCGTCGATCTGGACGAGCAGGGAATCCATAGACTTGGCGATCAGGTCGATGACCTTGCTTTCCAACGCTTCAGTTTCGGTGATCGAAACGCTGTTCCTCACGGCGTCTTCAGCCCATGCAAGATTCCTGCTCCGTTTCTCCGCGATGGTTCGGATGAATGCCGCCGCATCGTTTGTCGCTTTTTCACCCATGACTGAATCCTGCTCCCCCTGCATCGAGACGGGGTGAGCTGCGCCGATATTGGTCCCTGGAGCCATGACGGCAATATGGGCGGCCAGTGTGATGAAGACTCCTGCCGAGCCTGCATGCCCTCCCCCCGGCGCAACGTAAACGACGATGGGGACGGGGGCCTCAAGAATATCACTGACGATGACGCGCGTTGATTTCAACAGTCCGCCGGGAGTATTCAACCGGATGATGAGGCATTGAGCCCCGGACTCCTTCGCCTGTTGAATGCTGTTGTGAATGAACTCCGCTGCGGCAGGATTGATGGAGCCATCAATCTTGATGGCGAGAACAGACTGGGGAAGGAGCCGTTGAGAGCCGAGGAGAAGGAGGGTCAATAAGAGAACAAAAGAAGAGCGTTTCATGGGAACGCACCTGGCTTGGGACGACCGGGCACCGGGGATACCGTCAGGGAGGGCGCCCAACTTCTACTTGTGGTCGACTGTGCTCCTTCGGAGCTTCGTCGACTTGTCGGAAACACTGAATGCCTGCAAAACGAAGTTCCGCGTTTTGTGCGGAACGCAGTTTTGCGGAGAGGGTGGGATTCGAACCCACGATACCCTTGCGGGTATACCACCTTTCCAGGGTGGCCAATTCAACCGCTCTTGCACCTCTCCGGGTCCTGGTGTTCCTGAAAATTTATGTGGACAATGATAGCAAAAGAATGCCCTACATGCAATTGGGTTTGATTTTGACACATCTTTCCTTACTATTCCACCGGTTCATTGTGGGTTCTTGTCTCGTGAAACGTTCCCACGCATTGGAGCAAGAAGGAACTTCGTTGTCATGCCGCAAACAATCGTCGTCGCTGAAGATCAGCACCATATTCGAAGCCTCCTTGAGTATAAACTTCGCAATTCCGGCTATACGGTTTTCGGGGTGGGGGATGGGGCAGCTGCACTCCAAAAAGTGATGGAGGTCAAACCGGACCTTGTCTTGCTCGATGTGATGATGCCGTTGATGACCGGGTTCGAGGTTCTTGCAGCGTTGAAGCAAAATGAAGAAACGCGCATGATTCCCGTCCTGCTGGTGACCGCCCAAAGCAAAGAGGATGAAATTCTCAAAGGGCTCGATCTCGGTGCTGAGGATTATATAACGAAACCGTTCAGCCCCAATGAGCTTGCGGCCCGCGTCAAAACCATTCTCTTGCGGTCCGCCAAGGCCCGGGAATGATATGCTCCTACGCCCACACCGCTCTTCCGTAGCTCGTAGCTCCTCCCACCTCGCGGGAGTCTGTTCCATCGTCCAATTCACCAACCTGCGGCAGTGCTCCGCCGGTGTCCTTCCCCTCCCCTAAGAGATCATGGGAACCGCCTACCCGATTGAATTTCTTATCATCATGGGCTTTGCCGCTGTGGCAACGCTCATGGTTTTGATGATTTCCCTGGCCCTCATTATCCACAAGGCAATTGAGTTTCAGAAGAGCTGGAGACAGGAACGATTGTACGGCATATATTCTTCTGCATTCGCTCAAATTCTCCTTCAGGAACTTCCCAGCCTCCCCCCGAATGCAAAAACAAGTGCTGTTTTCATTCAATATGACTCCCTCATCAGCCCCATCAAGCAACGACTCGTCGCCATGACCCGGGGACGAAGAAAAGTCCATAAAGAAGTGTTACGGCGGGTGATGATCGATTTTGCACAGGATCTGAGCGGTGAACCCTCGGAGCGACTTGTCTACTTCTTCTACGTGTTGGGATTTGTGGAAGAACAATTACGCTTGATGAAAAGCAGGCATTGGTGGATCCGGGCTCACGCCGCACGTGAAATTGGACTGGTCCGGGCCAGGAAGGGGATTGCCAGCCTCACAGCAGCACTTGAGGACGAGCACCCAGATGTCCGGAACCAGGCCATTCAATCCCTGATTGTTCTGGTGGGAGTCGATGCGCTCGATATCATCTTTGGGGTCAGTCGCAATCTTTCCCAGTGGACGGAGATCGAGCTCACCGTGATCATCATGAATTTCCGCGAGGAGGCAGTGCCCTACCTCATCACAGCTCTCGATTCGTATGATGACAGCATCGCTTCGTTTGCCATCGAGATGCTTGCGGAGATCGGCTTCATTCAGGCCGTGGACCCGCTTCTCCGCGTTCTCCAGACACACCCCAACACGTCCGTGAGAGCCAGCGCGGCTGAGGCGTTGGGTCGGCTTGGCGATGGAAGGGCTGAACAAGCGCTTCTCACCTTTGCGTTCAATCCGCACAAGGGCCTTCGGGTTCGATCCATCGAAGCCCTGGGCCGCATCGGGACTCCCGCGGCCTTGCCCCTCCTGCAGAAGCGCCTTGCGAAGTCCGAGGGCGAGGAACAAACAACAATTGCGCGGGCTATCGGCAAGTGCGGTCACGAAGGCCGACTCTTCCTTGAACAGTGCGAGCAATCGGGTGATTCTCTGGTCTCTGCGCTGGCCTCGCAGGTCCTGGAAGAACTCGGTTCGGAAACAGTATCAGGTTAACCTCCATGGCCACCGTCGAATTTCTCTTACACAGCTACTTTTTCTTTGTCATTGGCTATTTTGTTGTCGTTAATTTGACGTACACATTTTTCCTGGGCATGTCGTTCAGAGAAATTCTCTACTACATGCGTCATAATTCGTTCGGTAATCTGCGCTTGCTTGTCCAATCGGAACTCACACCGCCCGTCTCTATCCTCGCCCCAGCCTATAACGAAGAACCGACGGTGGTGGAGAGCGTGAAGAGCCTGCTGAAGCTCAACTACGGAAAGTATGAAGTCGTCGTGATCAACGATGGTTCGAAGGATGGAACACTGGAGCGGTTGATCACGGAATTTCAGATGTATCCTTCACGACAGGTGTACCATGGTCTGCTTCAGGCAAAGCCGGTGCGGGGAATCTACAAATCGCACAAACCGGCATACCGGAACCTCGTGGTCGTCGATAAAGAGAACGGGGGAAAGGCGGATGCTCTTAATGTCGGTATGAACGTCGCGCAGTTCGAGTATGTGTGTGCCATCGACGCAGACTCCCTGCTGGAGGAAGACTCGCTGCAAAAGGTGGTGAAACCGTTCCTGGAGGATGAGACCATGGTGGCAGTGGGCGGCATCGTTCGCATTGCGAACGGCTGCAAGGTCGTCAATGGTCGCGTGGTGAACGTCGGACTTTCCGACAAACTTTTGCCCATCATTCAGGTCGTTGAGTACTTCAGGGCATTTCTCTCCGGCCGGATGATCTGGCATGGGGTCAACGGATTGTTGATCATCTCCGGTGCGTTCGGCATGTTCAAGCGCTCTGCGGTTATCGAAGTGGGGGGATACCGGCACGATACGGTGGGAGAGGATATGGAGCTCGTGGTGCGACTTCACCGGAGAATGCGGGAGTGGAAGCGCCCCTACCGAATCGCGTTCGTGCCGGATCCGGTATGCTGGACCGAGGCTCCGGAGACGAGACAGATGCTGGGGCGGCAACGGAATCGGTGGCATCGCGGACTTCTCGATACCATGCTCCTTCACAAAAAGATGTTCCTCAATCCGAAGTACGGCGTTATCGGTCTTGCCGCCATGCCCTACTTCGTCATCGTCGAACTGTTCGGCCCTTTGATCGAGTTCCTGGGTTACCTGATCCTGATCGTGATGATCGCGATGAACATTCTGAACGTTGAGATGATGATCCTGTTTTTCATTGTTGCCCTTTTTTACGGAGTCATGTACTCCGTGGGAGCGGTGTTGCTCGAGGAGGTCTCCTTTCAGCGTTACCCCAAGCCTTCGGACCTGGCGCTGCTACTCTCGATTGGAGTTATCGAAAACTTCGGATACCGGCAAATGACGATGTGGTGGAGGGTGAAGGGATTTTGGGACTATTTCCGCGGAAAGAAATCGTGGGGAACGATGCAACGAAAAGGATTCGCAGTGGGACGGGCATGAGCGCCGAAGCCACGAGGAAGGATTCCTGGTGGCTCCCGGGGATTGCGGAAGGGGTGGGATTCGAACCCACGATGGCCTTGCGGCCATTCCGGTTTTCGAGACCGGTCGATTCAACCACTCTCGCACCCTTCCGAGTTTGGTTGATGTTTTGCGTGACCAATATAGGGAGAATGGGCTCAAAATTCAATTTGAATTTCAGTCACTTCCTCAGATCCATGACCGGCGGGTTCCACCAATTCTACGACACTTCGTTTCGGTACTTTTCTCGGGATCGTTTCACATGAGAATTATGAAGTGCGGTGTTTCCTCCGCGCATTCTCTTCGATTCACCTTCCTCCACAAAGTCCGAATAGTTGCTTTCAATGCCGGACGCCACAAACAAAGGCTTTCTTGACATTCCTTCGTGGATTTGATATATTGTTAGCGTCTCAAGAGCGAAAGAGTTGGAAAACCATGGAACTATCCGGAACAAAACGAAGCAAACAGCGGGAAAAAATTTTTCAAGTTCTGAAACGAACCACATCGCATCCAACAGCGGAATGGGTGTACGAGAGGGTCCGGGAACATATCCCACGGATCTCCCTCGGTACCGTGTATCGCAACCTCCACATACTGAAGGAGCAGGGGAAGATCCGGGAGCTCGACTTCGGTGAAGGTCTTCGGCGATATGACGCCATGGTCGCGCAACATTATCATTTCGTCTGCGAACAATGCGGCGCGGTCAAGGATCTCGATGTCCCTCAGCAGCAAGACCTCAATGTCAGGGTTCAACCTGCCGTGGGGGGACATATCAGGACCCACCGGCTCGATTTCTACGGCGTCTGTGCCGACTGTATGGCCAAAGAGTAACACGGGCCATTCCCTTCACCGCCCTTCTTTTTGAAACCCGCCACAACGAGGAATCCAGGGATGTCACCACAAATCGGCGACAAAGCTCCGGCATTCAGGTTGCATGATACGGAGAAGAAGCTCCGTTCGTTGGAGGAGTTCCTCGGACGAAAAACCGTTTTGGCATTTTTTCCCGGGGCCTTCACCAGTGTCTGTGAAAAAGAGCTCTGCACCTTTCGTGACTCGATGGCACGGTTTAACGAGCTGGATGCACAAGTGGTCTCCATTTGTGTTGATGCCCCAGCTCCCAACAAAGCGTTCGCAGCGAAAAACAACCTGCAATTCCCGGTCCTTAGTGATTATTCGCGCAATACCATACGAGAGTACGACATAGTTCATGTCGGACTGAGCGGTCTGGAGGGCTATCTCTCCGCCAAACGCTCGGTGTTCGTTCTTGACAGGGGGGGGAAGGTTGTGTATGCCTGGGTAGCAGAGTCTCAGGGCCGTGAACCGAACTACGATGAAATTACGACGGTTTTGGCATCGTTCCACTAATCCCTGAGGACAGTCTGCGTTCAAGACCCTCTTCCCCCTCTCTTTCCTTCATGCCCTGCCTCGGATGGTGAGTTCTCTTTTCCTGACAGCCCAGTTCCTTTCCTTGTGCCTGTGGGTTGGAACTTCCTTCGCCCTCGTGAGCCTTGTGGCCCCTCTGGTGTTCAAGCAGGCACCGTCGCCACACTTCGCAGGGACTCTGATGTCGAGCATACTTCACCGCTACTCCGGTATCTTCATTGCCAACGCGATGTTCTTGATCCTCACATTTTCTTTCCAAGCTTTGGTTCTTCCCTCGTATCTTGGATTGAAACTACGACTTGCAATGGGTCTTGTCAGTCTGGCATTGGTCATCGCAGTGTATGATAAGTACGTTCTTGCAAGGAAAATGGTCCTGGTGCAGGAGAGGATGGCTGAGGCGTCGTCCGGGGAATTTGTCAATCATGACGATCGGCGGGAATTTTCCCGGCTCCACCGGCGTTCCATGCTTTTGTTCCTGTTGAATTTTGTGCTGGGAGTTGTCGTGATCGTTGTTCTCATGTTCAATGTCTGAAGGGAACGTTCCTTTGCTCACCGCCGGCGATTCAGCCCCCGACTTTCAGCTTGCGTCAGGTTCCGGGAACACCATCCGCCTTCGGGAATTCCGGGGGAGGAGGGTGGTGCTGTTTTTCTATCCCAAAGATGACACACCGACCTGCACGAAGGAGGCTTGTTCTTTTCAGGATCATCTCGGAGCGATCTTGAAGAAAGGAGCCGTGGTGTTGGGTATCAATGCGGATCCCCCGCGTACGCACGCCAGGTTTTCGGAGAAATATGGCCTTCGGTTTCCACTCCTGAGTGATGAAACCCGGGAGGTCATGAAGGCTTTCGGTGTGTGGAAACAGAAAACGCTCTTTGGCCGGAGGTATAAGGGGATTGAACGGACCACGTTTATCCTGGATGAATCCGGCATAGTAACACATATTTTCAGGAAGGTCAGGGTGAAGAGACACCTTGAGGATGTCCTGACGGCCCTGTCGTAAACCCGTTCCACGATGTGATTGCCGCTCCGGCAAGAAAGGGAAGAAACAAATCATGGTCTATGTCACAAGACGTTCAACCTTCAGCGCTTCTCATCGGTTGTATAATCCCGCATTATCCGATGAGCAAAACGAAGTCTTGTTTGACAAGTGTGCAAACCCGATGGGTCACGGGCATAATTATATTCTCGAAGTGACGGTGAGGGGGGAGCCTCAATCTGATACGGGGTATGTGATCGATTTGAAACAATTGAAGGAAATCATCAAACGGGAGATCCTTGACAAGGTCGACCATAAACACTTCAACCATGACGTTGCGTTTATGAAGGATAGTATTCCCACGGCGGAGAATATCGCCAAAGTGTTTTGGAAGATCCTCGAACCGAAGATCACGGAGGGAAAACTGCACTCCCTCCGTCTGCACGAAACGGAAAATAACGTTGTTGAATATCGAGGTGAATGATGAAAGAATCCGGCACGACAAAACGCATGCAATCTCTGGTTCATGATCTTCTTGACGAACTGGGAGAGGATCCGCAGAGGGAGGGGTTGCGCCAGACCCCTTCCCGCGTGGCAAAAATGTATTCCTTCCTGACCAAGGGCTACGGGGAGAACATCCGGTCTGTGGTGAACGGGGCCGTCTTCAAGGAAAAGTATAACGAGATGGTGATTGTCAAGGACATCGACTTCTTCAGTCTGTGCGAGCATCACCTCGTCCCCTTCTTCGGAAAATGCCATATTGCCTACATCCCGAATGGAAAGATTATCGGGTTGAGCAAACTTCCCCGGATCGTGGAGGTCTTTGCCCGGCGCCTGCAGGTACAGGAGCGGCTCACCGAACAGATTGCCGAGGCGATCTATACGACCCTGGACCCTCAGGGTGTTGGCGTCGTTGTCGAAGCACGGCATTTGTGCATGATGATGCGTGGAGTGGAGAAACAAAATTCCGTTGCCACGACAAGTGCGATGTTCGGAACATTTCGAAACGACGAGAAAACGCGGACGGAATTCCTCACCCTCCTTCGCACTCGGCTGGAACAATAATGGCAAACCGCTCTCCGCGCATCGTTTGGATCACCGGAGCCTCTTCCGGTATTGGAAAGGCTCTCGTAGAACTGTTCGTGGCCTGGGGTGACACCGTTCTGGCAAGTGCACGGAACAAGGGAAAGCTCATCACCCTGCAGCGGTCACTGGCAGGAGCCGCGGGCGAGTGCATTCCGTTGGTATGCGATGTCCGGGACGAACGATCTGTCCGCACTACCGCCAAAGAGATCAGGGCGCGATTCAAGAGGGTTGACCTTCTGATCAACAATGCAGGGATGACCACCTTCAAAGACTTCGTCGGTACTTCCGTGAGAGAGTTCGACGGCATCATCGGGACGAATCTTCGGGGAATGTTCCTGGTGACCAACAGTGTTCTTCCGGGGATGCTCAAGAGAAGGAGGGGGATGATTGTGAACGTCCAATCGTTTGCCGCCAAAACCACTTACACAGGATCGTCGGTGTATTCGGCTTCCAAGTCCGGAGCGGCGGCCATGATGGATTGTCTCAGGGCTGAGGTTCGAGGGAATGGGATCAAGGTTCTCAATGTCTATCCCGGTGCCACGCTGACGCCGATGTGGAAGGCTCCTCATCAGAAACGTTTTGCAGAGGTTATGATGGCCTCCGGGGAGGTTGCGCGGCAGGTCTTCGAGGCAACATGCCTTCCCGATTCGATGATGGTCGAGGAAATCGTTCTTCGTCCCCAAATGGGAGATCTGACCGTATGAAGCTTGCCGGAGCGATTACTCTCATCACGGGAGCTGGCCGGGGTATTGGCCGAACGCTGGCTGTATCGCTTGCCCGCGAAGGGGCTGAAGTCGTTCTCACGGCCAGGACACAATCCGAACTCGACCGTGTCTGCAACGAGATCGTGTCGGAGGGGGGAAAAGCCCATGCTCTTGCCGCAGATTTGAGAAAGGATCAGGACATCGGCCGTGTCTTTGACCATATCCGGGATACGTTCGGACGGCTCGACATCCTTGTGAACAATGCGGGGATCGGGCGGTTTGCCCCGATCAAGGATTTGTCAATCGAGGACTTCGACGCCATGTGGAGCCTGAATATGCGGGCGCTGTTTCTCTGCACGCAGCGGGCCATTCCCCTGATGGCCGTACAACGCCGGGGAGCGATCGTCAACATCTCTTCGCTTGCGGGAAAGAATGCTTTTATCGGAGGAGGTGGGTATTCCGCCACGAAATGGGCGTTGCTGGGATTCGCAAAAACACTGATGCTGGAAGTGCGTGAGCAGAATATTCGCGTCGTTACGATCTGTCCAGGTTCTGTCGATACAACCTTCTCCTCATCCACGAAGGACACCGCCCGATCGGAAAAGATCATCCATCCTCAAGACATCGCTGATACGCTCGTGACAGTGTTGACCTTACCGGATCGAACGATGGTCAGCGAGATCGATATCAGGCCGACCAACCCCAAATAACTTGCTACCAAAGCAGTCCCCAAAGCGTCCTTAGTTCTCAAACGGATCGAAGTCTCTGAAGCGTTCGATCCGTTCCCTGATGCGTTCGCGTATTTCCGGGCCTGGAGTGCGTTTGCGCATCGACCGCATGGGCCGTTTCTGAACCACCTCCCTGATGCGGTCACGCACTTTGCTCCGTTGTTCCGGGGTGAGAACGTTGCGCATGGCGAATATCCGGTCAACGCGGGCAAGGCTTGCCCGTGTGCGAAGTTCGGAAAGCTCCCTGACTTTTTTCTCGATGACCGCTTTGTCCGGAGCGGAGGAGCGCAAGAGCTGTCGCAATTCCAATCGGGCTGTTGCCAGGGCTGCGCGTTGTGCAATCGACTGTTTCCGTGCATCGAAGCGGATAGTTCCCAAATCCTTCTTCTGAGCATCGGTCAGTTGAAGTTCTTTCAAGAATTCCGCCCGTCTTTCCCCGGATTGGGCAGCTTGCATGCGGACGGGTCTCTGAGCCCAGGCCACAGTTGTCAGAAGTGCCAGGAGGAGGGAAAAGGTCCCCCATGTTCGTGTTGTCATTGAAACCTCCAACGTTGATAATGGATGAATTCAACCGTGACAGGTTGCTGAAAAACCTTTTTCTTGGATGCAAGCCCCTTGCCGAAAAGCCCGACAGTGCTCCAGGGCTCGTCTGCTTCTTCAGCCTGTTGGATGGAACAGGAGCGAAAAGGTTTAAGAGGGGTGAACTCTTACTTGAATCAATACCACGATTTTAATATATTTGGGGCAAGAAATGAGAATTTCAAATCGAACGACATCACGAGTAGTCCCCGCCGTTTCCCTTGCCTTCCTTCTTTCGGGTTGTGCGATTTTTGGTCCGGTTGGTGAATGGTTCTCGCAGGGTTACGAAAACACCGTCTCGTATTTCAACGCCTATTACAACGCGAAGCGGCTCTTCACAGAAGCGGAAGATGAGATCATTGCCTCCAACCTGTCATTGCGCGGAAAGTCGCAGCAAACACCCTCGGCAGTTCCCATCCCCAATACGGCAAAGCAAAAACTTACGCTCGTCATTGACAAGTGTTCCAACATTCTTTCGTTCTCCCCGACAAGCTCTCTCGTGGACGATGCCTTGTTCCTGATCGGGAAGGCAAATTTCTACCAGGGAGAGTACGTGAAAGCCGAACGGAAGTTCTCGGAACTTCTGGCTCAGTTCCCGAACGGCCCACTGACCCTGGACGCTCAGCTCTGGTTTCTGAAAACATTGTACCGTCTCGATCGGTTTGAGGACGCTGGACGTGCCGGCGAGTTGCTTCTGGAAGCGGCAACGGCCGCAGAGGAATCAGCGATTGCAGGCGAGGCTTGCGTAACCCTCGGAGAAGTTGCCGAGGAGCAAAACAATGCATCCCTTGCTGTGGAATGGTATGGAAAAGGTATCGAAGCATTGGAGGACGGCTTCCAACGGGCGACTATTCAGGCCAGGATCGGGGATATCCTTTTAGAGTTGAAGGAGTATCAACCGGCCATGATGGCCTATCAAAAGGTGGGGGGATACACGACCGATCTTTACTTGCTCTATTATGGTCGCTTTCAAGCTGCAAGGGCGGCTCGTGAGTTGGAGGATCATGGCCAAGCCCTGGCAATTCTTGATGACCTCCTGGGAGATTTCCGGTTCCAGCAGTACGAAAGCATCATCCGGTATGAGATAGGCAAGACCCTCGCCTTCCAGGGCCAGACGGCCGATGCAGTCCACCAGTTTCGTTTTGTCGATACGACGTACGCGCGGACGGAGGTCGGGACGAAAGCCGCATTCGAACTCGGGAAGTTGCTGCAGTATGAGGTCGGAGATTATGTCGAGGCGAAAGTAGCCTATGATCACGCTTCAAGCCTTCCGGCTCTGGAAGAATCGCGGTTGGCTCAGAAGCGGAACGTCGCGTTGGCGAAATATTTTGATCTGCAAAACAAGTTCTTTGTCGTCGATAGCCTGTTCATGGTTCACGACAATGACAGCCTCTGGCCCGCACCGGACACCTCCACGATGGTACGGGGAGCCACTCCTCCCCTCGAGCAGGTTGAACGTGCCGACAGCACCGTCTTGGATTCCATCCTGGTATCAGAAACGGAATCGGCAGCGATGCCAGACACGGTCTCCGCGGATTCGACTACCTCATTTGCTTCTCACAAGCAAATGCCGTCCGACTCGCTCTCCGCGGATTCGACAATCTCAGTCGTACTTCCGCAACGGTTAAAGCCTGATTCCCTCCGCACGGTTCTCTCGGGCATCGCGTACGAATTGGGGGAGTTATTTTATTCGGAACTGGAAATTCCCGATTCCGCTTTCTTTTGGTACAACCAATCCCTGAAGTTGCACCAGGATAGTCTAAGGACCGGCCGGACGCTGTTTATCCTTGCAGAGATTATCCGATCGAACCCCGGAAAAGACTACGGCGATGCCGATGAAATCTACCGCCAGCTGATCCGTGAAGCACCGGAGTCCCCCTATGCCGAGGAAGCACGTATCCGCCTGGGCATTCCGAAACGGACAAAGGACATAGATCCGGCCGAGACCGCCTTCGCTCAGGCGGAATCATTGTTGACCTCCGGAAAGGAACAAGCCGCACTCGAAGCCTGGAAGGAGTTGATTCAACAGTACCCTCGATCCCCCTTTGCGGCCAAGAGCGACCTTGCTCTTGGCTGGCTCTATGAAAAGCATCTTTCCCAACCGGACAGCGCCCTGGCCCATTATAAGCTGGTCGTCGAACGCCACGGTACATCAGTGTATGCGAAGGCCGCCCAGCGACGCATCGCCAATGCGGAGGAAGTTCCGGCGCAAGCTGTCCCAGACTCGCTGAGCAAGACCCCGGCCAAGCCCCTGGAACCTGAAAAACCAAAAATCGAAATTGATCCGGGGGAGGAGCGATCGTTGAAAGCTCGGAGTGATACCTCCCGGACACGGCGGGGCCAAGTGAGAAAAGAAGATCACTGATGATCCTTCAGCATGTTGCCCCTGTTGTCTCCAATACGCTCATCGCGGAAGGTATTTTCCTCCTGACGGTCGAGGCGAAGGACATTGCACGATCGGTCCGACCCGGACAGTTTGTGAATGTTCGATCGACGGATGGTTCTCTTCCATTCCTGAGAAGACCGTTCAGCGTCTCCAACACACGCGGGGATCTGATCGACCTGATGTTTAATGTCGTCGGACAGGGAACCCGGATGATGGCCTCCCGGCGCATAGGAGACACCTTGGATGTGCTCGGCCCCCTGGGAAAACCGTTTGGCTTTGCAGGAAATTTCAAAACCGCCATCATGGTGGGGGGAGGATTGGGGGTTGCCCCCTTTCCCATCCTCACGCGGCAATTAGAGGAAGAAAAGAAATCCCTTCTGACCCTCCTCGGTGCGCGCAGTGCCAAGCACATCGTCGCGAAGGATCTGCAGAATACTCAGATCGCGACCGATGACGGGTCCGCGGGCTTTCACGGAACGGTCGTCGCGTTGTTGGAATCCTCTCTCCAGTCCAAGGCTCTTGCCGATCCGAAGATTTTTGGGTGCGGACCGACCCCCATGCTCAAAGCCCTCTCGGAATTTGCCCAGCGTTCGGGCATAGAATGCGAGCTTTCCCTGGAAGGGGATATGGCTTGTGGTGTCGGACTCTGTCAGGGGTGCCCGGTTGAGACATCCCATGGGAGCAGGAAATACGCCCTTGTTTGCGTCGAGGGGCCCACATTCAATTGTCATGATATTATTCTCCGCTAAATGATCAAAGAATCGTTTACCCTGCGAGGAGTTGAATTCAAGAACCGCGTGCTCGTTGCCTCGGGCACATTTGGGTACGGCAACGAGGTGAAAGAGCTCGTCGATGTCAACAAGCTCGGAGGGATCTGTACAAAATCGCTCTCCTGGAAACCCCGTGATGGAAACCCTCCTCGCCGCATCGTGGAAACGCCCAGCGGCATGTTGAATTCCATCGGGCTCGCGAATGTGGGGGTCGAATACTTTATCCGGGAAAAACTTCCGTACTTGCGGACACTCGATACCGTCATCATCGCCAATATCGCTGCAAGTTCCATCCAGGAATATTGCGATGTCCTTTCCTTGCTGGAGCAGCAGGAGGGGATTGACGGATATGAGATTAATGTTTCGTGTCCCAATGTAAAAGAGGGGGGATTGAGCTTTGGAACCGATTGCTCCAAGACCAGGGAAATTACCGCCAGACTTCGGACGCTGACCGCCAAACCCCTCATCATGAAACTGACTCCAAACGTCACGCATATTTCAGAATTTGCCCGTGCCGTCGAGGAGGCGGGGGCCGACGCGATTTCCGTCATCAATACGGTGATCGGAATGGCTGTGGATATTTATAAGAAAAAACCAAAGCTCTCCACCGTGACCGGCGGACTCTCGGGTCCGGCCATTAAGCCCATCGCTCTCGCGAAGGTGTACGAGGCGGCACAGGTTGTCTCTCTTCCCATCATCGGCATCGGAGGGATCATGACGGCGGAGGATGCCCTGGAGTTCCTGCTCGTCGGGGCCACCGCCGTGCAGGTCGGCACGGCAAACTTCATCGACCCCTCGGCCGGCGTGAAGGTCGCCGAAGGAATGCGTTCGTATGCGCAACGATTCGGCGTTTCCGACCTTGGCCAGTTGGTTGGGGCCATGGAGTCCAATAAGGAGTTCTCCGTCCTCCAATCCTGGCTGTAAGACTCCCTACTCTCTTTTCAATGTCCCCCCCTGAAACAATCCGGTTTCTCTTTTCCCTGCAGGAGCGTGGCATGAAGTTCGGGTTGCGCGGCATCCGATCCCTGCTTCGCACCCTCAAGAACCCTCATCATTCTATCCCGTCCATCCATATCGCCGGAACGAATGGAAAGGGCTCCACGGCTGCAATGCTCGCAGCGATCTTCACCGCCGCAGGGTACAAAACGGGGCTGTATACTTCTCCGCACCTGGTCGATTTCTCCGAACGGATCCGCATCAACGGCAAACCGATCGGACGCAAGGATATTGTGCGGCTTACCCGGAAGCTGCGGCGAACGATTCTCCGTGATCGGTCGACATTCTTTGAGGCGACCACAGCCATCGCGTTTGCGTATTTTGCCGAGCGGAACGTGGAGATCGCCATCATTGAGACGGGATTGGGTGGCCGGCTCGATTCCACAAACGTGATCCGTCCACTCCTGTCGATTATCACCAGCGTGGGGATGGACCATACGGAGCTTCTCGGCACGAAGATCGAGCAGATAGCGTACGAAAAGGCGGGGATCGTCAAGAAAGGGGTCTCCTGTCTTACAGGAGTGACCGACCGCAAAGCGCTCGGGGTTGTGAAGCGGGTTTGCAGGGAGCAAAGCACACGATGGGTGGATGGGACCAGGTTCAAAGCCCGCGTGAAGGCATCCACGATGGAGGGGACTACTCTGGACCTAGCTGTAGGAAGCACGAGGCTCGCGGGCGTTCGTATCGCCCTCGCGGGCCTCTTCCAGGTGAAGAATGCCGCCCTTGCGGTTGAGGCTATCGAGTTGATGAACAAGAGTGGAAAATTCACCGTCTCAATCGAGGATGTGAAGAAGGGACTTGCGCAGACCCCCACGCTTGCAGGGATTCGCGGGCGTCTTGAAATGGTGCAGAACAACCCTCCGGTTCTTCTGGATGTGGCTCATAATCCTGATGCCGCGAAAGTGCTCGTCCGGAGCTTGCAGAAACTTTTCTCCGAGCCGTTCGTCCTGGTCTTTGGCGTCATGAAGGATAAGGACTATGATGCGATCGTCCGGGCATTTTCACCCATGGTGTCCGAGGTTATTGCCGTTGCGGCACGAACGGAGCGATCGCTGAGAGCCAGCGATGTTGCCGCAGCGTTTGGCCGGAGGGGGGTGCGTGTGACGGCAGCCCTCAGTGTCCGGGAGGGGGTGGAATTGGCAAGGAAGCGTTCCGAGTTTCGTCAGCCGATTCTCATTTCAGGGTCGCACTTTGTGGTCGGTGAGGCTCTTCAAGCTCTTGCCTCCAAAAAAGTTCTTGACAATCACTGACCATTCGGGTATATTGACCGGTGAAGTTCAAGAGGTTTCTTCCTTAGTTCATCGTCCATCCTGGCACTTCTGATCCGTCAATCGAATTCCCAACCTTTGATACTTCGTCGGATTGTTTCCTCCGCTGAGTGAGGTTTTTCTTTATCGCACATTTCCCGTTCTCCAACTTCCTTCCGAGGTTTTACTCTCATGCCAATGGACATCACTGAACTGAAGTCCAAAAAAATCGCTGAGTTGAACCAAATCGCCAAAGAATTGAACATTGGCGGCTACAGCGATCTCCGTAAACAAGAACTCATCTTCAAAATCCTGGAAGCCCAAACCGAAAAGGATGGGCTGAGCTTCAGCAAGGGGGTGCTGGAGGTGTTGCCGGACGGGTATGGATTTCTTCGTTCCGTCAACTACAACTATCTCCCCTCGCCGGATGATATTTATGTCTCTCCCTCCCAGATCAAGAAATTTGGACTTAGGACAGGCGACAGTGTAAGCGGGCAGGTCCGTCCCCCGAAGGAGGGGGAGCGGTTCTTTGCATTGCTCCGCGTGGAGGCGGTCAATGACGATCACCCGGATGTCATCCGCGATCGTATTCTCTTCGATAACCTGACTCCTCTGTACCCGACAAGCCGGATCAAACTGGAAACGATTCCCGGCGAATACTCCATGCGGATTCTCGATCTCCTGGCTCCCGTGGGGAAAGGTCAGCGCGGGATGATCGTCTCGCCACCGAAAGCCGGTAAGACCGTCCTTCTTCAAAAAATGGCCAACAGCATTGTTCGCAACCATCCGGAAGTGAAGCTGATCGTACTGCTGATCGACGAGCGACCGGAGGAGGTGACGGATATGGAGCGATCCGTGAGCGCAGAGGTCGTGAGTTCGACCTTTGATGAGCCCCCCGAGCGGCACGTGCAGGTGTCCGACATGGTGCTTGAGAAGGCAAAGCGGCTGGTGGAGGCCAAGAAGGATGTAGTGATCCTGCTGGATTCCATCACACGCCTTGCCCGTGCCCACAACACGGTGGTTCCGCATAGCGGGAAGATTCTCTCGGGCGGTGTTGACGCGAATGCCCTCCATCGTCCGAAGCGCTTTTTCGGCGCTGCGAGGAATATCGAGGAGGGAGGAAGCCTGACGATTATTGCAACCGCACTTGTTGAAACCGGCAGCCGTATGGATGAGGTGATTTTCGAAGAGTTCAAGGGGACCGGCAACATGGAAATCGTGCTCGATCGCAAGCTGAGCGATCGCCGCGTCTTCCCGGCAATCGATGTGAACCGCTCCGGAACCCGGAAAGAAGAGATTCTGATGGAACAGGAGGAACTGAACCGTGTCTGGATTCTCCGAAAATTCCTGAGCGAGTTGACCCCGGTCGATGCCATGGAATTTATTCAGGAGAAGATGAAGGGAACAAAGTCCAATAAAGAATTCCTGAAATCGATGAACAGTTAGGCGGTCAATGGTTGTAATCCCCATGCTCCCTCGTTGCTTCACCCGGCTCGTATCCCACCTGATCTCAACACTCTTCCAAAGCGTGTTCCCATGAATGATGCTGTTATTGTCAGTGCATGCAGAACGCCCATCGGCGCATTTCTCGGGGCGCTAAGCCCTCTTTCCGCTCCAAAGCTCGGAGCGTTGGTGGTCGAGGAGGCGGTGAGGCGCGCCGGGCTTCAAAAGTCTGATATCCAGGAAGTCATTCTTGGAAATGTCCTCACAGCCGGCGAAGGTCAAGCCCCTGCGCGGCAGGCTGCCCTGTTCGCCGGATTACCGGAGTCGGTGGAGTGCATGACCATCAACAAAGTGTGCGGTTCTGGGCTGAAGGCTGTCATGCTTGCGGCGCAGGCCATCCGGCTGGGGGATGCCGAGGCTATTGTTGCCGGAGGGATGGAGAGCATGTCCAACACCCCCTATCTGCTGGAACAAGGACGCGGGGGATACCGCCTGGGGCATGGCAAAGTGACAGACTCTCTGGTCAAGGATGGATTGTGGGATGTCTACAACGACTTTCACATGGGAAATGCCGCCGAGCTGTGCGCAAGGGAGTGTGCTGTTCCGCGCGAAGCGCAGGATGAGTTTGCCGTGCTGAGTTATACGCGGGCGCAACAAGCCTGGAAGGAAGGTTTCTTCAAGGAAGAGGTTCTTCCCGTCACGATGAAGAATAAGCAGGGCGAGACGATCGTTGAGCAGGACGAGGAACCCTTCAAGGCGAACTTTGAAAAGATGGCGAAACTGAAGCCCGCATTCGTCCCCGATGGAACGGTAACGGCTGCGAATGCATCCAAGATCAACGACGGGGCTGCTGCCCTCGTCGTGATGTCCGGGGCCAGGGCTGCCGCCATGGGGTTGAAACCCATGGCTCGCATCGTCGGGTATGCTTCGGCAGCAAAGAAGCCTGAATGGTTTACCACGGCTCCGGCGGATGTCATCACCAAAGTCCTGAAACAGTGTAACCTCAAACTCGAGGAGATCGATCTGTTCGAGATCAATGAGGCATTTGCGGTCGTGACCCTGGCGGTCAACAAGATGCTCGGGATCGACAATGCGAAAGTCAACGTCCACGGCGGAGCGGTGGCTCTTGGTCATCCCATTGGCGCGAGCGGTGCCAGGATTCTCGTGACCTTGCTCCATGCCTTGAAGCAGCGGAATAAGAAACGCGGGATGGCGGCGATCTGTATCGGGGGCGGGGAGGCGAGCGCCGTCATTGTGGAGTTGACGTGAGCTGGTCCCCCTCCTTCGGGGAATAATCTTGAGCTTCCTACACGGACTCACAACGGATAAAGCCATGTCCTCTGAACGTAAAGCCAACATCACGGTTGTCGGTTCCGGAACGATGGGAAACGGTATCGCGCATGTCTTCGCACAGCACGGGTTTACCGTTCTCTTGAACGATCTTCAGCAAAGCTTTCTGGATCGCGCCCTCCTTACGATCGGATCCAATCTCGATCGCCAGATCAAAAAGGGATCGCTCCAGGAGGCGCAGAAGAACGAAATTCTTGCAAGAATCCGGCCATCGCTTGACCTGGAGGAAGCTTGCAAGGAGGCCGATCTTATCATTGAGGCGGCGACGGAAAACGACGCCATCAAGAAGGATCTCTTCCGCAAGTTCGATCAATTCAGCCGCCCATCCACTCTCCTTGCTTCCAACACCTCCTCCATCTCCATCACGGAAATTGCGGCGGTAACAGGCCGGCCGGACAAGGTGATCGGCATGCATTTTATGAATCCCGTGCCTGTCATGAAGTTGGTGGAGATTATCAGGGGCCTTGCGACCTCGGATCAGACATTTCAAACGGTGAAGAGCCTTTCCGAAGAATTGGAGAAAACTCCCGTCGAAGTCAATGATTATCCCGGTTTTATATCCAACCGCATCCTGCTCCCCATGTTGAACGAGGCAATGTTTTGTGTGATGGAGGGTGTTGCGACTCCCGAGGCGATCGATACCGTGATGAAGTTGGGGATGAACCATCCGATGGGCCCTTTGCAACTGGCAGATTTCATCGGACTCGATGTTTGTCTCTCGATTATGGAAGTGCTTCAGAAAGGACTCGGAGACGACAAGTACCGTCCATGTCCTCTGCTCAAAAAGATGGTCGCAGCAGGGCACCTGGGGAAAAAAACAGGCAGGGGGTTCTATTCTTATACCTAATCGAGAACGTTCCGTACTGGCCTTCTGAAAAGGACCGATGATTCCCATGAACTACGAATTTACAGAAACACAGTTAATGATTCGCGATACGGCCCGGCAATTCGCGCTGGAAGAGTTGGCCCCCACGGCGGATGAGCGGGATGAAAAGGAAGAGTTTCCCACCGGAGCGGTAAAAAAAATGGGAGAGTTGGGGTTCATGGGGATGATGGTCTCCGAGCGGTACGGAGGAGCCGGCCTTGATACGATCTCCTACGTTCTCGCGATGGAAGAGATTTCCAAAGTTGATGCTTCGGCATGCGTGATCATGTCGGTCAATAACTCCCTTGTTTGCTGGGGCCTTGAGACATTCGGTACGGAGGAGCAAAAAGAACGATACCTGAAGGACCTTGCCACGGGAAAGACGCTGGGGGCATTTGCGCTTTCTGAACCGGAGGCCGGGAGCGATGCTACAAATCAACGGACAACGGCCCGACGGGAGGGAGAGTACTATATCCTCAACGGGACGAAGAATTTTATCACGAACGGCTCCCAGGCGGATGTGGTTCTGGTGATGGCGTCAACGGATCGTTCCAAAGGGGCCAAAGGGGTCAGCGCGTTCATCGTCGAGAAGAACATTCCGGGGTTTTCCGTCGCAAAAAAGGAGAAGAAGCTTGGTATCCGGAGCTCGGATACCGTTTCCCTGGCGTTTCAGGATTGCAGGATTCCGGCCTCGAATTTGCTCGGTAAGGAAGGGGAGGGGATCAAGTTCGCGTTGAAGACCCTTGACGGGGGACGCATTGGGATCGCGACGCAAGCGCTTGGCATTGCGGAGGGAAGCCTGGAAGCC
Source organism: Ignavibacteriales bacterium (assembly GCA_016192345.1). Classification (GTDB taxonomy): domain Bacteria; phylum Bacteroidota; class Ignavibacteria; order UBA10030; family UBA10030; genus UBA6688. Next base: position 20,761 of record JACPUH010000007.1, on the reverse strand, counting down.
TCCGTGAAATATGCCAAAGAGCGTAAAGCCTTCAACCATCCGATTGCCGAATTCCAGGGAATTCAATTTAAGATTGCCGATATGGCTACGAAGATAGAAGCTGCTCGGGGTCTCATCTTGAACGCTGCAGCACTCAAGGATCGGAATCAACCCTACGCAACCGCTGCCGCAATGGCAAAGCTCTTCGCATCGAAGGTGGCAGTGGAATCCGCCCTTGAAGCTATTCAAATCCACGGCGGCTATGGGTATGTGCGGGAATATAAGGTCGAACGGTTCCTGCGCGACGCGAAAATCACGGAGATCTACGAAGGCACTTCTGAAATTCAAAGGGTCGTAATTGGAAGGTCTCTCCTCCAATAACGATTTCTTTGATGGTTATTTCCTCTTGATGCATGAGAATGAAAGGCAATCCCTGGATTGCCTTTTTTATTGATGGTTGAGTCGGGGCGTGTTGGAGTCCCGTTACTTTCCTTGCAGTTCTCTCCGTGTCTCTTTTTCAGCAGCCGTTCCATCCACGATCCTTTTGTGAAACGCCGCGGATGTACGTTGAAGCTGCCTTCTTGGGACTGTCTCAATTTGGACTGCCGGAGCCATACCATTTATAGCGGACGTTAGCGTGCACCTATGTTGCTAAGAAGATTCCTCAAACAGTTCAAGGCTTGGATCGTCCAACCTTGTTTTTAGAATGAAGTTTTGTTACCATATCAACTAATTCTGGCGAGTTGCACCATTCTTCCTTGATTTGTCCTCATTGGATGTATAAGGATAGGGTATGCTGATATTAATGAAGCCCGATGTGCCCAGAGAGGACGTCGAGCAAGTAAAGGAAAAGATTCAATCCCTGGGGTTCCGGTCGCATGAGATTCCCGGCGCCCAGCGCATTGCCATCGGTATTACCGGGAACAAAGGACGTGTCGATCCTGACCTCTTTAAAAGCATGTCGGGTGTGCTGGATGCTGTTCCTGTTTCCAAACCGTTCAAACTGGTCAGTCGGGAGGTAAAGCACGAGGACACTGTCGTTCGGGTAGGTGCTGACAATATCGGAGGACGCATGCTCACGGTCATTGCCGGTCCCTGTTCCGTTGAAAGCCGGGACCAGATTCTCGAGATTGCCTCGATGCTTCGGGAGATGGGAGTTAAATTTCTTCGCGGAGGAGCGTTCAAGCCCCGCAGTTCCCCGTACGCTTTTCAGGGTTTGAAGGCAGACGGCCTGGAATTCCTGCGGGAGGCTGCCGAGAAAACCGGAATGCACATCGTCACGGAGGTGAAGGATACCGAGACGCTTTCTTTGGTGGCGGAATACGCGGATGTCCTTCAACTGGGTGCACGGAACATGTACAATTTTTCGTTGCTGGAGAAAATTGGAGAGACGAACAAACCGGTTTTGCTCAAGAGGGGCTTCTCTGCCACGGTGGAGGAACTCTTGATGGCGGCGGAATACATCGTCGCACGGGGAAACTACAATGTGATTCTCTGCGAGAGGGGAATAAGGACGTTTGAAACCTATACCCGTAATACGCTTGATCTGAACGCGGTCCCTCTGGTGAAGAAACTTTCGCATCTTCCGATCCTTGTTGACCCGAGCCACGGGACCGGGTCCTGGGAATTGGTCCCGCCCATGGCGCAGGCTGCAGTGGCCGCGGGGGCGGACGGGTTGATTATCGAGGTGCATCCGGATCCCGAGAAAGCACTTTCGGATGGCTTTCAGTCACTACGCCCGGATACCTTTCGGCGCTTAATGGACCGCTTACAGGAACTGGCTCCCATGATGGGAAAATCGCTTTCCCTGGATACTTCCGTCGTCACCACGTGAAACGAAAATCATCTTCATCTGTGAAGCGGAGCCTTCCCGCACGAAAGAAGGCTACCGGCAAGAATGCCGTCCCTGCTGCTCTCTTTGAGCACGTCTTTAAGAGCATGGGAGGAGGACTCTTGATCCTCAACGGCAAAGGGGAATGTCTCCTGGCGAACGATGTTGCCTTGGTGTTGCTGGGGAAGAAACGGTCCAATCTTATCAATCAACCCCTCTCAAAATTTATTCCATCGACTCAGAATGTCTCCTTCCAGTCGATAAAACGTGGTCGGGTCCAGACTTTGAACGGCAGCCATGGACAAACAGTATTTCTCCACGCCACTCGCCTGGCAGGGGGGTACTACCTGGTGTCACTTGCGCATCAAGGGGGCCCCTCGACCAGTTCGAAACTGTGGAGTTTCGGCAAGAGCACCATGGCGTTGCCGGAATTCTTCCCTCTCCCCGGGGTCGAGGATGAGCCGAATTATCGGACCCTGTTCCAGCATTCTCCGTACGGCACGGCCGTGGTGCAGGATGAACGGCTCGTTGTTGCAAATCCGATGTTCTGCAAGCTCCTGGGGTACCGGGCGAGTGATGAAGTTTTAGGGAAGGAGATTCGCCGGTTTCTCGACGAGGGCTCGCGCATGTTCTTTACAGTGCTGGAGCAGCGGGCGTTTCGTGGCGAAACAATCCCCTCCCGTTTTGAAACGCGGATGCTGAGGGAAAACGGCACCTCTATCGACGTCGAGATGACCATCAGCATGACGGCTCACCATGATGTCCCTGCTTTGATTCTCTCGGTCAATGATATCACTGACCGAAAGGAATTGGAGCGGCGATTGACGGATTCCGAAGGGTTGTTAAGGAATGTCGTGAACTCCATGGTGGATGCGTTGGTGATTACGGACCTCCAGGGGAAAGTCCTCGATGTGAATGATGAGTTTGAGCGGTTCACGGGATATTCCAGGAGGGAGGCTTTTGGGACGGAAATTCCGTATCCTTGGGTTCCCGAGGAGGACCTCCGATCCTATATCGGGTGGCTGGACAAGCTGCGCGAGAACAATCTTCTCCGTGATTTCGATATCACGTGGTTACGCAAGAACGGCGACCGCATCGCTGTCAGCTTGAACACAACGCTTCTGCGGAACAGCGCCGGCGACCCGGTGCTGATGGTGAACATCGCAAGGGATATCACCGAGCGGCAAATCTCCCGTACTGAATTGAGCCGGCAGTTGCAACGCTTGCAAGTGCTCTATGACCTGAGCCGCGCTCTGACGGAAACCTTTGACACCGAGGAAATAGCCCGGATCACCTACAAGCAAATTGAAAAGGTTATACCGGTTGATGCATTTTTCATCGACCTGTATGATGAGCGTAAGAATATCATCCACCCGATTTTCATCGTCGATGTCGTCAATGGCGAACGGCGGGAGTTCGATGTGCGAAGTTCCGTGATGGAGTTGGACGATACCATGGCGACCGCTTCCGTCATCAGAGGACGCAAACCCCTGCTGGAGCTTCGCCCGGAAATTCCATCCCAGATCCGCTACACTCCCTTTGGGAACGAGACCCAGGCAACAGCGTCGTTGATGTACGTCCCCATGTTCTCCAAGGACAGGACGATCGGGGTCCTGTCGGCCCAATCCTATACCGTCGACCAGTATTCGCAGGACCATCTGACCCTGTTGCAGAGTATTGCCAACGTGGTCGGAATCGCCATTGAAAAGGCCAATCTCTACCAGGAGACGATTCTGAAATCGCAGGAGATCGAGGCGCGGAACAAGGAACTCGATGATTTTACCTATGTGGTTTCCCACGACCTCAAGGAGCCGTTGATCAGTGTCGAAGGGTACGCCAAGATGCTCCGTCATGAATACCTTCAGTTGCTTGATGAGTCGGGGAGGGAGTACCTGCAGTCAGTGGTCGATTCATGCGCCCATATGAAGCGACTCATTGATGAGCTGCTCCAGCTCTCCCGCGTCACAAAACTGGCGGAGAAGAAGGTGCCATTGCAACTCTCGACCGTCCTTCGGGATGTCCTGGAAGAATTACGGTTTTCCATCCGAGAACGTAGAATCTCCGTGGTTGTGCATCATCCCTTGCCGGAGGTTCCCGCGGTTGATACGCATATAAAGATCGTTTTTCGTAACCTTCTTTCCAATGCGATCAAGTTTTCCCGCACGGCGAATCCGACCATTGAAGTGGGGGCGGAGGTGCAGGCGGAGGGGACGAGGGTTTTCATCCGGGACAACGGCATCGGGATCGAGCCGGAATATTTTGATAAAATTTTTATGATCTTTCAGCGCTTGCACAAACGGGACGAGTTTGAAGGGTCTGGAGCGGGTTTGACCATCGTCAAAAAAATTGTCGAAGCGCACGGCGGGCGTATCTGGGTCGATTCCAAGCCGGGCGAGGGCTCGACGTTCTATTTCATTATCCCGAACGCGTAGGAGAGCTACGTATGGCTGACCACCGATCGGCATTGAGCATTGTTTTGATCGATGACAATCATGACCATGCACGCATTCTCCAATGGGCTTTCCAGCAGAATGGGAGCCGCAACCGTATTACGTATTTTGACGACGGGAAGTCGGCCCTCGATTTTCTCAATTCCCCCGCATGCGATGAACAAGGGAGACCCGATTTGATTTTCCTCGACCTGAACTTGCCGCGTATCGACGGGAGGGAGGTTCTCCGGAGACTAAAAGGGGAGGAGAATACCGTCGGGATTCCGGTGATTATCATCAGCAGCTCCGATCGGGAAGAAGATGTGCGCAAAGCCTATGAGCTGGGCGCAAGCAGCTATGTTTCCAAATCAGTCATCCTCCAGGAGTTCGGGAGCGTTGTGAAGACGTTCCAGGAATACTGGTCCACCATTGCCAAACTACCGCCAAGAAAATGACCATGACACCTGGCCAGCATATCAATGTCCTCCTGATTGAGGACAACGCGGCCTTCGCGAAACTTGTCAAATTGTACCTTGATAAGTATGAAGAAGCAAAAATCGAAGTGCTCTGGAAGGATAACGGGAGCGAAGGCATCGAAGAAGCGGAACGGAACAAAGAGATCGACGTCATTCTCATGGATTATTTTTTGCCGGGCATCAACGGCCTTGAGGTGACGAAAGTCCTGAAGGAGAAGAACATTGATCACCCGGTCATCTTCCTGACCGTGAACAAGGACATGAACCTCGCCGTTGAGGTGATGAAGCTCGGCGTGGAGGATTATCTGGTAAAGGAAGAGATCAGCACGCCGGTGTTGCCGAAGACGATCATGAGCGTTGTGGAAAAAAGGAAGTTCCAGCTCGAAGTTGCCGAGCTGGAAATCCGGAAGAAACGGCTGGAGGCCATGCAGGAGCTCATTGTCGGGATCAGTGCGGAAGTGACCTCCCCCCTCAAAAGCATGAAGGAAGCAGTGGAACTCCTGCTTCGGAAGGAGCATTCGGAAAAAGGGGTGAAGTATCTGGGGATTATCAAGGACAATGTCGTCCGGATTGAAGCAAAAATGGAAAAGCTTCACAACTTGAAAGAAGACAAGACCGTGCAGTACATCAAGGATATCCGTATGATCGACCTTTCCTGAAACAATCGAATGAACGAATGTACGCCGGCCCTTCCGGCCATGACGCAGGTGAAACGAGACAGACAACAGAGACCATGAATGTCGACATTGCCATAGCACAGATCGACGCGAAACTTGGGGATTTAAAAGCCAACCGCGAGTCCCATCTTGCTTCCATCGACCGGGCAATCAAGCAGGGAGCCCGGCTGATCCTGTTCCCGGAATTGAGCCTGACAGGATATACGCTGCGCGATCTCGCCTGGGAGGTTGCTCTCAACCCCTCCGATCCTTTTTTCCGCCTATTCCTGCAACGAAGCAAGTCCATCACCATCGTCCTGGGCTTTGTGGAAAGCGCCCCCGACCATGGGATCTATAATGCGGCCCTGGTGATGGAAGATGGGGAGGTCAAGGATTGTACCAGGAAGATTTACCCGCCGACGTACGGCATGTTCGAGGAGGGACGGTACTTCAGTAGGGGGCAACGGGTGGCAGCGTTTGATTCGAAGCATGGACGATTTGGTGTCCTCATCTGCGAGGATCTCTGGCACCTCTCACTTCCGTACCTGCTTTCTCTCGACGGCGCGGAGGCGATTCTGACATTGACCGCAAGTCCTACGCGCATGGCAGACAATACGAAGGAACTCCAAACCGCGGCCGTCAATCACGAGCACCTCAAGGCTTATGCGAGACTCCTGAGTTCGTATATCCTCTTCTGCAACAGGGTAGGGTTCGAGGACGGCGTTAATTTTTGGGGAGGCTCGGCCGTGGCAGGTCCAGGCGGCGATCTTATTGCCCGGTCACCGTATTTCGAGGAAGATCTTTTGTTCACCCACCTCGATTCCCATGTAGTGCAGCGCGCCCGTCGATTCTCAAGACATTTTCTGGATGAAAACATCGACCTTGTTCAAAGAACCCTCCAACGGATTTCCGCCAAACGATCCTAACCCTCCTCCGTTACAGTCTGGCAACTCTTTGTCGTTCTTCTGTGTTGTTCCGGCCTAGGGCCGGGGAATGAAACGCCTTACGGCCGTTTGTTTGCTAACCCTTTTTTTTTTAACTTTGTTCGTCCAAATTTTAAATATCTCTCTCGTTTTAAGGAGTGTTGCGTCATGAATATGGTAAAAACGGTCGGTCTGATGGTTCTGATGATGGGGCTCTTGATGCTGATCGGCCAATGGTTTGGAGGAGAACAGGGGTTGTTCATCGCTTTTGCCTTTTCCCTGCTTATGAATTTCGGGATGTACTGGTTTTCGGACAAGATCATCCTCATGACCTACGGTGCAAAGGAGGTCACGGAGCAGGAGGCGCCAAAGCTCTATAATGCTGTCCGGAAGCTTGCCGTCCAGGCGGAGCTTCCCATGCCGAGGGTCTATATCATTCCAGGGGAAACATCGAATGCCTTTGCAACCGGCCGCAACCCGCAGCATGCCGCCGTTGCCGCCACGGAAGGGATTCTCCGGATGCTCAGTGACGATGAATTAGAAGGAGTGATGGCCCATGAACTTGCACATGTCAAGCACAGGGATATCCTGATTGGAACAATCGTCGCCGCGATGGCGGGGGCGATCACGTTTTTGACCCGTATGGCGATGTGGACATCGATGTTCGGCGGTGGGAACCGCGATCGGGAAAACTCGAACCCGGTCGGCGAAATCCTGCTGCTGATACTCGCCCCTGTCGCCGCGATGTTGATCCAGTTCGCGGTATCACGCTCGCGGGAATTTGCTGCGGATGCCGGCGGCGCCCGGATCTGCGGCAGGCCTTTGAGCCTTGCGAACGCGTTGCGGAAACTCCATGCAGGCGTCGAACGAATTCCCATGGCGAATGCCGGCACCGCCACGGCACATATGTTTATCGTGAATCCGCTCAGCGGCGGTGGCATGATGAAACTTTTCTCAACACACCCGCCGATGGAAGAGCGGGTTGCGAGACTGGAACAGCTTGCGATGGGCGGACTCTCCTAATGTATCAACCAACTGAAGGAAGGCATGAGCACACAGCAGCCGTTCATTTATCGGGAACCTGCACCGATTCTCGATAAGGAGAACCCGTTTGAATCCATGATGCAGCGTTTTGACGTTGCCGCTCACCTGTTGAATCTTGAGCCCGGCGTCTATGAATACCTGAAAACTCCCGTTCGCCAGATCATCGTCTCCATCCCCATTGCCATGGATAATGGGGAGGTGAAAGTATTCGAGGGATTCCGTGTCATCCACAACGATATCCTCGGCCCTTCCAAAGGAGGCATCCGGTATGCTCCCGATGTGAGTCTGGACGAGATGAAGGCTCTTGCCGCCTGGATGACTTGGAAGTGCGCTATCATGAATATCCCGTTTGGAGGGGCCAAAGGGGGAGTCCGTTGTGATCCTTCCAGGCTGAGCCCGCTTCAGTTGGAAAAGATTACGCGCCGTTACACCTCGAACCTTATCGATACGTTTGGTCCTGATCGCGATGTCCCTGCTCCCGATATGAATACCAACGAACAGATCATGGCGTGGGTGATGGACACGTACAGCATGCACATGCGAAAAACGGAGCCCGCGGTCGTCACGGGCAAGCCGCTCCTGTTGGGGGGATCGCTCGGAAGGAGAGAGGCAACCGGGCGCGGATGTATGATCTCGGCACTCTCCGCCATGGAGAAACTCGGGATGAAGCCGAAAGATACTACGGTGGTCGTTCAGGGATTCGGCAATGTCGGTTCTATCACGGCCCAACTTTTGAGAGAGCAGGGGTGCAGGATTATCGGCGTCGGCGATGTCAGCGGAGCGTTTTACAACAAGAAAGGGATCGACATCGAGAAAGCCCTCGAGTGGGTCAGGACCAACCGGACCCTGGCAGGATTCCCGGGGGCGGAGGCGATCGACCAGGATGCTTTGCTGGAACTGGAGTGCGACGTGCTCGTGCCCGCGGCCAAGGAAGATCAGATCACCCACCGGAATGCGGGGAAGATCAAAGCAAAAATCATCGTGGAAGGGGCGAACGGACCGACCACTGCGAAGGCCGATCCTATTCTCCAGGAGAAGGGGATCCTTGTCGTTCCCGATATTCTTGCCAATGCGGGCGGTGTTACGGTGTCGTATTTCGAGTGGGTGCAGGATCGTGTCGGGTATTTCTGGTCCCTTGACCGTGTCAACAGCCGCCTGGAACGGATGATGAAGGAAGCCTTCCATTCCGTCTTTGTTACTGCGGACAAATATAAGGTGTCGCTCAGGATTGGGGCCTATATCCTGGCCATTGACAAAGTAGCCAGGACACTCAAGCTGCGTGGAATTTACGCCTGACCCATGGCTTGTTCTCTCGTTTGTTCCCGATTATTCCTTATCGCATCGTTGAGCCTTGTCCTCGTCGGAAGAGTGCAAGCCCAAGGATCGGACAGCGTGTTGTCCGTCGTTCGCACACAGCTGCGGAGCATGGGAAACGACATCGGGAGGGCGATCAAAGAGAAAGTCCCTGCGCCGGCCACTCTGGGATTGCAGGTTGAAGCGAGTTCCGGAAAGACCATGCTGGAGAATGCCCTTATAGAAGCGATCAGCGGAGCGGGTTACGTTCTCCGGCTTCCAGGGAAGGAGCACATTACCCCGGCTCTGCACGTTCTGATGCTCAACCACACAGTCGGTCATCGGGAGCTCCAGGGGGCGGGATTTGAGAGATCCATTCGCAGTGAATTGGAAGCCCGTCTCGAAGGCAAGGACGGAAATGTCATGTACCTCGGCTCTTTTTCAGCGGTGACGCTGGACACTGTTATGCAAAGGGGACCGGTTGTTCTCCCGGTGATGGAGACCCCGGCTGATTCGACGCCATCCTTGTTGGAAAAGATTGCCGGGCCGGTCTTCCTTATCACCGGTGCGTTCCTGATTATTTATTTGTTCTTTACGGTGAGAAGTTGAATCGCAGATTTCTCCTCTGTCAAGGAAGTCTTGTGGTGTTCTGGGGAGTGATGGGTTACGGACAGACTGCGCTTAGTCCGAAGGAGGTCGGGGGACAAGAATCGGTTGAACCTCAGCGCTTGAAACTGCTGGCGTTTGGTGATGTCAACCTCGGTCGGGTGGTGGGGCAGGAATTGTTGAAAGGGAATCTAGACTATCCCTTGGGACAGGTGAAAGAGACTTTGCTGGCGGCGGACGTTGTTTTTGTCAACCTGGAGAGTCAGCTTTCCGATCAAGGGGGAGAAACTCAGCACCCTGACGATAATTTGATCTTCTGCGGTCCTCCTGAAGGGGCAGAGGCCTTGCGCCGTGGGGGCGTGTCGGTGGTCTCGACGGGAAACAACCATGCATACGATTACGGGATTCGCGCACTTGAGGAAACCCTTGAGCATTTGCGCGGATCGGGAATAGTTGCAACCGGGACATCCCGGGATTCTGCAGTTCTTTTTCCCGCCGCTCTCGTTGAGAAACATGGGATCCGGATTGCGTTCCTGGCGTATACGCAGTTCGTTAATATTCCCGGTCCCTGGCGGGCGAGGATTTCCTTGTTTGAGGAACGGAGAGCGCGCCGCGAAATACGGGAGGCAAAGAAGAAGTCTGACCTCGTCATCGTGAGCCTTCATGGCGGTTTGGAGTATGCGGATCGTCCCCCGCCGGGCACTCTTTCGCAGTTTCGGTTTCTGATCGACGCGGGAGCGGATCTTGTGTTGGGCCATCATCCTCATGTTCCGCAGGGGATTGAACGCTACCGGTCCAAATACATTTTTTATTCTCTGGGGAATTTCGTTTTTTCCCAACCGCAGCATGAATGGACCCAGAAGTCGTTTGGTGTGGAGGTCTGGATCCGCAAAGACTCCCTCAGCACCAGGGTGGAACGGATGCGGTTGTTGCCGTTGCGCGCTGCAATGCAGCCGCTGTTTTTGAGTGAGGTCGTCCAGCAACAGGAGATTATAGACAGGGTTCAAATGTTGTCCAATGTCGTTCTTCGGGAAGAAAGGGGTGGGTATTTTGTCCAACTTCAAAATGAGTAACCGTGTGCTTGAGCTTTGCTGGATTGCGATCATTGCGCTCGTTCTTGCAGGATGCGCCGCGAGCGAAGAACTGCAACAGTTGAGCGCCGAGGAACGGTTTAAGATCGCCATGGAAAAGTTCAACAACGAGGACTATTTCGAGGCGATCGAGGACTTTAAGATTGTGACGCTCCAATTCCAGGGAGGCGGGCTTGCGGACGATGCCCAGTTCTACATTGCCGAGTGCTATTTCAAGAGGGAACAGTACCTCCTGGCAGCGTATGAATATGAAGCACTCACGCGGACCATGCCGACGAGCGAATTTGTCTCGCAATCCCGCTACCGGAAGGCATTGTGCTATTTTTACAGTTCTCCCGCCCCCTACCTGGACCAGGAAAACACGCGGAAGGCGATCGACGAGTTTCAGACGTTCATCGAATATCACCCTACCGACACGTTGGTGCCGGATGCCGAAGCGAAAATCGGGGAGTTGAATGCCAAGCTTGCCCGGAAGGAGTTCGAAAACGGGGTGATCTATATGAGGATGGAATATTACCGGGCGGCGATCAATTCCTTCGACCATGTGCTGGAAAAGTACTACGACTCTCCGTATGCCGAGCAATCTCAATTAAAAAAAGCCGAGTCCATGCTGTACCGGAACAGACTCGAGGAGGCGCGGGTAGAGATTGAAAAGTTCTTCGTGAAGTATCCGGCGAGTTCCTTCAAGGGGGAGGCGGAAGAGCTTCGAAACTCGATTCTCCAAAAACAACGGAGCGCGGCCCCCAACGCGGCAACGGAACAGTCGAACCATCAGCAATCCCAATTGCTTCGGACACAATAGCCATGGTGCGCACAACGATACGGACCGTCCATGAATCCCAGGTTGAGATGACCGAGATGGTGTTGCCGAACGACACCAATCGGCTGGGGAATTTGTTGGGGGGACGATTAATGCATATGATCGATATCGCAGCCGCGATTGCCGCATCGCGTCACAGTAACCGGGTGTGCGTCACCGCATCGGTGGATGAACTGAACTTTCTTCATTCCATCAAGCAGGGGGAGGTTCTTACGCTCCAGGCCTCGGTGAACCGCGTGTTTCACACGTCACTGGAGGTCGGCGTTCGTGTCACAAAAGAAAATGTTCTCACGGGGGAAAAGAAACACGCTAACAGCGCGTACCTGACCTTTGTTGCCATCGATGAACAGGGGAAGCCCGTCGCCGTGGAACCGATTAAGCCCGTGACCAGGGAGCAAAAACGCCGTTACGCCGACGCAGCGCGACGCCGCCATCTTCGCTTGAAGCACCGGAAACCCCGGTGACAGTACCGTTTGAAGTTCTCGAGCGCGAACTCCGGCAACCAATGTTGAATATTCGTGCGAACCCCTCCTGACGTAGTGCAACGCTCATCGCAGTTTCTCGCTGCCGCTTTGTTTTCCTGGTGGATCGTTACCTCACAATCCTCGAGCCAAACGCACGATACACCCTTTGGGTTATATCATGCGTTTTCCGTCCCCGGCAATTTCGACCATGGGGCCCTGCTGACCCAACCCCCGGCGGCCACCATCGTCCTCTGGAACAAGGAATCGACCTCAATCACGCTCGGGAAGTTTGATTCCGCGGCAACGACCGTGTCGTACCGCGAGCATACCGCACCACTCCGATTTGATTCCGTCCTGCTTGAGGATGTCAATGGAGACGGTGTGAAGGATATCCTCATCATCGATCGATCTGAGCACAAGGTTGCCATCGTGGTCGACACTGCACCCGACAGCCTCTCCGCCTGGACCGTGTTGACGCCCCCGATCACACCGTTTGGCGTGCTTGTAGGGGATATTAATAACGATCGCCGGCCCGATATTCTGATGTACGATCGGGAGAATCCCGGAATCGTCCCCTTTCTCGGTCGTGCACCGGGATCCTTCCGGATGGGGAGGACCATCTATCCGGAAACCTCAGTCGGCGCGGCTGTACTTGCCCATCTCAATAACGATGCGATCCTCGATCTCATTGCCTATGATTGGGTGAAAAGCGAAATCCATTTTCTCTATGGCGTCGGTCTCGGCGCCTTTCTCGATCAGGCCGTTCTCCAGGTCGATGGGAATGTTGAAACGATATTCGCCCTCCCTTTGACGTTTCAGGGACACCTGGACCTGGTCCTCTGGATGCAGAATCCCTCGCGCATGGAGGTGTGGGGCGGCAATGGATTGGGTGATTTTCATCTGGAGACACGTCTCCCTGTTGAAAAGCAAACGGTACAACCTGTATTGGCCGACGTCACCAATGACGGTTTCCCAGACCTCGTCCGCATCGTCCGGCCCCCTTCCCTCGGAGTGCATTTCAACACGGGACTTGAGATCACCACGGAACGGGAGATGTTTTCCGCGGGTATGGATCCCGTCGATGTTGTTGTTGCGGATTTCACCCTCGACGGCCGTGCCGACGCGCTCGTGCTTGATCGGCAGGGAGAGCAGCTCCTGCTCCTTGAATCGGGCATGCGAGCGGCGGCATTGCGCGACTCCCTGGAGTTTGTTGCGGGTGTCCGGCCACGAGGAGTCGTTCTGGAAGACTTCAATGTGGATGGGCGGACGGATATTGCATTGGTGAATGCCGGGACAAACTCCCTCTCTTTGTTCGTGAACCAGAGTGAAGGGGGATTCATGGGTCCGTCCTCCTTCACGCTCGCAGAAAATCCCCGGTATCTCGGGTTTCATTCCCTGGTCGATTCTGTCGCTCGCTTTATCGTTTCCTATCCCCAAAGCGACCAGCTTTCTTTTTTTACGTTGGACCTTCGGGACCGTTCGACCGTAAATTATGTCATCCCGACAACGGGTGAGGCAGAGCTCCTGTATTGGGATCAGAATGAGGAAGGGCTCGTCAGTTTCTTTTCCTATAATTCTTCGACCTCGAACAGCCTGCCGGCGCTTACCTTGTTCCAGCAACTGGGACCCCAGCGGTTTATCGAAAGAAACTTCCGCCTCACCATCCCGAATGCGCTCCTGGGTGCCTCCGTTTCCGACGTGAACAAGGATGGATTGGTCGATGTCTCGTATCTCTTTCGCAATTCACAGGCGAAGTACGAATTTGCAGTGTCGTTGGGCGACTCGGTCCTCTCGTTCCGACAAAAAGTGTTTTCCTACGAGTTGACTGAACAACAGATCCAAAAATCGTATTTTTGGAACACCGACTGCAACAAGGATGGAAACCCCGATATCCTGATCGCCTTCCCTCAACAGGTGAAAATGCTGAATCTCGTCAGGGGAAAAGGGGACGGGACATTTCATTTGCCGGACACCGTGGCGGTCAATATCCAGATCAGCGACCGGTCGCAGTTGCAATTTGTGGATCTTGACCGGGACGGGGCCGTTGATATCGTCCTGCATGAAATGACGCGCAATGCCATCGGGTGGCTGCGTGGAAACGGGGATGGAACGTTCGATGCATTCCGTGTGCTTTTGAGCGTTCCGTCAGCCAGCCACTTTGCCGTGGGAGATCTGACCGGGGACGGGGTCCTTGATTTTGCTGTGAGCGACACACAGAAAGGTACGCTCAGGCTCTATAACGGCACACTCCTTTTGAGCAGGGGGAACGAGTGACGATCCTTGTGACTGTCTTGCTTGGAATCCTGCTGATGCCTCCGGGAATGGCCCAAACCTCGTCGAACGTAAGGCAAGCCTCGTTGCGCAGCGGCTTGGCGGGGCTCCTTGGAGATGTCCCGATGTCCTCGTTCAGTGATGCAAAATGCGGTACCTCACTTCTTGCCATGACTCATGCCCTAGGAAGTAAATCACCGGCCCTCAGTAAAGCTGATCTGGCAAGAATTCTTCAGCGACCCTTGCGGCAAACGAGCAGGGTGAGCCCTTCCGGCAGATTCCGCATCCATTATGACACAACCGGCTTTCAAGCTCCGGCGATGATTACCACGGGAGGGTCTCCGGGGAGAATTCCCGGGACCTTTAGTCAGTTCGTTGATTCCGTTGTCGCAGCCTTTGACCATTGCTGGGAAGTTCAGGTGACGGTCCTTGGCTATCTGCCTCCACCCCCAGACAACGGGCAGGGAGGGGGGGGTGAATATGACGTGTATATCGGGGACCTTGGAACGGGGGAATTTGGAAGTACCTCCTGGCTCGCGAGTGACCTGATCCCCGGAGGCCCCAGCGAGCGGTATTCCACGTTTATCGAGATCGATAATGATTACCTTGGGCACCGGACCCCCGGTCTGAACGGGCTCAAAGTGACCGCAGCGCACGAGTTTCATCATGCCGTGCAGATCGGTGCGTATGGGATCTGGAGCAGTTCTGAGAATTATGATTTTTATTTTTACGAACTGAGTGCCGTTTGGATGGAGGACGTTCTTTTTCCCAACGTGAACGATTACCTTTTTGATGTGCCGTCATACTTTCAACGTTTTCGTGAATCTCAGACGCAGCGGTCACTGCGGTTTACCACGTACAGCTTTCCCACTTTTTTCGGATATGAACGGTCGATTTTTGCCCATTTCCTTGCCAAGCGGTTCGGGATGGATGTGATGCGGGGGGTATGGTCCGGGATACGGAATGCACCGGTGTTGCAGAGCATAGACGGTGTTCTCGAACAACATGGTTCAGGCCTTGTATCCGAATTTGCGCTCTTCAGTTACTGGAATTACTTTACCGCCGATCGTGCGGACACCATCAGGTTTTATCCCGAGGGGCATCGGTACCCGCGCTATGTTCCTAATGTCTCTGCCGCGTATAACGGTTCGACCTCCACGATTTCCGCCTCTGCATACCCGCTCTCATCGCAATTTTATCAGTTCGTTCTCCCAGGAGATACTATTACTGCTCTCGCCACGAACGTGGAGATAGTCGAGGCCGGCAGCGTTGATCCCAATCCGCGGATCTTTGACGTTACTCTCTCATCGGGAAAAACCACGCTTCCATCGCAGACTCTCTCCAAAGGGGTCACGGGTGGTTTTTCCGGCGACCCGAAAGCATGGCGATTGTTGTACCTCGAATCCTCCAGTCGGAAGAATGCCAATGCAGCTCCCGAGATTTCCCCAAATCCTCTCAGGCTCCAGGAGGCCCGCGTGCTGACAATACCATTGACCGGATCGACGGCCGCCGACGCGGAGGTCTTCCTCCTTTCAGCTTCTTTCGATCTTGTGTACTCGCAGCGCTATCCCGTGGTGGATGCGTTTGGGAACAAGCTCGTCTATGTTCCTACCGGCGACTTGCGGGAGCGGGTTGCTTCGGGCGTTTATTTTCTCTTTGCCCGCTGCGGGAGCAATGAATACCGATGGAAGGTGGCAATCCTTCAATGAACGACATCACTCTTACGATCAACGGCATCAGTCAGGAGTTTAACCGGCGTACGATTTTCCGCGATCTTACGTTCACCATTTCCTCGGGGGAATCGCTCGCCCTGACAGGAAAGAACGGTTCCGGCAAGTCCACGCTGATTAAAATACTCTCCGGGCTTCTGACTCCGACGAAAGGGACGGTTGCCTATACCCTGAAGGGAACAAAGGTTCTCCCGGATGACATCAAATCGGCCATAGGACTTGTGTCGCCCTATCTCCAGTTGTACGATGAGTTCACGGGATTGGAGAATCTCATGATTCTCTCCAGTATCCGATCGAACGGTTCACTCACCAAGGAGAGAGCGGAGGCACTGCTCGATCGCTTCGGGCTTGCTGCAAGACGGCATGATTTTGTCCGGGGTTATTCCTCGGGTATGAAGCAACGCCTCAAATATGCCTTCGCGCTCCTGCACGCCCCTGGTGTTCTGCTTCTCGATGAGCCGACTTCGAACCTTGACGCTGAGGGGATAGAAATCGTGCAGCAAGTGGTGTTGGAGCAAGGGAAGGCCGGGATTCTGATCCTGGCCACCAACGATGAAGGGGAGGCGAAGTGGTGCAGTCGCCGGTTCCAGGTGGCGTAGTGCCCCGTCTACGACCTTGAAGTTACTGCAAGTATTCCTTATGTTGGAGTCGTCATGAGTGCAGTTTCCAGTACGGTAGCCTTGTTTTCGAAAGATGTTCGCTCGGAGTTGAGGACACGCTATGCCCTTAACGCCCTTTTGATGTTTGTTGTGACGGCTGTTGCAACGATCCTTTTTGCGCTTCGGGCGGACCAGCCAAGCCCCACAGTCTTGTCGGGAATGTATTGGGTCGTCGTCTTCTTCACAGCCATGTCGAGCCTATCGCGTATTTTTGTCAGTGAAGAGGAACGGGGGACGACTCTGACGTTGCAATTGGTCGCATCACCGTCGACGGTCTATTTCGGGAAACTGCTATTCAACACCGCCCTGACGGTATCCCTGACGCTTGCCGTCACGGTGCTCTACACCCTGGTGTTTTCAGAATTTTTCATCATTCAGACGCCCTCCATTTTTTTTGTGACGGTTTTTCTGGGAAGCCTGGGATTTGCCTCTGCGGCGACGATCATAGCGGCCATCGTGGCAAAGGCAAACACGAGAGGAACCTTGTATCCCGTTCTCTCGTTTCCCATTCTGATCGTTCTCCTGATGACCGTGATGAACGCCACGGCCCGTGCCCTGGAAGGAGAGAACTTCTCCGAGGCGATGGGAGACTTTCAGATCCTTGTCGGATACATCCTCGTGATGACCGGCGGCTCGTTCCTGCTCTTCGACTATGTCTGGAAGGATTAACATGAAGTTTGTCAAATATGGCTCACTCGGAATTATCTCGTTTATCGTGATCGCAGGATTGGGGATACCGCTTTCCCCATCGCCACAGAGTTGGCTGGAGTTCCCTGTTATTCCCGGTTTGGAGGACAAGGCCCGCAATCTTTTTTTTCACGTTCCGATGGCCTGGACCTCCGTGCTGGGTTTCCTTGTTTCGACCTATTTCGGTTTCCGCTACCTTCGGACAAAGGAAATCGACTATGATTTCAAGTCCGTCTCAGCGGCGGGCCTCGGTTTCCTGTTCTGCATCCTTGCGACGGTGACGGGGGCGTTGTGGGCCCGTTTCAACTGGGGATCGTTCTGGAGCTGGGATCCCCGGCAGACTTCAATTTTCATCCTCCTCCTGATCTATGGGGCCTACTTTGCGTTACGCTCCGCCATCGAGTCGGATGAAAAACGTGCCTCCCTTTCGGCCGTGTATTCCATCATTGGTGGACTGACGGCTCCGTTCTTTATCTTTGTCATGCCGCGGATGATGTCCGGCCTGCATCCCGGAGCAAAGGAGGACGCGGGCGGGAAGGGTCCTCTCTTCGAATCGAAAATGCTTGCTCCCAACATGCGCGTGCTGTTCTATGTATCGTTGATCGGGTTTACGCTGTTATTTGTCTGGATGCTGCAGATGAGAATCCGGACCGCACGCCTGGAGTATGAATCCTCACGCGAACTATCAGAGAGGTGATCATGGAAGAGTTTTTGAGTACGAATCAAATGTATATCGTTCTTGGCATCGTGTTGCTGATCTGGAGCGGTCTCGCATGGTATTTGGTGCGACTGGACAAGAAGCTGCAGGATCTGGAGAAACGGATCAAGAAAGGGGAACCCTCATGAAGGTGAAAGTCGTTGTCGGTCTTGCCGTGGTTGTCGTCGGGATCATCCTGGGAGCGGTGAACTTTATCGAGTCCAATGTCGAGTATATGGACTTTGCCGCCGCGGAACGTACCAGCAAAAAAGCGCAAGTCAAGGGAGAGTGGGTGAGGGAGCAGGAGATCGCGTTCGATGCGGAACACGTGAAGTTCTCGTTCTACATGAAGGACGACAACAACCGCGTCGTCAAAGTGGTGCTGGATGGGGCGAAGCCAAATAACTTTGAGCTTGCCGAGAGCGTGGTTGCCAAGGGAAGATTTGTCGGAGATGAGTTCCACGCCACAGATGTCCTCACCAAGTGCCCCTCGAAGTATGAGGGTGACGCCGAAGCGGTAAAGAAAACCCTCTAACCGGAGACTCTATGCTTTTAGGTCAGATCGGCGGGATGATCGTCAAGCTTGCATTTCTTTCCGCCCTTGCTGCCGCTTTTTTTTATTATCGGGGTCATAAGGAGAATTCCACCAGATGGGTCTCCTTCGCAAGGGGGGGATATCACCTCGCCACCCTCTCCTTGATGACGTCCTCGGCGATCTTCCTGTACCTGATCATCACCCACCAGTTTCAATACACCTATATCTGGAATTACAGTTCCACCGATTTGCCGCTTTCCCTTCTTCTCTCGACGTTCTATGCCGGACAGGAGGGGAGTTTCACTTTGTGGGCTCTCTATACCTCCATCATCGGGGTCTTTTTGATGCAGTACGCATCGAAAAATGACTATGAGCCCGAAGTCATGTCGGTTTACTCGCTGATCCTCAGTTTCCTCCTTTTGATGCTGGTCATTAAGAACCCGTTTGCCTTCATCTGGGATTCTTTTCCCAACGACCTGCTCCAGACCGGTCCGGTTCCCGCCGGGATCTCGAACTTTGTAATCCTCGATGCCGCGAAGAACCTTTGGGCGCGCTACCCGGTGGAAGGAAAGGGATTGAACCCCCTTCTCCAGAACTACTGGATGGTGATTCATCCCCAGATCCTTTTCATCGGTTTCTCCTCGATGGCGGTGCCGTATGCCCATGCGGTTGCCGGTTTGATGAAACGAGACTATAACTCCTGGATTCGGGTGGCGACTCCCTGGTCGGTTTTCGGGTCGATGGTGCTCGGAACGGGGATCATCCTTGGCGGGTATTGGGCCTACGAGACTCTGGGTTGGGGCGGTTTCTGGGGGTGGGACCCCGTGGAAAATTCCTCCCTCGTCCCATGGCTTTTCTGCGTTGCCTCCATCCACACGACGTTGACCCAGCGGAAGAGCGGGGCGTTCGTGAAGACCAATTTTGTCCTCAGTCTTCTGACGTTCATCACGGTTCTCTACAGCACGTTCCTGACGAGGAGCGGAGTCCTGGGTGACACGTCTGTTCACTCATTCGTCGATCCGGGAAATTGGGTTTACTGGCTGCTGCTGGGATGTATCGCCCTGTTCAGTGCAATAGGATTCGGCCTCCTGTTCAGCCGGATGAAGGAGATGCCAAAGGTTCCCGTGGAGCATTCTTTCATCTCGCGAGAGTTTGCCCTCTTTCTCGGCGCTTTTGCATTAAGCTTCATGGCCCTCTTCGTTGCGATTGGGACCTCTTCTCCAATCATCACTTCCCTTCTCAAAGGAAAAGCATCCGCCGTTGAGATCATGTACTATGTCCAGACGAACCTCCCTCTCGGAATCGGCATCACCTTTCTTTCGGGACTTGGTCAGCTTCTCTGGTGGAGGCATTCGAAGACCGGCTCACTGCTGAAGAGCATGCTTTGGCCTGTCCTTCTGGGGCTCGGGACAACGGCACTCATCCTGCTGATGGGATGGGAGGAGATTGAAATTCTCCTCTTTGCGTTCTGTTCCGCGTTCTCCCTCTTTGCCAACCTCCAGGTTGGGTATGGCATTTATCGGGGAAACCCGAAGTTCGTCGGCGGTTCGATTGCCCACATCGGAATTGCGATCATGTGCCTCGGATTTATCACGTCGGAGCGCTATGATGACAAGGCGACGGTTTCCCTCGAGCGCAATAAGCCGGTGGAAGCCCTGGGCTATACCATCATGTATACCGGGTACCGTGCGCTGGATCGTGACCGGTTTGCCTTTGACATCGAGGTGGTGAAGGAAGGAATCAGGCGTACTGTGGCTCCCTCCATGCACTTTAGCGAACAATCGACCTTGCGACACCCGGACCTGATCAACTTTATCAACAAAGATTTTTACGTCTCACCCGTCTCCGTGGAGCAGGCGGGTGGACCCAGGGAAGAGTCGATGACCATGCTGAAGGATGCCGAAGCACAGGTAGCCGGGTTCAATGTCAGGTTCATCGATTTTGATTTCAACGCCTTTGAACGCGGGGCCATGCTGGAGGGAAAAAACTTCGTCATCAACGTGCACCTCCTGATCCTTGAAGGGAAGAGGAAACAACCCTTGACCCTGAAAATGATGAATACCGAGTCAGGGCCGGAGTTTACAGCCGCGACCTATGTTGCGGCCGATCAGCGATCGTACGAATTCACCCTTGTGCGCATCATCCCCGATCGTGAGGATAAGTCGCAATCGAAAGTGGAGTTTTCCGTGAAGTATCCCGAAGATCCTGCGGCAATCAAGAAAAGCGAAACCCTCGTGGTGGAGGCAAGCATCAAACCGATGATCAACCTGGTCTGGGTCGGGACGGTGACCCTCATCGTTGGATTTGCCCTTACCATTATACGGCGCGCCGAAGAGGCAAAACTGCAGGCGGAGAAGTGGCGTAAGGGATAAGGAAACTCAGTGAGGCAACAAAAAAGTCCCGCAGATCGCTCTGCGGGACTTTTTTATTCCGGTTCAAACCTGACAGGTTTTTACGATCTTACTTCTTCTTTTTCTTTGCATCGATTTTGCAGCAGGCATCCAGTTTTTCGTAAGCCTCGGCGTTTCGCACCGTCTCGTTTGCATTGTATCCCGCGTTTGCGATCGCCT
>JACPUH010000060.1 GCA_016192345.1 Ignavibacteriales bacterium | reverse complement strand
CGAGGTCTCGAGGTTGATGTCGGAGATGATGATATCGGGTGCGTTCTCTTTGAGGTAGGTAAACGCGTCGTCCGAGGTCGGGAACGCCTTGACGTTGAAGGAGGCTTCCTGGAGGGTCTCGGTGATGACGCTCAGGAGTTTGGTGTCGTCGTCCACCACGAGGATGCTTGTCCGCTCCTGGCCCTGGCGCAGTTCCCAGAGCATCTGAGCTTCGATCTTATCATGTTCGTCGGGCGTGATTTGAAAGGTGCGCCGGAGCTCGCCGAGTTTGGAGGCGCTCCCGGGTGTGATCGCTCCGGATGACCAGGCTCGCTTAAGAGCGTCATAATAGGTCTCGAGCTTTACCTCTTTTTCCAGCTTCGCGTGTTCCTCCCCGGAGATGCCAAGCGTCGAGCGAAGTTGTTCCAGCCTGGCCTCTTCATCGCTGGAAGCGGCACCATCCGACCAGATCTCCTTCAAGGCCTGGCGGTACGGTATGGAGCCCTGGCTCGTGGCGAGTTGCAGGGAGGGTGTTTTCCCGGAGTCTGTTTCCTTGCTGCGGAGTTCCTCTTCCGCTCGTCGAAGCTCCTCCTCCAGTTTGCGCAATTCCTCCCCGGCCTTCCGGCGTTCTTCCTCGGATTTTCTTTTTTGTTCCTCGGCAGCCCGTCGTTCTTCCTCAAGCCTTCGTTGTTCCTCATTCGCCCGCCGCTGTTCCTCCTCCCGTCGACGCCGCTCTTCCTCCTCACGGATCACCTGCTCCTGTTTGCGTTTGAGGGCTTCCTGGTCTCGCTTTCTCGCTGCCTCCTCCGCGGCTTTGCGGGTCTGCTCCTCCGCAATGTGTTTTTGGTGCTCTTCGCTTAGAAACGTGAGCCGTTCCTCGTAGGCGTGGATATAGACATTCTTCGGGTCGATCTCTTTCGCATGGATGATCTCACGGATGGACTGGTCGATTTCCCCCGCGCGGATCAACTGGTCCACACGTTTTAGGATTTCGCTGACCTTCTTTCGTATGTCATCCCGGGGAGTCAGATCGGCCATACGAATTCAGTGTCAGGAGTGGGAGAGAACAGGGTTCGATACCGGGGACGGAAATGGAAAAGTCCGCGTGCGGAACGGTCGGAGGTGCTTGGCTCTGCCGATGGGAATTGCGGGAAGGGGAACGGCATCAACGTTCATTGCACACTTGATTCTCTTGGGGAAAAACCGTGCTCAAAGTACAGAACTCTTGAGGCAAATGCAAGAAAGGCTCTCCCCCGCGCGTATCAATGGACGACCAGTGACCGGACTGGTTTACAACGAAGGGGAACGACTCCCCGGGTTGTGACAGAGAGAAAAGCTTGATGGAGTTACGACAGTCATGAACAACTCTCCCATGCTCCGTTGCGCCCCGGTGCTCTGCGCCCAAACCTAGCCTTGCTTTTCACTCCATCGTTGGTGATATTTGTCCGTTCAAACGTTGGTCTTCCCGGTTTCCTTCCGTGTGTGCGAGGTGTCGTCCGACTATTCACACGAATATGCGTTTTCAAGCGACCGGCGATGGCAATCTAACGATCCGGCCCTCAATCGATGACTTCTGCACACCCTCTTAAACACAAGGATGCGATCATGCAGCGACTCGCCCTGGTTGGTGTCATACTCGTCCTCTCCGTCGTCCTGTTTTCATCCTGTAATAAAGGGGGAAACCAACAGCAAACCAAGGTCATCGGAGTGGCATTGTTGACGCGGGGGCATATTTTTTACCGCGACCTGGAGGAAGGATTAATGGAGGAGGCGAAGAAAAATAACTATGAGTTGATCATCACTTCTTCGGAGTTCGACCTGGGGAAACAGATCGCGCAAATCGAGGACTTCATCTCCCGCAAAGTGGATGCGATCATTATCTGTCCGGTCGATTCCAAGGGAATCGGCCCCGGCGTACGGTCCGCCAACCGGGCAAACATTCCCGTCTTCACGGCCGATATCGCGGCACAAGAGGGAGAAGTGGTTTCGCATATCGCTTCCGATAACGTGGCCGGTGGGAGATTGGCCGGAGAGTTCCTGGCGAAGGCGTTGAACGGCAAGGGGAACATCGCCATCATTAATCACCCGGCCGTCACGTCGGTGCTTGACAGGGTGCAGGGCTTTAGGGATGCCATCGCGTTGTACCCGGATATCAAGGTGGTGGCGGACGTCAGTGGTCAGGGAGTGCGTGACCGGTCCCTGCAGGCCACGACCGACGTCCTCCAGGCGCATCCCGACCTTGCCGGTATTTTCGGTATCAACGACGACTCGGCCCTTGGCGCCCTCGACGCCGTCCAGCAATTCAAACGCCCGGGGATCGTCATCGTCGGATACGATGCGACGCCCCCTGCGGTCGATGCCATCATGAAGGAAACCGCCTTGAAAGCGGATGTGATCCAGTATCCGGTCAAGATCGGGTCGTCCACGATTGCGATGATCCGGGATCATTTCGCGGGGATTCCCGTCCCGCCCCTCGTGCCGGTGGAAGTGGGGATCGTTGACAAAGCCGCTTTGAACACTCCTTCCTCCAACTGAGGGCGGCTCCCATGCCGAACCACACAGGCAGTTTCCGGTCAAGGCTTTCAGGCGAGCTTGGGATCGGCGTCGCGTTCATTCTTGAAGTCCTCGTTTTCTCGTTCCTCTCGCCGTACTTTTTCAGCGCGGACAACCTTCTCAACGTCACGTTGCAGGCCTCCATTACGGCCATCATTGCAGTCGGGATGACATTCGTCATCCTCACCGGAGGCATCGATCTCTCCGTCGGCTCCCTTGTCGCTTTTGCGGGTATCGTCACAACCAGTTTCCTGAAACTCGATGCGCCGGCAGAGGTCATTTTTCCGGCTGCCCTCCTTGTGGGCCTCCTCGTCGGTGCAGGCTCCGGTGCGCTGGCAGGAGTTTGCATGACGCGGTTCAACATCGCACCGTTCATCGTCACGCTCGCTCTTATGACGATCTGGCGCGGAGCGGCTTTCATGTATACCGAAGGGCGCCCGATCTGGGAACTCCCCGAAGGGTTCAGCGTGCTTGGGAGCGGGCGCCTCCTGGGTGTGCCGAACCCGACGATCGTGATGATCGTCGTTTTTGCCGCTGCGCATATCGTGCTGAAATACACGTCGTTTGGGAGACATGTCTACGCGGTGGGAGGAAATGTGGAAGCGGCTCGCATTTCAGGGATCGATACCCGGCGAGTATATGTCGCCGTCTATTCCATCAGCGGCGTCCTCTCCGCGCTCAGCGGCATCCTCCTGGCCTCCCGGATCAACTCGGGCCAGCCGAACGCGGGGCTGATGTATGAACTGGACGTCATCGCCGCGGTCGTGGTGGGAGGAACGAGCCTCAATGGGGGAAGGGGGTCGGTCTTGGGAACCTTCATCGGGGCCATGCTGATTGCCGTTCTGCGGAACGGGCTGAACCTGTTGAACGTCGGCTCCTACGTGCAGCAGGTGGTGGTCGGCATCGTGATCCTGCTCGCAGTGATGCTGGACCAGTGGAGAAGGAGGTGACAATTCAAAATTAAAAACGAAAAATGAAAAACGTGAAAGCGGTCAAGTTTTTCCCCGAGAGAGACTGTTTCCCCCGCCTCACTTCCATCTCCGGCGACCTCCGTTGTCCTGCCTGCCGGTGGCAACAAATGATGCTCCCTCGTTGCCATAGCGAACCGGATTTCCCATCGATGACAATGAAAAAGGTCCGCCCGGTTCCTTTCAGTTCTTCGCTTGACTCCATTTCGTCGTTTCGGTAAGTTAAAATGAACTCTGGATCCCACTCACACCATAAAGAGGAGGCCTATGAGATCATTGCTTGCTACCATTTCCTTTTTCATCGGGTCGATGTGCCTGGCACAAACGACCAATCCCGGTTGGGTTGTGCAACCGCGCCTGACGATGGGAAATTTGTACGATGTGCGGTTCGCGTCACGGGAAAACGGTTGGATCGTCGGAAGCCAGACCATTCTGAAGACGACCAACGCCGGTGCGAGCTGGCAGATGAAGGAGTACCCGCAATCCTGGTTCGATAACATTGTTCTCATGCAAGGCATGGACGGCTGGCTTATCGCGGCTTCCAATCCATCAACCGGCTTCAATTACGTTGTACGCCTCGATGGCGAGTCGGAAATGTGGTTGGCTGATACTTCGCTAGTGGGCGGACCGGCTCTTGATGTATTATTTTTTCTCAACGAAGAGTACGGTTGGACCGCCGGGTGGGATAGCGAACACAAAACCGTTCTCTATAGAACACAGAACGCGGGCAAGTCCTGGGATAAGATTGCGATGGGGCTTGATGAGTCTATCCGGGATGTCTTTTTTGTCGATGTGAAAACTGGATGGATGGTGGGCCAGAACGGCGGGTTCTATAAGTCGACCGATGGTGGTCTCACATGGAGTTTTGCTCATCAGGCACTCTATGCTCATGATCCGCAACAGACTCCAATAGGATATCCTGTTCGAAGGATTGTTTTTAAGAATCCTGATGTCGGATGGGCGGTCGGCGGAATTGCCGGCGTGGAGATACGGTCGCGGACGACCGACGGCGGACAAACCTGGATTCAAAGTTCAATCTGGGGAGGGTCGAGCCTGCAGGGAATGTACTTTCTCGATTCGATGAACGGCTGGGCTGTTGGAGGAGGTGTTGGTGGGACGAAAGTACTTCGTACATCGGACGCGGGGGAGACTTGGATTCTCCAGACGCATGATATTAATACCAATGGCGTTCCGGTCAACAATACCATACTGAACGGCGTCTTTATGACTGGCGCCTCAGAAGGATGGGTTGTTGGGAACTATGGCACTGTCCTGAAGACCTCGTCAGGCGGCATGGTCACGTCGATCGAAGATGAGCATAGCGCCGTTCCTCTTGATTTCGAGCTTAACCAGAATTATCCCAATCCCTTTAATCCCTCAACCACGATCGAATTCCACCTTGTGAAGGAATCGTTCGTGGAGTTGTCGGTCACCAATACGCTTGGGAAAAGGGTGGCGACGCTCATACAGGGCTCGCGTCCGGCGGGAGACCATGTTGCGACGTTTGATGCGACGGACCTTCCGAGCGGAGTCTATTTCTATTCGCTCAGAAGCGGCAACGTTTCGATCACGAAACGGTTGATGCTGATGAAGTGATCAATAGTCGGCAGTTCTTGCGCGGAAGGCACTTGTTCCCCACACAGGTGGAGCAGGTGCCTTTCTGTTTTCATGCACCTCACCCTTTTTTTTGTTACTTTGTTCCGGTATTTTTGCGCGCGCATCACGCTCAACACGCGAAAGAACACATTCAACGAACGATACGAATCATGCGATCTTCAGACTCTCCTATAGTCATCGGTGTCGATCTGGGAGGGACCAGCGTTAAGGCCGGTCTTGTCTCCCCCTCAGGCGAAATTCTCTATCAAAACAAATTTCCTTCCTACGCGGAGAAGAACCCGAACGAGGTGATCCGCCAAATCCAGGTGTCGGTGCAGGATGCCTTGAAGCATGCGAACGGGGCGAAGGTTGTGGGGGTTGGCATCGGCGCGCCCGGGGTGGTGGATGATCAAGGCGTGGTAAAGGCCCCCCCGAATTTTGTCGATTGGGATGAGGTGCCGCTCAAAGGGGAGTTGACAAAGCTCTTCTCCGGTTTGCCGGTCGGGATCGAAAATGACGCCAATGCCGCAGCGATCGCGGAATCGAAATTCGGGGCCGGAAAGGAGTTTCCCAATTTTCTCTTCGTCATCTGGGGAACGGGAGTGGGGGGAGGGATCATCCTGGATCATAAGATCTTTCGGGGACCCACAGGCGGTGCAGGAGAGATCGGGCATATCAGCATCGATCATCAGGGTCCGGCCTGTAACTGTGGGAGCCGCGGATGCGTCGAAGCGTACGTGGGGCAGAAGTACCTCTCGGTACGGACTGCGGAACGCCTCAAGGCAAACCCGGAATCGAAAATCTGGCGCTTGGTTGGCGGCGACGCCGCGAAGATCGAGCCGTCCTTTATCTCCCAGGCGGCGCATGACGGCGATCCCATCGCGAGGGCGATCCTCCTTGAAGCGGGAGAGCTCCTCGGCACTGCGTTGGCCGGGGTGATGAACGTCATGGACCTCCGGGTCAGCATCATCGGGGGAGGACTATCTGCCGCGGGAGATTTCGTCATCACGGCGGTTCAGGATTCCATCGTACGGCATGTGTTGAAGCCGTTGCGCAAAGAGATCCGGGTCCTTCCCGCGCAACTCGGGAACAATGCCGGGATCCTCGGCGCAGCAGGGTTAGTATTGTAGGGTGAAGGGACCGGAATGAAGAGGCTTTCCTTAACAACCTTGGTGGTGTTTCCCCGCCTCCTATCGTCGTTTCTCCCGACGGCCGATCCAAGTCGATGTGCCGTTGCAATCCTTTTTGTTTGCCTTCTCCATTTCATCCCCATTCATGCACAGGAGACCTCTCCTCTTCCGGATACCCTCGGTTCCGTTCCGAAAGACACACTCTCCACGGGCGCTTCCGGCGTCGATACGCTGGTCGTCTACTCTGCAAAAGATTCCATCATCTATTCCATGCGGACAAAGTCCATGGACCTGTTCGGCAAGGGTGAGTTGCAATACCGGGCGATCGGTTTGAAGGCCGAACGGGTGAAGGTGAACTGGAACATGGCGACCCTTTCCGCGGAAGGAATCAAGGACACCGCAGACCAGAAGGGGAAGAAGTTGATCGGGGCTCCGGTGATGAAGGATGGAGGTGAGTCGTACGATGGAAGGACCATCCAATACAACTTCCGGACGAAAAAAGGGAAGATCGGCGTCGGCGAAACGGAGATCGAAGATGGGTTCTATCACGGTGAAGCGATCAAGAAGGTCGAACAGGATGTCCTCTTCGTTGCGGACGGACGCTACACGACGTGCGATGCCGATCACCCGCATTATTACTTTCTGAGTCCGAAGATGAAGGTGATCGTCCGCGACCACATCGTGGCTGAGCCGATCTATTTCTACATTGCCGACGTGCCGCTCTTCGCCCTCCCATTTGGCGTCTTTCCGAACAAGTCGGGACGGCGCTCCGGCCTTATCGCGCCTGCCTATGGCGAGGATGCGCGACGGGGGCGGTTCCTCAGCCATTTCGGGTACTATTGGGCGATCAGCGATTACATGGATTTGGCGACCACCTTTGACTGGTTTACGCGGGGAGGGTGGTTGAACCGGTCCCTGTTGCGGTACGGGTTGCGGTACCATTTCACCGGATCGCTCTCTGCAAACGTGACGAATCTGCACGAGGGGGAACCGGGCGACCCGGGAAGGACCGAACGGCGGGACTATAACGTCAATATTGCCCACAACCAGCAGATTGACCCAACTTCCAGGCTGGATGTAAACTTCACCTTCACCTCCGGGACCTATTTCCGCAACACCAGTTCCAACATCGACGAGATCCTGCGACAGAATGTTATCTCCAATGCGACTTACTCCAAGTCGTGGGAGGAAAGTAACCGCAGCCTTACCCTCAACATGTACCGCGATCAGAATCTGACCACGGGGGATGTCGAGGAGAGGCTTCCGTCACTCTCCTTTACCCAGGGCCAGCTGTATCCGTTCCGCCGACAAGCCTCCTCGAAGGGAGCAAGCGGTTCAGGTTCTTCGGATTTTGCTTGGTACGAGATGATCGGGTTGAGTTACAGCGGCCAGGCCCAAAGCAATCGCTCCAAACAATTCCAGACTATCCAAAGTCTTGTTGATCCGACGGTGGACAGTCTCACTATCGAGACAAGGCAGGAGCGATTGGGAGCCAGTCACCAGATTTCCCTGACAGCATCTCCCAAAGCCGGCCCTTTCAATATCTCCCCCTTTGTGAGTTACAATGAGAAGTGGTACAATCGAAGCATTCTCCGGGACAGCACCGGGATCACCGATGTATCGGGGTTCAAGGCTGTCCGGACGTATTCAGCCGGACTCTCCGCGTCGACCCGGTTCTTCGGCATGTTCCAGCCGCAGGTCTTCGGCATTACGGGGATCCGCCACACGGTGACGCCGAATATTTCCTTCAGCTATCAACCCGACTTCTCGCATCCGCGATTCGGGTACTACGGGATGTATATCGACCGGAACGGCAAGGAGGTGAAGTACAGTTTCTTTGAGCGGGAAATTTACGGCGGCGCGGGAAGCGGGCGACAGGAGAACATCTCCCTGAACGTGGGGAACCTCTTTGAAATGAAATATCTTTCCGCCGATACGGTCGAGCCGGAAAAAAAGATCCAGTTGCTGAATGTGGGAGCCGGCATCGCCTACAACCTGGCTGCAGACAGCCTGCGCCTCTCCCCCCTGAGCCTTTCCTACCGGACTGATATCGCCAACGTCTTCAACATCAGCGCCAGCACGACCTATGATTTCTACGTTTTCGATGAAGCAGCGGGGGGCCGCGTGAACCGATTCCTGGTCAAGGAGAGGGGATATCTTGCCGACCTGACGAGTGTCTCCTTCAGCCTTTCCACATCGCTCAGCGGCGAGAAGACGACCTCCGCGGCTTCAAGCACCATACCCCAGGATGTTCAACAGGCGCAGGACCGCTCGGACGGGATGATTGGTCAGCCGGTCCAGCCTCAGACCTACCAGGGGCTGTTCGGAGAGGGGACGCCGGACTTCAGCATCCCATGGAACCTCACGCTTTCGTATACCTTCTCGCAGAGCCAGCAGAACCCGCGACAAAAGTTCCGCAGTTCCAACCTCAATGCCAGTCTCTCGTTCAATCTTACCGAGAGCTGGCGGTTTTCCACGAGCGGGAGTTATGATTTCACGCGCAAGGAATTTGCCGCCCCGAGCATCAACATCCACCGCGACCTTCATTGCTGGGAAATGAACCTGACCTGGTTCCCGATCGGGTTTTACCGCGGGTACCGGTTTGAATTGCGCGTGAAAGCGCCACAGTTGCAGGATTTGAAGGTGACGAAGCAGGGGAGCGCGAGGGGGACGTACTACTAGCGTTGGATAGCTCGCAGGTGAACCGTAAACAGCTAAGCGGATTTGCGTTCTTCGTAGAGGTAGATTGGCTCTGTGGACTTGAGGATTGCGTCCTTGGTGATGATACACTTGGAGACGTTCTGCCGGGAGGGGAGATGATACATAATATCGAGCATCACTTCTTCGATGATCGAACGAAGGGCGCGGGCTCCCGTTCCCCGTTCCATGGCCTTGGAGACCACGGAGTGGAGAGCGGACTCTTCAAATTCCAGTTCGACCCCTTCCATCATGAATAGCTTCTTGTACTGCTTCACCAGCGCGTTGCGCGGCTCGGTGAGAATATTGAAGAGGGCCTTCTCGTCGAGCGAATGAAGGGTCGCGGTGACCGGGAGCCGGCCGATGAACTCAGGGATCAGGCCGTACTTCAACAGGTCGTCCGGTTCGACTTTGGAGAGGTACTCGTCCGCCGTTCTCCCCTTTTTCCCTCTGACATCAGCCCCGAACCCGACCGGGTTCTGGCTGACGCGCCGTTCGATGATCTTGTCCAGCCCCTCAAACGCCCCACCGCAGATAAAAAGAATGTTTTTCGTATTGATGTTGATAAGACTCTGTTCCGGATGTTTGCGTCCCCCTTTCGGCGGCACGCCGGCGATCGTTCCCTCCAGGATCTTCAATAGCGCCTGCTGTACTCCTTCCCCTGACACATCGCGGGTGATCGACGCGCTGTCGCTTTTCCGTGTGATCTTGTCGATCTCATCGATGTAGACGATGCCGCGCTCGGCTTTCTCCACATTGTACTCCGCGTTCTGCAGGAGGTAGACGAGGATCGTTTCCACGTCGTCCCCCACATAGCCGGCTTCCGTCAGCGTTGTCGCGTCGGCAATGGCGAACGGGACATCGAGGATGCGTGCGAGCGTTTGGGCGAGGAGTGTTTTGCCGGTGCCGGTGGGGCCGATCAACATGATGTTGCTTTTTTCAATCTCCACTTCATCGAGCGTATGCAGGTGGTCGTTCGAATCGATCCGCTTGTAGTGGTTGTACACGGCAACAGCCAGGGTCCGCTTGGCGTGTTCCTGGCCGATCACGAATTCATCAAGCGCTTTCTTGATTTCGAGGGGGGTGAGATTGCCGCGGGTGGAGTGTCGCTTGGCGGAGATGGCCGCCATGTTGTTGCGGATGATATCGACCGAGCTCGAGACACACAGGTCGCAGATGTAGACATCCGGTCCGGCAATGATGCTGTTCACTTCTTCGGACGAGCGCCCGCAGAAGGAGCATGTGATCTTCTCGCCTTGCTTTGTTTTCTGACTCATACGATCGTGCCTATTTTTCCTTCTTGGGTTCGGCCGTCCGCTTCACGAGAACGTTGTCGATCAGTCCGTATTCCTTTGCTTCCTGGGCGGACATGTACCGGTCGCGGTCGGTGTCCTTCTCGATCATATCGACCGACTTTTCGCAATGCCCCGCAAGGATCTCGTTGATACGCTTCTTGGTGCGCAGGATCTCTTCCGCCTGGATGCTGATGTCGGATGCTGTACCCTGCACGCCCCCCCACGGTTGATGAATCATGATCCGCGAGTTCGGGAGCGCCATGCGTTTGGCCTTGGCTCCGCCCGCCAGCAGCACCGCGCCCATACTGGCCGCCATGCCGATGCAGATCGTGGAAACATCTGGGCGAATATACTGCATCGTATCATAAATGGCAAGCCCGGAAGAGACGCTACCGCCCGGACTGTTGATGTACATGTGAATGTCCTTGTCCGGGTCTTCCGACTCCAGGAACAACAACTGGGCAATGGTCAGGCTGGCAATCGTGTCGTCGATCGGCGTTCCGATGAACACGATCCGTTCCTTCAACAGGCGTGAGTAAATGTCGTATGCCCGCTCGCCCCGGCCGGTCTGTTCCACCACCATCGGGACAAGCTGGTTATACACCTCCAAAGGGGAATGCTTCATAGATAACATCATCCTTTCAAAAGAGAATCCTGTACGGTTGTGTCGTCCACTTCCTCGATCGTCGAACTGCTGATGAGAAGGTCGATGAGCTTGTCGCTCACCAGCCGGTCCTTGACCTGTTCGGACGACTTATAGTAGGTGATTAAACGTTCTTTGTCAATTCCGATCTTCGGTGCCTCGCGCTCGGCCAGCGCAACCAGAGTGGCCTCGTCGACCTCGAAGTTTTCCGCCTTGACGATCTCCTCCCGGAGCAGGGCCCATCGTGACTGGTACAGGGCATACTCGCGATTTTCCTGATAAAATTTCTCAAAATCGAAGTTCTGCGGCAGTTGCTTGTTCTGGGACTGGTTCTTGATCTCCTCGACCAGGCCCTCGATCACGCTCCGGACCAGCGACTCGGGGACTTCGAATTCATGGAGACGGATGATCTCCGCGATTATTGCATTGATGTGGGATCTGCGATTTTTTTCCTTCCAGTAGGAATCAAGGTCCTCCCGCAGGCTTTTCCGGAACTCATCGACGTTCGCGATCTTGTCCTTCGTGACTTTTTTAACGAGCGTATCGTTCAGTTCGGGAAGGATCACCTTCTGCACGTTGGTCACGTTGAGCTTCACGTTCACTTTGTGAGAATGATCCCCGTGTTGGTGCTCGAAGCGGATGGTGTGTTCGTTCCCCTTTGCGGCTCCCGTCAGTGCGTCCTTGAACGGTTTCTCCAGTTGCGGGTCCGCAAGGTAGAACCGCGCGTTTTCGGTTTTCTTGCCGATGATGGGAATGCCCGAGTCGTCAAGCTCCTGCATCTCCGCGGTGACGACGTGCTCGTCGTCGGTCGCTTTCTCCACCTCCTCCAAAGTGCTGTTCCCCTTGCGGAGGCGATCGATCTCCTCCTCCACCTCGGCATCCTCCAGCTTGTGGACCACAGCCTTCACGGAGAGTCCTTTATACTGCTGTAACGCGATGGAGGGACGAACTTCGTACTTGATCTTAAACCGGAAATGTTCTCCCCGTTTATAATCGAGGTCAACGAGGGTCGGCTCCCCGATGGGCTTCAGGTCTTTTTCCTGCACCGCCTGCCGGTAGAGCTCGCTGGCCAGTTTGTCGAGGTATTCATTCTCGATCAGCTCCCCGTACAGCTTCTTGATCATGTCAAGAGGGGCTTTACCTTTACGAAAGCCCTTGATTTCAATCTTCGGGCGATATTCGTGGTATGCCTTGTCGAAATGCGGCTTCAATTCTTCCGATGTTGCATGGATCTCGACTTCCTTCGAGACATCTGAAATTGAAACGAGGGTCACGTCCACGTGCTGGTTCCTTCACATTGAAATCGGGTCATGAAAAACTCGGCAAGCTTTTAGACTGTTGCCGAGGTACGTAAGTCGTTACCGTGAGAGCTTTCCCCACCGTAAGATGCTCCAAGGTATCACCGCCCGTCAGTGAATGTAGGCTTGGAGGGATTCCGCCAAGCCCGCCAAAGAGCGGCGGGACACACAAAACGGGAAACGGCGGGACTTCGTTCCGATCAACAATATCGGAACTCAGCTTGAACCCCACCTGGGCTATCCCGTCCCGCAACCGCTCATGGGCACGGAGGGACTTGAACCCCCACGGGTTACCCCATCCCGCAAACGCCTGTGGGCACGGAGGGACTTGAACCCCCACGGGTTACCCCACTAGCTCCTAAGGCTAGCGCGTCTGCCAATTTCGCCACGTGCCCATGGAATAATGTTCCGGAGTGCGTTTGCGGGACGCGTCTGCCAATTTCGCCACATGCCCGCGGTCGAGTGATACAGTGAAAAGAAAAAATCCTCAAAACTCAACTGCTTTGAGGATTTCAGACGGGAAAAATATACAAAGAAAAGGGTGAAAAACCAATGCTTCCGTGAATGCTGCATCCATCCTGCGACAGCAACACCATTCTCCTCTCTTTTTGTAACGGTCTCAACGGCGTCTTTCCCCATCCTTGCTTTTCCTCTCCTGTTTCTTCATATTGATCCACCTATTTCCTCGTTGATCGGACCATCCGCTGACGTTCCAGCAGCGCCCGGTTGAAACCTTGGGAGCGCTTTATCCGTCAAAGAAACAACCGATGCTGACACGCGACGCCATACTCATTCGCACGCAATGGACTACCGAGCAGGCATTTCGCTACTGCGAGACCGTAACGTACGACCATTATGAAAACTTTCCTGTTGCGTCCCTGTTCATTCCAAGGGACAAACGCAGGTATGTTTGCGCGATCTATGCGTTTGCCCGGATTGCCGACGATTTTGCCGACGAACCGGGGATGAGTCCTGCCGAACGGATCGACAGTTTGAACGACTGGGAGGAACAACTCGCGGAATGTTACCAGGGCACGGCGTTGCACCCGGTCTTTCTTGCACTGAGAGAAACGATCCATCGGTTTGAGATTCCCCAGGGCCTGTTCCGCAACCTGTTGTCTGCGTTCCGGTCCGATGTGACGACGCACCGCTATGAAACGTTCGACGACGTTCTGGGCTATTGTGCCAATTCTGCGAACCCAGTCGGACGTCTCATGCTCCTTCTGATGAATTACCGGGGCGAACGGTACTCGGAGCCATCGGATGCTCTTTGCACGGCACTGCAACTCACGAATTTCTGGCAGGATGTCTCGGTCGACCTGGCGAAGGACCGTGTCTATATCCCCATGGACGATATCCGCGAGTTTGGGTACTCGGAGGAGGCGTTGTTCAACCGGTCGTGCACGCAGGAGTTCCGCGATATCATTATGTACCAGGTGGAGCGGACCGAGAGACTCTTCAGGGAAGGGGAACCTCTGTTGAACTCCGTCGGCCGCGACCTTTCCTTGGAACTCAAGCTCACCTGGCATGGCGGTCGGAGAATCCTTCAAAAGATCGGGGACCTTGGATACGATGTGCTCCACACCCGTCCCAAGCTTTCCCGTCTGGACAAAACCGGTGTTCTCTTTTCTTCACTCTTTCATTAATCACCGTGTCGGCTCAAAGCGTCCATACCATTGCCCCGGATTTTTCACAAAACAGGGAGAGCAACTTTTTCTTCTCGTTCCTGTTTCTGCCACAGCCGAAGCGCGAAGCCATCGAGACGATCTACGCGTTCTGCCGCTATACGGATGATATCGTGGATGAGGAGGCGGATCCAAAGGAGCAGCATAAGCGTCTTCGGGTTTGGACGGCCGAGTTGCAACGGTCGCTCTATGGCGTCTCCCGATACGGGATTCTGAACAACCTTGCCGGGGTCATTAAGAAATTCAATATCCCCATCAAGCATTTCCAAGACCTCCTCAAGGGGATGGAAATGGACCTGGTGAAGCACCGGTACGAAACGTTCGGGGAGTTAAGGGAATATTGTTACCGCGCCGCTTCCACGGTCGGATTGATCTGCGCGGAGGTGTTTGGGTACCACCATGAACGGACGAAACAGTACGCGCTGAACCTCGGGATCGCGTTGCAGCTGACGAACATCCTGCGGGATATCAAGACCGACGCGAAAAAGGGGAGGATCTACATCCCGCGCGAGGATTTGCGTGCCTTCGGCTATTCGGAGGAAGACCTGATGAACTCGGTCTATGACGACCGGTTCCGGGCGCTGATGAAGTTCGAGTGCGACCGGGCCCACGAGTATTACCGGAAGGCAAAAAGCTTCCTGGCGGAGGACGACAAGCCGCTGTTTTACGCGGCCCGCGCCATGGGGAACATCTATTACCTTCTCCTCCTTCGCATTGAGCGCGCGGGCTACGATGTGTACTCCAAACGGATACGTCTTGCCTCGCCCGTAAAGTTTCTGATTGCGATGGTCCTCCGTCTCCGCAACAAGCTTCCCAGGAACTTCCATCGTTATATCCGAACCGAATTGCCTGCGTGACCAAACGCCTTCCGGCGAGAAGCTGCGTGAGCGGGTTCACCGATCCGCCGTGTCTCTTTGTGCCCCATCCTTTCACGCTCCACGCCCCGCACTGTGTTCTCTCGTGAAATGAATATCACCCCATCGGATCGTGTCCATCCCCGCGTGCTCATCATCGGCGGGGGACTCAGCGGCCTCAGTGCGGCTGTGGAGCTTGCCGGTCGAGGCTACCCGGTCACTCTCCTTGAACAGCGACAGCACCTCGGGGGACGAACGTATTCCTTTGTCGATGAAGTCACCGGCGACGTTGTGGACAACGGGCAGCATCTTCTCATGGGCTGTTACCACCAGACGCGCCGGTACTTGAAGACCATCGGCTCGGAATCCCGTGCGTTCCTTCAACCGAACCTCCGGATCGAATTCCTCCATCCCCGGCGCGGCCCCGCAACTCTTTCATGTCCCGCATCGCCTGCCCCCCTGCACCTGCTGGGCGGTTTACTCGGGCTGAACTCCCTCTCCTGGAACGACCGGCTCAGGCTGCTCAGGGTGGGACTAGAACTTCAGAAGGACCCGATGCGGGTTGAACCGCAACTTTCCCCACTGACGGTCGATGAGTGGCTTACATCCCTCGGTCAGTCCCCTGACAATAAGAAATATCTCTGGGATGTCATTGCCATCGGCTCACTCAATGACGACCCGCGGACGGTCTCGGCGTTGTTGTTCTATCGTGTCTTGAGGAGTGCGTTTCTCGGTGCCCGGGAGAACTCCAGCCTTTTGATACCCCGGGTGGGGCTAAGTGAACTTCTTGTCGATCCGGCACTGAAGTTCCTGGAGTCCCGCGGTTCGTCGATTAGGATGGGAGTCGGCGTTGATGGAATGGAGGTCCGGGAAGGACGAGTTCGGAGTGTTCGGTCCGGTTCCGAAACGTTCGAGGTCGATGCTGTCATCGCCGCCGTTCCGTATTATGCCCTCGATGTCATAGCACCGGGCCTTTCAACGCCGGGCGAAAAACAATCCCCCGGTGAGGAGACTGCTTTCGAATCCTCTCCCATTATCACCATCAATCTCTGGTTTGACAAGCCGGTGATGGAGCAGGAGTTCGTCGCGCTTCTCGACTCGAGGGTCCATTGGGTGTTCAACAAATCAAGGATATTGGCAAGCCGGAAGGAAGAAGGAAGACTGCAGATGGCAGAAGGCAGATTGCAGAAGACAGATGGCAGACAGTATGTATCTCTGGTGATCAGTGGGGCATCGGGGTATGTGGAGATGGAAAAAGAGGAGATCGTTCGGATAGCCCTTGAGGACCTCCGGTATGTCTTTCCTGAGGTCGGGCATGCGAAGCTTGTCCATTCGCTAGTGGTCAAGGAAAAGCGGGCGACGTTTTCTCCAACGCCGTGGGTTGAATCGCTTCGCCCTTCTTCACAGACCCGGTTGCAGAACCTTTTTCTTGCCGGCGACTGGACGAACACCGGTTACCCGGCCACGATTGAGGGGGCAGTGATGAGTGGAAGGAAGGCCGCAGAACTCATTGTGTGATTTTCAAGCATCGTTGACAGTCTGTCGGAAGAGCACTATCTTCCCTGAAGTATTTTCACCCCGCCCTCTGGAGCTTTGAATGAACGTTGGTGTGACAACCTCGCGGTTGATCCGGAACATTCCCCACATTGTCAAACGAGAGCCTTGCTTTTCTCTTGTGGAGATCATGATGACGTACCATTGCACGCAGCGATGCCTCCAGTGCGTCATTCCCCTCAAAGGGGAAGAGGTGCCCGCGATGCCCTTTGAAGACTTCAAAAAAGTTGTCGACAGACTTGATGCGATCGGGACCCATGCAATTATTTTGTCCGGAGGTGAGCCCCTCCTGCATCCCCGGTTCATCGAGTGCATCAATTACGTTGCCGGTAAACGATTTTCATATATTCATGTTCTTTCTACGTTGTATGCCTCGCAGGCGAAAGTACAAAAACTCGTCCAGGCGCTCCTCCAGCATAAAGTTTCTCTGACATGTTCCTTCGATGGATTTGGAGCATTGGCGGATCATTTGCGGGGTGGAAGGGATGTCGCAAGAGTCACGATGGAAAACATGGAATATCTCGACCGTGAAAACCGCAATGCCGGCAGGCCGGTCAAAACGGGGGTGAACATCGTCCTCAGTCAAATGAACCTGCATCAGGTTCCGGATATTCTCTCCTATGTGGAACGTCTCGGCTGGCTTGCAAGCCTGGATGTGTATCGTTACACCTCGGACAATCAACGCGAGGACAACAGTCTCAAAATCGAAGACATCGATGCAGTACGAAAGATTATCAACCGGGCCATTGCATCCCCCATGGTCATTACGCCGGCCTGGTTGTTGGAAGGGCATTTGAGCAACCTCGAGGGGAAAGCCCCCAAATATTGTCCCTATCTTCTCTCTCCCAGTTATGGGAGTCGCTTCTTCATCCACCCGAACGGTGACGTGAAAGTATGTCTCGGTCATCGCGTGGGCAATCTCCTCGTGCAAACACCACAGGCTATTCTCGACTCCCCTGAATGGTCCGGGGCAAGGCGCTCATTCGAATCCTGCACCGGCTGCTGGACCACATGCCATACACCACTTGCGAAGTTTTCGAACTACACTCTGTCGGAATCACTCAGGTCGTTTCACGTACTGAAGAATTTTGACCGGATGAAGGGTGTTGCATGAACAACCAACCGGCCGTTCCATTCCGCTTTTCCCGAAGTTTGATTATCTTTGCCGCACCATGAAGAAGAGTATTCTTGTCCTTTTCGCAGTGCTGGTTCAATATTCGTTCGCGCAATCGGTCGTCGTTCCTCTGGATCATCAAGTCTATCCCCTCCTGGTCAAGGGAGAAACCCTCGGGCTCTTCCACGCATATAATCTTCGTGTTCTTCCTCTCACCCGTACAGCAACCCTGAAACTCCTCCGGCAGATGCAGGAGCAGAGCGATCGGCTCTCATCCGCCGATGTGGGTCTCCTTCGGCAGATGATCGGTGAGTTTACCGATCCTGAGATTGGCCGGGAGACACTACAGGAAAACGAACGCCACCTGTACCGGTTTGAAGAAGGAACCACACAAGCGTTTGTCGATGTGCGTGGGACCCAGGCGGTTGTTCTTCATCGCGGGAGGCTGGATATTCCCGATGAAACTCTTTCTGAGACGACGGGGTGGGGAAGTGTGCGCGGGTCGTTCGGCGACCATGTTTCGTTTGGACTGACTGCCCGCAATACCATGGTCTTGGGGAGTGAGGATCAGGAGGAACGGTTCGATCCTTCCCAAGGGCAGTCCCAGGTGGTCGTGGGAAAAGGTGTTTTTCGCGACCAGGCCACCGGTTATGTCAGTGCGACCTTTCAGCCGTTGACACTCTTTGTGGGAAGAACGCAGACAAGTTGGGGGAGCGGACTGCAGGAACAGTTCAGCCTCTCCATGCTCAATGAACCGATGGATCAGGTTATATTCACGTTGGAGTTTGAGCGGTTCCGTTTTTCGTACCTTCACGCGAATCTCCAGGGGGCAGGTTCCCCGCGATTCCTCGCCGGGCACCGGCTCGATGTTCTCCTGGGGAAGAACGTTCAACTGGGAGTGTACGAAACAGTGGTGTATGGAGGACGCGGCGCCGAGTTGGCATACCTCAATCCTTTTGTCCTGTACCATATCATCGAGCATCAATTGGGGGACAGGGACAACAACATGTTTGGGTTCGATATGACGGCCACCGTTGCACCGGGCCTCCGGGCGTTTGGCGAGGTCTTTGTCGATGACTTCTCACTGGATTATCCGTTGGGTACCTACTGGGGGAACAAGCTCGCGTACATGGTGGGAATCCATTGGGCTCATCCGCTGGGAGGAAAGTCATTGGAACTCTTCGCCGCCTACACGCGGGTCGATCCCTATGTCTACACCCACATGGACTCCATGAACGTGTACGCGCACTACGATGCAAGCGTCGGGTCCCGGCTCGGACCGAACGCCGAGCGTTGGTACATCGGATTTCTTTACCGTCCGCTCAGGGACCTTCACTGTGAGTTGAAATATTCCTTCGTAAAAAAGGGGAGGGGGGATGTTTTCACTCCTCACACCGTTGCCGATGGCGAAGCGAAAGGGTTCCTCAGCGGTGTGCTCGAACGACAGCATCTGGTGGAAATGGCCCTCCGGTACCAGTTTTCCAGGGATATGTTTATCGGGTTCGATGCGCAGTTCACCAATCGAACTGACGCGGGGAATCGTCCGGGATTGACGGCGCGGGAGCAAACTCTTCGTCTCTTTGTGGATATCAACTATTGACCGGGCCAGTTGTGAATCCAATCCTCCTGATCCTAGGCGCCCTCGTCCTCTTCTATAGTGTTTCGCTTCTCGTCCTGATGGCCGGGTTTGCACGATTGAAGCGGGCCGCTGCACGAAGATCCCCGGCCCAGAACCACGTTCCCTCCCTCTCGATCGTCGTTGCCGCGCGGAACGAATCGCACCATCTTCCGCG
The DNA here is from genome assembly GCA_016192345.1 of Ignavibacteriales bacterium. Lineage (GTDB taxonomy): Bacteria > Bacteroidota > Ignavibacteria > UBA10030 > UBA10030 > UBA6688. Next base: position 39,169 of record JACPUH010000060.1, on the reverse strand, counting down.
ACTCCTGGACTGTCTTTTCGCCCAGGACTACCCGGCCGGTAAGTTCGAGATTATTGTCGTCGATGACCGGTCGGAAGATGGGTCGTGGGATATTCTCCAGAGAGCGGTGCGTGAGCACCCCCGCTTCCGGGCTCTCCATGTCACCGACCTCCTTCCCGATTTTGCTCCCAAGAAACGTGCGCTCGATCTCGGGATCCGTTCCGCCTCCGGTGAGATTATTCTTCTCACCGATGCCGATTGTTCACCCCCGCCCACCTGGGCGCGCGCCATGGCCGGGTGCTACACGGGTGAAACAAACATTGTCCTTGGCTATTCCCCGTACCGCTTCGACCAGCCCGTCCCCTTCCTGGTCAGGAGAATGTTGGCTCTGGACTACCTCTCTCTTGCGGCCATTGCCGCTGCAAGCGCGGGATGGGGGCGACCTTTGACGGCGACCGGGACGAACCTGAGCTATCGCCGGGAGGAGTTCCTTCGGACAAATGGTTTCGAGAAGATCAAACACTGGGTTTCAGGAGATGACGACCTGTTTGTCCATCGCGCGGCCGAGGATGGGTGGGGAAGATTTTCCTTTGCGACTGCACCGGAATCGTTTGTTCCCGCGGCCGCCCCATCGAGTTGGCGCCAGTTCGCGAACCAACGTGCTCGCTATGCAAGCAAGGGGCGAGACTACGACCTCAGGGTCACGTTGGGGCTTCTTGCCGTGTATCTCCTGAACGTTTCGTTGGTGCTCGGCGTTGTGGGAGTGGTGGGAGGCATGTCGGCCTGGGCTCTGCCTGTATTCCTTGTCTGGTGTGCGAAATCGTTGTTCGAGTTTCTCTTTCTTGTCCGGGTCGCTTTTGCATTTCGCGAGCAACGGCTGTTGTTCTACTTCCTCCCAACCGCACTCCTCCATCCATGGTACGTGAGCATTTTTGGGTTCGCCGGTTTATTGGGCAGGTTCCGATGGAAAGGAGATGACTTCCGAAAAACCGTTGAACCGCGACACGTCCGGAACCTTCAATAAAAGGGGACCCGATTCGGCAATCTGTTATTCGGCCTGCACGGAGATAGTTTTATCATGACGATCGACGTGGAAGATAACAGTTACCCCGCGAATAAGTTCAAATAAAGGGGTTTGTTGGCACTTGTTGAGTTTGAAAAAGGGACTGCCTATATTAGCGCCGGGTCGTTTCCTCTATCTCTCACTAATCATAAGGAGTGGGTATGACCATCATCCGATTGCTGTCGAAAACCATCCTCCTTGTGCTTATGGCTGTGCTGGTGAGCTTTCGTGCGGAAGCACAAGTCCCATCGGTGAAGTTTGGGGTCACGGGAGGCCTGGCACTCCCGACCGGTGATTTTGCTTCAACTTCCTCTGCGCAGGCTGGTGGCGCGACGGCAGGATTTTCTGCCGGCGCGAATCTGATCTTTTCATTAGTTCCGACCCTTTCGGTTGTCGGAAGCTTCTCGTTTGCCTCCAACGGCGTGGATGAGGAAATGGTGAAGAACCTCACAGGTACGTCGTCGTACAGCGGCGATGTGGGGTCATGGACGACGCTCTGGCCTATGGCGGGAATCAGATATTCGACGGGCGTGGGTCCCGTCGTCAGTGTTTTCCTGACGGCACAGGGAGGGTTGTTGCTCGGCAGCAGTCCTGAAGTCGATGTGACTTCGGGCGGTAATCGCTACACCTCCAAATCCACTTCTGCATCCTCGTTCGCCTATGGTTTCAGCGGCGGGGTGATGATTGCGAACAAGTTCACTGTGGAGTTGCGCGTGCTGAGCGGCCAACCGGAGTACGATTTTGAATTTCAGGCTTCCGGGAGCGGGTTCACGAGCACCTTCACCGGAACGGCCGATCAGCCCACCTCCATCATTCAGTTGAACGCAGGAATCGTTTTCTAGAATCCGGACTGTCTCTTCATTGCGTTTAATCAAGACCTCTTGTTCACGCAAGAGGTCTTGATAGGATATTTCAGAGAAACTTGACTTTCCCTCTTCAATTGGATATTTTCGAGCAGTCCTAGCGCACCTATTCCCTCCCACGTGCTGAAATTGATTCCTTACGCCTTACTATTGTACGCCGGCACTTTCTTCGCCGTCTTTCTGGTGTTTGTAACCGGGGGGATGACTCCCTGCAATGCACAAAACGCAGGCGGGAACTCCTTTGATCAACTCAGCAACACCGCTCAATTCAGTTTCGACCAGTGGCGTACGGCGGAGGGGCTCCCGGACAATACGATCAACGATCTTCTCCAGACGTCCGACGGGTATCTCTGGATTGCGACCCAGGGAGGACTCGCGCGCTTCGACGGTTACCAGTTCACCCTCTTTAATGTCTCCAATACCCGGACGATGAAGATTAACGCCATCTCGACGTTGGTCGAGGGGAGGGATGGTACGGTATGGATCGGGACCTCCGGCGGAGGAATTCTTCGCTATCGCGAGGGAAGATTCACCAGCGTCACGACCGCCGACGGGCTTCCGAGCAATTACATCAGCGATGTTTGTAGGGATGGGGGCGGGGGAATCTGGGCAGGATCCGCCGGCGGAGGCATTGCCCATCTCCGGGGGGATTCGATCGAGGTTTTCGGAGTGAAGGATGGTCTCTCCAACGAATTTGTCAAATCGGTCTTTCTGGATTCCGGGGGGACGCTCTGGGTCGGGACTGATGGCGGGGGATTGGATCGTTTCTCCGGGGGACGTTTCAGAAACTACCGGACCCGCCATGGTCTGCCGTCGGATTATGTTCAGGCCGTTTGTCAGGATAAGCAGGGAGTTCTCTGGGTTGGGACCAGCCATGGGTTGGCGGAGTTCAAAAACGACCGGTTTGTTCGTCGATCCAACGCGAGCATCACGCCGAACACCTTTGTCCTGACGCTCCTGGCCGATACATCGGGGGCGCTCTGGATTGGTACGAACGGCAGTGGGTTGTACCGGTACGAGAATGGAGTTGTCACTTCCTTCACGATGAATGAAGGGCTTGCCAATAATTTTGTCACATGCATGATCCGGGATACGGAAGGGAGCCTTTGGATCGGTACCGAGCGGGGGGGTCTGAACAGGCTTCGGAAGGCACGCATGCGAACGCTGACGACCCGGGATGGCCTCCCGATGGACTATGTCCGAAGCGTGTACGAGGATCGTGTGGGAACGCTCTGGGTTGGTACCAACGGCGGGGGCATCGTGCGTTGGAAGCAGGGAACGATGACCGTTCTTGGGGGAGCTCAGGGTCTTCCGGTCGAATTCGTTCGCCCGTTTCTCGAAGACTCGAAAGGTGTTCTTTGGATCGGAACATGGGGAGGGGGGCTGGCCCGGTACGAGCATGGAGTTATCTCGGTGGTCCCCGGATTTGAAGGAAAATTTGTCCGTGCCATCCTTGAAGACCGGATGGGGAACCTGTGGGTTGGAACGAATGGCAATGGCGTCACCCGTTTCCTCAACGGCGTTCAGACCGTTTTGACGACGGAGACGGGCCTCTCCAATAATTTTGTCTCCAGCATCGTGGAAGATTCGACAGGAGCGATCTGGATCGGGACGTCCGGTGGTGGTGTGAACGTTGTCCGGGGAGACAGCATCCGGATCTACGAGAGGAAGGACGGACTTTCCCATGACTTTGTGAGTGGGCTGTACGTTGATGCGGAGGGGAGGGTCTGGCTGAGCACGAATGGGGGAGGGTTAAATTGTTTCCGGGGTGGGAAATTTCAATCCTGGACCAGTGTGAACGACCTGCCGGACGACGCGCTGTTCATGATCCTCGACGATCAGGAGGGCAACCTCTGGCTCCCGTGTGCGCGGGGTATTATCCGCGTCGAAAAGGCAAGCTTGTTTCGAGCCGACACAGGGACTGTCTTGAAAGTCCGTGCCCAGCTCTTCAATGAACAGGACGGCATGCGGAGCAGCGAATGCACCAGCGGTTCCCAGAATACCGTGTGCCGCACACGGGATGGGCGCCTCTGGTTTGCGACCGTTGAAGGGCTCGTGATGATCGGTCCCCGTGAGGCGCGACGGGATTCTCTTAAGCTCCTGGTGTATATCGAACGGTTTATGGTCGACAAGGTTTCCGTGGACCCGCCGGTCGCGACAGAGAGGGACTTCGGAAACGGTGAGCTCGAGTTTCACTACACGGCAGTCAGTTTCCGCGATGCGAAGCAGCTCCGGTTTCGATACAAGCTTGAGGGGTTTGACCAGAGTTGGCAGGAAGCCGGGACGAGACGGGCGGCATACTACACCAACGTGCCCCCCGGGCATTACATCTTTCGCGTGGCGGTCGCCTCTCATGAAGGGATCTCCGGCAGCAGGGAAGCATCTCTTCCGCTCACGCTCCATCCACCGTTCTGGATGACGACATGGTTCCGGCTTCTCATGGGACTTGCGGTCCTGAGCCTGATGGCGCTGATGGTCCGGTTTGTCTCCACGCGTGCTTTGCAGCGCCGTTTGCGGCTCCTCGAGGCTCAGCATGCCCTGGAGCGGGAACGTATGCGAATCTCCAAGGATATGCATGACGAATTGGGGGCGAGCCTCACGAGGATCACATTATTGAGCGAGTTGGCTAAACGCGACCTCTCGGACCCCGGGGCGATGAGAAAGCATCTTGAGAAGCTCTCCGACTCGACTCGTGAAACCGCCGCCACGATGGACGAAATCGTTTGGGCGGTCAACCCGAAGAACGATACACTCGACAGGATGGCGGCCTACATCCTTCAACATGCACAGGAATTTCTCTCGGTGGCCGGGCTTGACTGTAAGTTCGAGGTTCCCGATCTTCTGCCCGGCCAAAGTGTTTCGGCCGAGGTCCGTCATCACATATTTCTGGCGATCAAAGAGACCCTGAACAACATCGTCAAGCACTCCAATGCGACGGCCGTGAGGATCACGTTGCGGTACGCGCCTCCGGCGCTTGAGATTGTGGTCCACGACAACGGCAGGGGATTCACAGATCGCGACGTCACCCTTTTCAGCGACGGCCTGACGAACATGCAAAAGCGCATGGAGGAGGTTCAGGGGAAAGTCCGGCTCGTCAGCGCACCGGGTCAGGGCACTTCAGTCTCCCTCTCTGTCAATCTATAAAACGCGTCTTTCACACCTTTGGGGGATTGTTCCCGCAGTACCATTCACTTACTTTCTTGGTGAGTCCATCGTGGTCCGTACCTCAAAAAAGAAGAAACCTGTGTCCATCACTGTTTCCCTTGTTGAAGACATCGATGATATCCGGGAAGGTCTGGCCGATCTTATTAATGGGTACGATGAGTTTCGCTGCATTGGCTCCCATCGTACGGGAGCGGAGGCATTGAGGGAGATCCCGCGTGAAAAGCCGGATGTAGTTTTAATGGACATCAACCTTCCCGACCTCTCCGGCATCGAGTGTGTCCGGAGACTGAAAGCGGAGTACCCCGACCTGCAAATCATGATGTTGACGATGTACGAGGACAGTGAGCAGGTGTTCCAGGCCCTGGCGGCAGGTGCATCCGGCTACCTGGTGAAGCGCACCCCGCCGGGTCAACTCATCGAAGCATTGAGGGAAGTGCACCAGGGGGGATCTCCAATGTCCATGCAGATCGCCCGCATGGTGGTCGATTCCTTCCACCACATGGGTCCGGCCCGGGATGAAACCGCCAACCTAACGCCCCGCGAGGAGGAGATCCTCTCTCACCTTGCCAAAGGGCTCCGGTACAAGGAGATCGCGGATACACTTTTTATAAGTGTCGAAACAGTCCGGAGCCATCTTCGCCGCATCTATGAAAAACTCCACGTCCGTTCCAGAACGGAAGCGGTTGTGAAGTACCTCCGGAAGTAGATGCAAATCGGTCCTCTTCGAATTCGCAGAAAAAGCCCGCACTGATAGATACCCCCTGTCAACCTCCAGCTTCCCGCCGAATGCTGTTGCGTTTACGAATTAAAGATATCTCCAGACACGAAAGTGTGACTTTCCGCGCCGGACTCATTCTTGGGCGTCACAAATCCACCCTATGGGAGTTGGTGCGTATTCCCAAAAATGCACACGTTTGGGGGATTGTGAGAGTAACGATCGTTTTTTAGTTTTGACACCATACAAACCGACGCACAGCCGCCACCACGCACCACGTTCGGGAAGCGGCCGGTCAAGAGCCTCAGGATCCCAACCATAACCAATTACCACAACGCAAGGAGGGTTTGCGCATGAGACCCATCGCAAGCAGACTCATGATGTTTGTATCAGTGATGTTCGTGGGGATGATACTTTGTGCGGAGGTTGCTGAAGCAAGTCACTTTCGGTACGGACACATCACTTGGTCCCGAGCGGCCGGGACGAGGAATGTCACGTTTACGGTGACGACCGCTTGGCGTGTTTCTCCGTTTACGAGACTGAATTTCGGCGACGGTACATTTATCGATAGAAGCGAATCGCAGATGACGCAGATCGCAACGGGCCCGGACTACGCGGTCTGGCGGTACACAGTGACGCACACCTACGCCAACGACGGACCATTCACAGCCTTTTTTGAAAGTTGCTGCCGCATTGGCGAACTCGTAAACGCATCGAACGCTTCGTTCCGCGTTCAGAATACTGTGGACCTTCGCAACAACAATCAGGGCTCGCCCGTCTCTTCGATCCCTGTGATTCTCCAGATGGTGCAAGGGGGCCCCAATACCGTTCCAATGGCGATCGGGGATCCGGACAACGATCCCTTTACGGTAAGGATGTCGACTGCCGCGGAATCGCAAGTTCCCTCCGTCCCGGCAGGTCTCGCTGTTAGTTCTTCAGGTGTGTTGACGTGGAACACATCGGGCACAACCGTGGGTCAATTGTACGCCGCTCAGGTCATGATTCAGGAAAACCACCCTGGTGGGACCTCCGGACTGGTTGCTCTTGATTTCATCATTCAGATCGTTGGTGGAACACTCAACCAACCTCCCACATGCATGTTGAGCGGACCTTCGAGCAATGTTGTGAATGTCGGACAGAATTTCTCTATCACCATTACGGGAACCGATCCGGATGGTGGAAATCTTACGGTAAATCATTTCGGTCTGCCTCCCGGTGCTACCTTGACACCTTCTGCAGGATCATCGGGTCCCGCGCCTTTTGCGGCGACTTTTTCGTGGACGCCGGGGCCGGCCGATGCAGGCACGGCTCAATCCGTGACGATATCGTTTTCTGATCCCAGCGGATTCCAGACTCAATGTTCGTTCTCCATGCAGGTGCCACTCTCCTGCCCGAGCGGAGTGACGATCGCAGGTTCGGTCCCGAACTTCTGTCAGGAAGACTCCCAACCCGTTAGTCTGACGCTGAATGGTACGAACATCGGAGGCGCGACATTTAGCTGGTCCCTTATCGGTCCATCGCCGAACCCGAATCTCGGCACGAGCCAGATGCTGAACACGACGCTCGGTGGACTTGCCCCCGGAAACTATACGATTGAAGGAAAAGTGTCGACGGCGAATTGCGGGTCATCAGTTTCGGTCGTCAACTTTGTGGTCTTTCCAAGCCCCACCGTTGCCATCAACGGACCGGCAGAGGTCTATCAAAATGAATCGGTTGTGTTGACGGCGAATGTTACCACCGGATTCCCTCCTTACAATTTCAGTTGGAACACGGGAGCGACGTCATCCTCGATCTCCCCGAATACATCGATCCTCGGGACATCAAGCTACACTGTCACCGTCAAGGATGGCCATGGGTGCGATGCGACGGCAACCGCGTCGTTGTTGGTGAAACCAAGACCGGTGCCGCCATTCTCGTTCAGTGTGACTCCCGGCCACATTTGCCTGCCGCCGTTTATGGTGCAGGATCCTTCGACAACCCATTACTGGTGGGCGAAGGCGGCAGGAAGCGGAGATCTGGAGATTGAGTTCTCTGCCGTTTCAGTCAATTCTCTCGAGACGGGCACAGCAACTGTACGAGTTTACAGTCCGTCCAATACGCTCGTCGCTTCTCATACCGTGCCTCATCCGGCAAGCGGAGAGACACCGGCCCCTCTTATCGTCATCGCAGGCCCCGCAGCAGGCTCCATCTATCGGATCGAAGTGAATGTCGCGGTGCCCCCCCCGTCAGTCCAGGGAGCGCGCCACTATCGACTGGAGCTCGATGGAGCGGAGCAGCTTGGAACGAACAGCCCACTGCAGGCGCAGGCCGAAAATGAATCGATCCGCTGGGGGGTGAATGTCCTCTCCGGGGAGCCGCTCAATGTGAATGTTCAGGGGGGGCCCGAAGCGCCCGCGACGGTTGGGAGCTTTGAAATCCGCAATCCCTCGGGAAGCCTTGTGACGACATCGCCACTGGGAAGTCCGGTCAGTATCTCCTCAACGGTTCCGGGAATGTGGACGGTGACAGTCACGGGGCTGGACCACCACGTCATCGTCACGAAGACGACAGGCGCCGATCAGGGTCTCTATCTCGGCGCGTTCAGCGACGTCATCGCCCCGCAAATCTTCGTGCCGGGTCCGATATCTGTTTTGACGGGTCCGGGTGCGACGACATGCAGCGTCGTTGTCGGCGATGCTCAGTTGGGGAATGCAACGGCGAAAGACAACTGTGAAGTGCATATCACGCGGACGGGTGTTCCAGCCGGTAACCTGTTCCCCGTTGGGACAACAACCATCACCTACACGGCAACGGATGGTGCCGGAAACACGGCATCGGCTTCACAAACTGTGACGGTCGTTGACAATACCCCACCAACCATCGCAGCCCCGGCAAACGTGGTTGTTGCGACCGGTGCGGGAGCGACAACGTGCGGTGCGGAGGTGTCCGATACCCAACTTGGATCGGCCACAGCGTCGGACAACTGCACCGTCACCGTTTCTCGGCTCGGCGTTCCTTCCGGCAACATGTTCATCGTGGGAACAACGACAGTCACATACACAGCCACCGATGGAAGTGGGAACAGCGTTTCTGCGACGCAGACGGTAACGGTCATCGACAATACCCCGCCGACGATCGCCGCGTGTCCGCAGAACATTACTGTCATTGTCAGCTATGATCAAACGGGTGCGGCCGTTTCGTGGCCTGAGCCGACCGCCTCTGACAACTGCGGCGCGACCTTGACAAGCAACTATGCCTCGGGAGCAACATTCCCGCCGGGGACGACGACAGTCACGTATACGGCGAGCGATCCAGCCGGCAATACGGCCTCCTGCTCCTTTACGGTAACGGTGAACCGCTCGCCGAACTGTACAGCGGCACCAAGCATTGCCGAACTGTGGCCGCCGAATCACAAAATGGTGAACATCACGATTCAGGGTGTCACTGATCCCGATGGTGATCCGGTGACGATCACGATTACGAAGATCACGCAGGATGAGCCGCTCAACACACTCGGCGACGGCAATACCGAGCCGGATGGTGCCGGAGTCGGGACTTCGATCGCCCAGGTTCGCGCAGAGCGCTCAGGAACGCCGCGTGTTCCGGGCAACGGTCGGGTCTACAGGATCACGTATAGCGCATCCGATGGTCGCGGCGGAGAGTGTACGGGAAGCGTTGCCGTGTGTGTGCCGCACGATCAGGGAGGCCGAAGCGTCTGTATCGATGACGGACAGAAATACAACTCCGTGACGGGGGAGATCGAAGCTCCGCTGGCGACCAATGGAACGATGGAGTTGGGTGGGAATGGCAATGAGCGGCGACCGGCATTCCTGCCAACCGAGTATGCGCTGGCGGACGCGTATCCGAATCCGTTTAATCCGACCACGACGATCCAGTACGACGTACCGGAGTTGACGCATGTGCGGCTTACCGTGTATGATATGCTGGGCCGCGAGGTGATGGTGTTGGTGGATGGTGACCGTGAAGCAGGCCGATACTCGGTGACAATGAATGCCGATGGACTCCGGAGCGGTGTGTATGTGTATCGCTTCCACACGGGCAAGTTCACGCAGACGAGAAAGATCGTCCTGATGAAATAGCCGCGCAGGAGTAGAAGTTTCGCAGTCGCTTCAATCATGGGCGACCTTTGAATACGACCTTTACGGGAGGTGAAGGGAGTATTTCAGAGGTCGCCCTCGTTTTTTCTGCTTACCGCTCTCTGTTAACTGCCCTCTGCAATTTGCATTCTGTGCCGTCCTCACATCATTCCCTGTGGGTCGACGTCAATCGTCACCTGGATTTTTTTGTCTTTGCCCAGCGGCGACGCGAGGTATCGATGGCGTGCTTTGAGGAGTGAGGATCGGAGGTGCGTCCCCGAGGGGTCGGTGTTCTTGAGGTCTTTGATGATGACATGCTTGCGGAACAGGTTCTTGATCCTCGGGATGGCCGCGTCGGCGGGACCGAGGACGAGGAAGTATCGTTCGCATCCGGGGTGGAGGAGGTGTTCAACGAATTTGCGTGCATGGTGGTGAACGTCGTTCTCGCGTGCCCCCTTGAATTCGATCAACACAATCCTTGAAAAGGGGGGATAGTCCAACTCCCGCCGATATTCCAACTCCTCTTTGTAGAAATTGGGAAAGTCGTGCGTGACGACGTGTTTTAAACTGTAATGGTTCGGTTGAAGCGTCTGGATCACGACCTCGCCCGCGAGGGTGCTGCGGCCGGCGCGGCCGGCCACCTGGGTCAGCAACTGGAAGGTCCGTTCCGAAGATCGGAAATCGGGGAGCAACATCTGCGTATCGGCGGAGACGACCCCCACGAGCGTCACACGGGGAAAATCCAGGCCCTTCGCCACCATTTGAGTCCCGAGTAGGATATCCGCTTCGCCGTTCCCGAATTGCTGCAGGATCTTATGGTGGGTTCCTTTCCGGCTTGTGCTATCCATGTCCATGCGAAGAATCGTTGCCCCGGGGAACAATTCCCCCAGTTCCTGCTGCACCTGCTGGGTGCCAAAGGCGTGAAGCCGGATTTCAATGGATTGACATTTTGGACAGACGGTCGGAGGCTTTTTCACGAAGCCGCAATAATGGCAGCGGAGGTGTTTTTTCGTGGTGTGGTAGGTCAGTGTCACCTCGCAGTTGTCGCATGTTTCCACAAACCCGCATGCATGGCACTCCATGACATGGGAAAACCCGCGGCGGTTCTGGAGAAGGATGACCCCTTCTTTTTTCCCCAGGCGTTTGGTGATTTCCTCCCGAAGCAAGGTGGATATGGAGGAGAGGGGAAATTGTTTGGGGAACGGCTTCTTTTCCTCCTTGAGGAGTTTCTGTTCCCGGGCGAGGGTGCTCTTGCGTTCGAGGGCCATGTCAACAAGTTCAATCGTGGGCAACCGCGCGTTGTCCACGCGTTCCGGGAGAAGCAGCATCTCGTATTTTTCCTTCAAGGCGTTGAAATAGCTTTCCGCGGAGGGGGTCGCGGATCCGAGCACGACGACGGCGTTGTTGAGGCTCGCCCGGACGATCGCCACGTCCCGGGCGTTATACCGCGGCGTGGCGTCGAATTGTTTATAGGACGATTCATGCTCCTCATCCACGACGATGAGGCCGATGTTCTTCAATGGAGCGAAGATCGCAGAACGCGGCCCGATCACGATCCTGACTCTTCCCTGGTGTGCGAGTCTCCACGCATCGTACCGTTCCCCGACCGACATCTGGCTGTGCATCACGACAACGTCCCCGCCGAAATGTGCCTTGAACCGGCGTACGGTTTGAGGGGTGAGGGCGATCTCGGGTACCAGCACCACCGCCGTTTTTCCCCGTTCCAGCGCCCTCCGCATTGCCTCGATATACACCTGCGTTTTGCCACTCCCCGTAATGCCGTGAAGGAGAAAGGTTCGGTAGGTCCCGGATTCCAAAGCCCGGGCGATGGCGTCAAACGCTGCTTGTTGAAACCGGTTCAGTGTTAACCGTGCAGGAGGCTCCGCAGGCTCGTACTCATTCGCGCGGATGACCTCCCTCCGGGTGATCGTGAGCAGACCTTTCTTCTCCAGCGACTTGAGGCTTGAAAGGGAGGAACGCGTTTGTTTGAGGAGGAGTTGCACCTGCCATGGTTCGGAGCGTTGCTGCAGTGCTTCGAGGATCGATTGCTGCTTTGTTGTAAGCCGAACACCCGCCCCGATTGCTCCGGGATCTTGTTCCCCATCACTCTGATGCGGGAGCGAAGCGAAGCTTTCGAGTTTCGTTTTCGCGCGGGGTCGCTCGACCTGCTCTTCAACGGCGACCCATCCTTTCAACACCATCTCGTTCAGGAGCGAGTTGATGTTCTTGATGCCGAGTTTCTTTTGAAGGTGCAGAACCTTTGAGGGGCCGGCCTGTTGAAGGAGAAGAAGAAGGGCATGTTGTTTCGGCGCGGTTTTTACCGTGGCAGCAAGAGCTTTTTCGATATCCGGTGTCGCGAGGCTGGCGATGCGCCTGCTTTCCAGTGATCGGCCCTGCGGGGTGGCGGCTTTCAGCACCTCCCCCCAGGGGGCAAGGTAATAGTCCGCGATCCATCGCGTCAACTTCATCATCTCTTCGGTAAATGTCGGGGAGACCTCCAGTACATCGCTGATCGGTTTCAATCCACGAACGTTCGATTCCAGGGGAAGTCCGACGATGACGCCTGTCAGTTTTTTCTTTCCGAAAGGAACAAGAACGCGCGACCCAGGGAGAGCGTGTGGTTGAAGGGCGGGGGGGACGATGTACGTAAACGGGTGGTCGATGGGGACCGGCAGGGCGATATCGGCAAGAAACTGTTTCATGGGGGCGTGAAAAAAACCGGGAGGGAGTTCGCGCACGACCGTGCCGGCCGGAGCGGGCTCCCTCCCGGAATCAAGAGGAACACTTAGCTTCCCAACTCCTTTTCAAGGATCCTGTACACCTCGATGAGTGGGAGGTTCTTCTCCGTTGCGAGGCGTTTACATTCCTCAAACTCCGGCACAAGGCGTTCGCGTCCGTCGTTGACGACCGCTTTCACCATCACCGTTCCGAGGGAGCTCAAGACCTGCTTCTGGCCGCGCGCCAGCTTGCGACGTTCGACCGCGTGCATGCGCACACCAAGCGTTGTCGTTTCCCGAAAAAGGACCGCCAGAATCCCATCCACCCTGGAACGTTCGACGAGCGTGGAGAAGAGAAACCCGGGGCGTCCCTTTTTCATAATGACCGGTACCAGGTAAGCGTCCTGGGCACCGGCGGCAAGGAGTTTCTCGACCACGTGCGGAAGAATCTCCGGGTTCATGTCGTCGATATTGGTTTCGATTGTGACGAGCTCGTCGGAGCCGTACCCGGGGTCCAGTTCGCCGACGAAGATCCGAAGGAGATTTGGTGTCTCCTGAATATCCCTCGTTCCCGATCCATAGCCGATGGCGTGAATGGTGAGCCGTTCCAGGGAAAGGACACCCTCTGAAAGTGCCTTGATAATGGCGGCGCCGGTCGGCGTGGTCAGCTCATACGGAATCTCCGTCAGGACCGTCGGGTATCCTTTCAGAATCTCGACGGTGGCCGGAGTGGGGATGGGCATGGTGCCGTGTTGCGTATTGACGAAACCCCCGTTCCCGAGCCGGACCGGCGAGGTAAATATTTTTTCGACCCCCAGCATCTCGAGGCAAATTGCGGTCCCGACGATATCGACAAGAGAGTCGATCGCGCCAACTTCATGGAAATGAATCTTTTCGAGAGTGGAGTGATGCACTGCCGCCTCGGCGACGGCAACCTCGAAAAAGATCTTTTTGGCAGTTGCCTGGACGGTGTCGCTCAGGCGGCTGTTCTCGATAAGCTGGTTGATATCCTTCAAATGCCGGTGATACCGGGGTTGTTCGGAGACCGTCACATCGATCTTTGTTGCGACGATACCGCTGCGCGTGACATGCCGTGCCGAGAGTTCGTATCCCGGAAGGTCGAGTTTCTTCAACTCATGGCACAATGCATCGAAGGGCACGCCGGCGCTCACGAACGCCCCGAGGGTCATATCACCGCTGATCCCTGCTATCGTATCGAAGTAGGCAATCTTCATCGTGTGGTGAACGCTTCTATGGATGCATGGGTGGATTGTGAATACCGTTCTTCGCTCCATTGCCGAGACTGTTGGCAAGGAACGTCATAAACCGTCCGGTCGCGCCGAGGTTTTCCTGAACCAGTGCCCCGGCGATGTTTCCCGCCGTGGTGCGTGCCTTTTCATCATGGAAGAACCGGCTTAAGTGTACGTAACAATCCTCGGGATTCAAAACCTCAACGCTTCCCCCCCTCCGGAGGAGCTCCAATGCCTCCTGCGAGTTGTGATGTTTCGGTCCGTAAAGGATTGGTACGCCATACACAGCCGGTTCCAGCACGTTGTGGATCCCCTGGCGAAAACTCCCTCCCACGTACGTGACATGGGCATACCGGTATAATGTTGTCAGACTGCCGATACTGTCGACGACGATCACATTTTCATTCGTGTAATCGTTCAGTTCGGAAAAGCGGATGGAGCGGAGACGGTGGTTGAGCTTGGACTCCACCCGTTCGAGCGTCTCCACCGTCGGCTCGTGGGGAACAAGGATCATCAGTGCCCGGCTCTCCTCTTCGGCGAGCCGGCGGAAGGCGGGAATCAACACCTCGTCATCCTCATCCCAACTGCTGCCGACGACAAAGACCCATTTCCCCTGCAGGAGGGCATCGGGGATGAGATGCTTGGTCCTGGCGTCGAGGCTCCGTTGCCAGACCTGATCGTAGCGCGTCTCGCCGATCGTGTGAAGCTTCCCCGGGTCCATGCCAAGTTCGAGAAATGCCTTGCGGTCGGACTCCGATACCGTCAGGATCGCCGTAAGCTCATTATAGAGATAGCGGTGGAAGTTCCTCAACAATAACGAATGGCGGGAGGACTTTCTGCTCAACGTCGCGTTGGCGATAAATGCCGGGATGCCTCTCTTCCGCAGTTCCCAGAGATGGTTGGGCCACACATCGTACCGGACCATGATCGCTCCGTCCGGTTTTATGAGATCGAGAAAGCGTCGGGCGTTTGCCCGGGTGTCGAACGGGAGATACGTGATGAGGGAGGCAGACTTGTAGCCCCTCGAATGGTCATACCCGGAGGGGGAAAAAAAACTCACGATGATATCGAGGTCGGCGTACTGTTTCTTGAGAGCGGCGATAATCGGTTTTGCTTGTTCGAATTCCCCCATGGAGGAGGAGTGAAACCAGATCCGTCGTGAAGCTTTGAGGGTCTGAACCTGTCGCTCCAGCCGTTCAAACAACTTTCGCCTGCCCCGGACCCCGCGGCGGATCTTGGATTTGAACGGGTACAGGAGCCGGAGGAGAATCCAAAAGGCGGGAATGGCGAGGTAATTATAGAGAAGGAACCAAAAGTGCTGCATTGTGATCTGGGTTCGGAGGATAGTCCAAAAAAATTCTAACAGGCTGCTGAAAAAACTCGTTTCTTTTGTCCACGAAGTGCACGAAGGGACACGAAGAGGAACGGAAGTAATGAATCTTGAACAAGAACAAAGATCCCTTAGTGATTCTTGGTGAACTTCGTGGATAATTATTCCTTTTTTCGCATCCTAGAGGAGCTCGATAGCGTCGCCTTGCCGGATCACTCCTCCCCGGACAACCCGGGCCAGCATCCCGCGGCGACCTTCCAGTGTCGCTCGCAAACCGGGACGGAGTTCCTCCAGCCGGTTGCACGGTTTGCAGATGGAGGTGATTTGCAGCCGGACTCCGCCGACCATCAGGAGTTGATTTCGGGAAAGCGACATCAATGCAATATTCCGAGTTGTGATATTTTCCTTGACCGAACCCGGGGGAAGGCCCAGAGCATCCAGGGTCTCTCCTTCGATGAGGAGAACCTGTCGGGGGCTTTCGTCGAGAGCATGCAGGTCACCCTCCAGGCCGTGGTTCGTCCGTGCAAGGACTTCATGAAGCGGCCACATCGGTTTGCGATGGCCGGGGCAAATTTGCAGGGAGGCGACAAAGCCTGCGGCAGTCATGGAGCAGGAGAGGAGTCCGGGATGATTCTTGGAAGCGACGAAGAATGCGCTATGGTAGAGAGAATTTGTCCGAAATGCAACCGAATCGCTTTCTTGACTAAGTGACCGAATCTTGTTATTATACTCCGCATTTCATGCAGAGCGTTGTCCCATTCGGAGAAACTTCATGGCCATCCCAGGCCGGCATGTTGAAGCGCTTCGCGCGTGCGTCATTTTTGATGGGCTCACGGACGTGGAGTTGCAGGCGATCGCGGCGAATGTGACGGAGCACTCCTTTCCTCCCGGCCATCTTCTTGTTGAAGCGCACGGGTCCGCCGGCAGTGTTTATTTCATCGGCAGCGGCAAGATCAAAGTCTCCCGGCTCACAAACTATGGCGAAGAGACGACCCTCAACGTTCTCTCCGCAGGAAATATCGTCGGTGAGCTCAGCGTTGTGGACGGACGCGAACGGTCCGCGCGCGCCACGTGCATTGAACCGACCACCGTGTATTCCCTCCCCAAAAACGATTTCGAACAGCTCCTGAATTCAAACACCATCGTCGCCAGGAATATTCTCAAAGAGTTGACCAGCCGGCTGCGACAAGCCAACGACAATATCGTTCATCAGTTGGAGGAGCAGCGCAAGGCGACCGAGATCCGGCTGCAGAAGCTCCAGCAACTGATCGAAGCAAGCAAAATCGTCAACTCCACGCTCGATCTCGATAAACTCCTCGGCTTGATCCTCGATGCGGCGGTGAAGAGCATTGAAGCCGACCGCGGGACCCTCTTCCTGGTGGATGACATTAAAAAAGAATTATGGTCGAAGGTTCTCCAGGGGGATAATATGGTGGAAATCCGCCTCCCGGTCGGTAAGGGCATCGCCGGGTACGTCGCCGAGACGGGTCAGACGATCAATATCCCCGATGCGTACAGCGATCCCCGGTTCAACCCCGAAGTGGATAAACGGACCGGATACCGAACACGGAACGTGCTGTGCATGCCGATGAAAAACAAAGACGGGAAGATTATCGGCGTGTTCCAGTTGCTGAACAAGAACGAAGGGGTCTTCACGCGGGATGACGAACAGTTCATCGACGCGTTCTCGGCCCATGCCTCGGTGGCCCTTGAAAACGCGCGCCTCGCGCAGGAAATGGTGAGCAACGAACGCCTCTCTGCCGTCGGTCGGATGGCGAGCACGATCATCCACGACATTAAGAACCCGATGGGAACGATCCGCGTCTACGCCCAGGTGATGAAAAAGAAATCGGGGAACGAAGAGGCTTCGAAGCTTGCCGACGAAATGATCCGCCAGGTTGACCGGTTCGTGAACATGACGCAGGAGATCCTCGACTTTACCCGCGGCGTCAGTTCGATGAACATCCAGGAACTCGATTTCGAGGAAGTCATGAACAGTGTACTGGACTTCATCGAGAAAGACCTGACCAAGAACAATGTCCAGCTCGTTCGCAAGGCAGAGTTCGCCGGCAAGGTCAACCTCGATCAGGATAAACTGGTCCGTGTCTTCTACAACATCGCCTCCAATGCCCGCGACGCGATGCCACAGGGAGGCTCCCTGACTGTCCGCACCATCCGGGATAACGGATTCGTCAAGATCGAGTTTTCCGACAGCGGCACGGGCATGCCGGAAGAAGTGAAGAAAAAGATCTTTGAACCCTTTATGACTTACGGCAAGAAGCACGGCACGGGTCTCGGCATGTCCATTGTGAAAAAGGTCATCGACGACCATAAAGGGAAAATCGAGATCGACAGTGTGATGGGTGAAGGGACCACGATCCGCATGTTTCTCCCCACTCCCTAGTGTCGAGTATCAGAAGGACCTTTACTAAGTCTCGGGTCGTTCTTGACAATTTTGGGTTGTTTTGCGCCATGCGTTGCCGGACTTATTCAAAGTACTTGCGAGTCGAGACACTAGGTCAATCCGTCGTTCGTTGTTTTCAACCCCCGATGGCATTGTTGTACCCCGCTCTCCCCCTCTCCCCATCCATTCCATGAAGATTCGAATCGGTCCAGCCGTCCTTTCCGTGGTGCAAGGAGATATCGCCGACCAGGATGTGGACGCGGTTGTCAATGCTGCCAATAACCACCTCTGGATGGGAGCGGGTGTTGCCGGCGCCATCAAACGTAAAGGTGGTGATGTCATCGAGGATGAAGCGATGGCGCTCGGCCCGATTGAGGTTGGAAAGGCCGTCTTGACCTCCGCTGGTTCGCTTCGCGCACGCCACGTCATCCACGCCGCGGTTATGGGACAGGATCTGCATACGAACGCCGAATTGATTCAGAAAGCGACAACGAACTGCCTGAAGCTTGCGGACCAGCAGCAGCTTGTCTCAATGGCATTTCCTGCCTTGGGCACCGGGGTGGGAGGATTTCCACTTGGTGATTGTGCCGGCATTATGGTGGCAGAGGCAATGAACTTTCTGCCCCGGGCCGGATTCCTCCGGGAGGTGCGGTTTGTCCTCTTTGACAGTGCAGGGTTGGAAATTTTTGAACAGGAACTGAAACGCCGCTCGGCGGCATCACCTTGACACACCAGGAGGAGAAACGTATGACATACCGCGTCCCCGACACCATGCATGAACTTCGCCAGCGGCTCGCGAAGTGGCGGGAGGTCTTCTTTGCCCAGAAATACCGGTTCGACCTGGGGCAGTCGTTCCTGGTCGTGCTCAACTTCACCCTCTTGATCATCACCGCGAGTGACAAACTGCAGGTTTTTTTCGGCATCCCGCGGTTGCGGTCGCTGCTCATCGTCCTGATCCCGCTTGGGTTCATCGGCGTCTGGCTGTTCGGCTATTTTATGGACAAGGTCGTGCGCGCCGCGCAGATGGCCGAACGCCAATCGATGAAACGGAGTGAGGTGTGGGCAAACCACAACGAGCAGATGGACAGGATGGAGCGGCAAATCAAAGAACTCAGGGAACTGCTGGTGCAGAAGGGGAATGCGTGATGGATCCGCTTCTGCGCTGGAGGGAGGAGTTTCCCATTCTTCAGGAGAAAACCTATCTCGTCTCCAACTCGTTGGGGGCGATGCCCCGGAACGTTTCCCGGCGCCTGCAGGAATATGCCGATACCTGGTCATCGAAGGGAGTCAAGGCCTGGGCGGATGAATGGTGGGAGATGCCGGTCCGCACGGGGGATGCGATCGCCCCCTTGATCGGTGCCGGAAGCGGCGAGGTCTCGATGCATCCGAACATCACGTTGATGGAGGCTGTCATCCTTTCGTGCTTCGAGGAGGAGGGGATGAGAAAGGGAAGGAAGAAAATTGTCTGTGAGGAAATGAACTTTCCCTCCGTGCTCTATCTTTATCGCAACTGGGCTGAAACGCATGGGTGTGCGCTGTCGCTCGTTCCTTCGGAGGATGGGATCACGATCGATACGCAGAAGCTCCTTGATGCGATCGATGAACAAACCCTGCTTGTCCCGATCTCTCACGTTCTTTTCAAGAGCGCATACCTCCAGGACGCGAAAGCGGTCATTGAAAAAGCGCATGCGGTAGGAGCGGTGGTCGTTTTAGATGCCTTTCAATCCGTGGGGATTGTCCCTCTGGATGTCCGGGAATTGCAGGTCGATTTCCTCGTCGGTGGAGTCTTGAAATGGCTGTGCGGCGGACCCGGCGGGGGATTTCTCTATGTCCGCCCCGATCTGCGCACAGCGTTCAAGCCGCGCCTGACCGGTTGGTTTGCCCATCTGCGCCCCTTCGATTTCAGTGTCGAGTCGATGGAATATCGAGAAGATAGCTTCCGGTTTCTGAATGGGACGCCGGCAATCCCTGCTCTCTACGCGGCCGCGGAAGGCCCCAAAATTATCCGGCAGGTCGGGGTCGATGCCATCCGGGAAAAATCCCTGCGGCAAACGGCCCTGCTCATGGAACTTGCGGACAAATATGGATTTTCCGTTCACTCACCCCGCGAGCCGGAGCGACGGGGAGGAACGGTGACCATCGACGTCCCCCATGCTTATGCCGTCTCACAGGAAATGATTGCACGCTCGATCATGGTCGATTACCGAAAGGGGGCGGGGATACGACTCGCGCCGCATTTCTACAATTCGGATGAGGAAGTGTCATTGGCGATGGAGCAGATGCGGGAGATTCTTGCAACGAGGGCGTATGAGCGGCACAGCGGCAGGCAATCGCTTGTCACGTAAGGGGGGATCGCCCCCGGAAGGATTTATTCCAGCGGGAGAATATACCGCAACATCACCCAGAAGTGACTGAAGCTTCCTGCCATAACGAACAGGTGCCAGAGTTCATGGAACCCGAAGACACCCGGGAGGATATTGGGTTTCTTGATCGCATAGATGATGGCACCAACCGTATAAGACATCCCGCCAATCGAAAGCCAGAGGATTCCCCCGGGAGGAAGGGCCTGGAGTAACGGCACGAAGGCGATCACCACCAGCCACCCCATACTGAGGTAAATGACGGTGGACAACCACCGCGGCGCTTTCATCCAGAAGAGCTTCATAACGATGCCGCCCAGTGCCAGACCCCATACGATTCCGAACAAGCTCCATCCCCACGACCCCCGTAATGCAACAAGACAAACCGGCGTATAGGTCCCGGCGATCAAAATGTAGATCATGATGTGATCGATCTTTCTCAGGATGGTGACCCCGCGTTCGCCGACGGGGAGCAGGTGATAGAGAGAACTGGCACCATAGAGAAGGATCAGGCTTGTCCCGAAGATCGAGAAGGAGACGATATGCCATGTTTTCTCATCGAGCGCGGCGTACGTTACAAGAAGAACCAATCCTGCGATCGAGAGTAAAAGTCCCGCCGCGTGGGTCAACCCGCTGACAGGATCCCTGAGTTTCTTATACAAGCGCACTATCCAGTTCATCGTACGGTTTTTTCTTTAGTTCGATGTAGAAACCCACCGCCTCCGGCGGTGGGTATGTCCAGGCGGCTTCGCCGAAGTCCTGACTCAATCAAGCTTCAAGGTCGAGACCTCGTATGAAAATTGCCCACGAAACACACGAACCACGCGAAAAACCATTTCGTGTGTTTTGCCCGCCCGCCTGACTGCGTCAGCCGTCGGGCGGGCGTATTTCGCGGGAAGAGAAAAATCACCGCCTTTGGCGGTGGTCGTTTACTCCCTTCGTTTATTCCATCAATGCAGAGAGGTGAACCTCCACGCTCTTTGCAAGAGCGTTCAGGTGGTATCCCCCCTCCAACACGGAAACAATCCTGCCATCGCAATGACGCTCCGCCACCTCCCTGAGCAATTTCGTCATCGTACCGAAGGATCCTTCGCTCAGGTTGATGTTGGCGAGAGGATCATCCCTGTGAGCGTCAAAGCCGGCTGAGATCATCAGGAGTTCCGGCCGGAATTTGTCGAGCGCAGGAAGGATCTCCGTTTGAAAGGCTTCCAGGTATTCTTTCTCTCCACTTCCCGGTTCCATCGGGCAGTTGAGCGTGAAACCCTCCCCCTTGCCTCTGCCGCGTTCGTTTTTGGCTCCCGTCCCGGGCCAGAGTGGGAACTGGTGGAGACTTATATAAAAGACCGAATCGTCTTCATAAAAAACCTCTTGTGTCCCGTTCCCGTGATGGACATCCCAATCAACAATGGCGACGCGCCCAATCCCGTGCTTTTTCTGAGCGTATCGTGTTCCAACAGCAACGTTATTGAAGAGGCAGAACCCCATGACGGTTGATGTCTCTGCATGGTGCCCGGGGGGGCGGCCTGCACAAAAGACGCTTCCCGCCTTGCCGCTCAGCACATGCTCCACCCCCAGAAGGACGCCACCGGCGGCAAGAAGCGCAACGTCATACGAAGCCGGACAGACGTGCGTATCGCCGGAGTCAAGCACCTGTTCTCCCGCAACACAGCGTTGCCGGATCATGGAGACATACGTTTCAGGATGAACGGCGTGGATCCAGGCGATTGGAGCGGGTTCCGGCTGAAGGTGGAGGAGGTTTTTCCAGAGGGGCGTCCCGAGCAAATGCTTCACCATCGTTTCCAACCGTTGTGGCCGTTCAGGATGGCCCGCGCCGGTATCATGCTTCAGGTATTCAGGGTGGTAGACCAAGCCGACGGTATTCATACGAGCACCATGAGAATGAAGAGGGAGAAATTAATGATGTGGCTGGAGTAACAGAGAAGACACGATATCTTCAGTTTTCTCAGAAGCGAGTAGGTGAGATACAAACTCGCGACGACAGTTATCGCCGAGGCAACGAGCATGGTTTCTTTCAGGGGCTTGACCATGATCGGATTGACTGCGAAGATGAACATTGCCGCGTAGAACAGGAGGCCCGGATAAAAATTCGGGACCTTCAGCAACCGGGCATCCGCCGTGGAGAGGAGCGATGCGCACGCGCCGGATTCGATTCTGCAAAAACGGGGGAGGAAGCGGGCGTCGGAGGGCATGAGCTTGTGATGCACAAGAGCAAAGTAGAGTGCAATGAGAAACCCCATGCATGACAAAACTGCGATGCCGGCCATATCATTTCCTGTTCAAACAGCCCGTTGCAACATCCTCACCGCAAACCAGAACGAGACGAGAAGAAACGCGCCAAGGCCTCCTCGCGTACCGTCACTTCCACGGTGGAGTCGTGGACCTCGATTTTGACCAGCTTGGCTTTCTCGATTGCCTTCAGGATTCTCCCTGAAACCTTGTCGAAGGAAAGTGTCAGGTACAGTAATTTCAATCCGAGCGATTTCACTTGTCCGATACTGCCGCTGGCGATCATCGTGCCATCGTTCGCTATGGCGAGCGAGGTGCAGAGTTCTTCTGCTTCATCCAACATGTGTGTCGTGAGGATGACCGTGCGCCCCTTCCGTGATTCCTCCTTGATCGCGTTGACCGTTGCACGCTTAAGGTCGGTCACCTCGATGGCGTCCCGGCGCTGCGTCATGACATGATGACGGGAATGTGATGGCGGAACAATCTATCAACATTTTTCCAATTTTGCTCTGCTTTGGAGGGTTCCTCTTTTTGCTTTTCCCTTCATGGGTGATTATATTCTCCGATCAAACGCGATGGAACACACAGCTCATGAAGAACGCCTTCGGGGGGCGTGCAGGGAGTTTGTCACGGGGAAGGGAGCCGTGAGGACGAAGCTCGACCTCATGGTGGACGGCAGGGATTTGTCGGGGCTCTTCTGCGAAGTGTTGCGCGAGTCTGGTTTTACGGAAACAACCGTCGCGAACGTCAAGGTCCTCGCGGGCGAGCGGGTGCCGGCATTTTTTCTGGACGGGAGCGTCGCGTATTTTGGATGGGTGTTCTGGGAAAAATTCACCGAGCACAGGATGCGAAAACTCTGGGGATCGGTCGTCAGGAATGCAAAAGGGGACTGGTCCATCCAAATTCCGGAGGGGAAACGATTGATGATCTATGCCGACAGTTCCTCGAAGATCGAAATGGATATGGAAAAACCGGAATGAGTCCGATAGACCCCGAACCTGAATTCACAAAACATTCATGAACCGAACACGCCTTACCGTTTCCCCGTCTTCGAACTTTCGATTCTGGCGTACCGTGTACAGCCACGGGTGGTGCTCCCTTCCCCCATTTCAGGTTGATAAAGAGAATCGCATCCTCTCGCGGCTCCTCGAATTGAAGGATGGGACTCTGGTCCACTGTTCGGTGAGAAGCAGTGAATCTCGACTCCATGTGGAGGCAACCAGCGCCAGGAACCTGACCGCGGCCCGGCGCGGGGAGATCAAGTCACAATGGATGGATTGCCTCCGTATGAATGAGGACCTGGGCGGATTCTATGCCGAAGCCAGGAAACACCGCCAGTACCGTTGGATCCCTCCCACCGGCGCGGGACGGATGCTCCGATCACCGACCGTCTTTGAAGACCTTGTGAAAATGATGTGCACGACGAACTGCAGCTGGAGCCTGACGGAAGCGATGGTGAAGAACCTGACCGGCATTCTGGGAAGAACGTTTACCGGTGGCCTCAGTAGTTTTCCCACGCCGGCCGCGATTGCCGGGGTCCCGGAGTCCTTCATCCGGAAAAATATCCGGGCAGGGTATCGTTCCCCGTATCTCCTGGAATTGAGCGAGCGGGTTGCCGGCGGAAAGCTTGATGTCGAGTCCTGGCGCAGGTCGTCGGTGCCTACCGTGGAGTTGTTCAACCGGGTACGCTCGGTGAAGGGGTTGGGGGAGTACGCCGCGGGGAATATCTTGAAACTCCTCGGCCGGTACGACTATCTGGGTCTCGATTCCTGGGTGCGTGGAAGGTACTACGAACTTCACCGGAAGGGGAGAAAAGTGTCCGATGGGACGATTGCGAAGCACTATGCGCCGTACGGCTCGTGGCGCGGCTTGTTCCTGTGGCTTGAAATGACCCGTGACTGGCACGATCCAGCCCTTCCATCCTGACCATGGTTATCGATCTTGCTCATACGCTTGTAAGAAACGCGTATCGGCGTTCCGGCATGCAGAGCCGGTACTGCCCCCTCGGTCCGTGCTCCGTGCATTATTATGACAATGCACACAGGAGCCCGCGTGCAACGATCGTCCTTCTCCATGGTCTTGGTACATCGTCCAGTACCTGGGTGAAAGTGCTGCCGCGCCTCGCGCGGGATTACCGCGTCGTAGCGGTGGATCTGCCCGGGTTCGGTTTTTCCCGACTCACGAACGGAAAAAAGTATCTGACCATCGGCGAGCAGGTGGAAGTGTTTGCGCAACTCGTCGAGGCGCTCTCCCTTCCCTCATTCCGGTTGATTGGGCAGTCGTTTGGTGGGTGGGTTGCAGCCCGGTTTACGGTCCGCCACCAGCATCAGGTCGGCCATTTGGTGCTGATCAACAATGCTGGAATTTATTACAGAGGGGTGGAGCATGTGAAGAAGCTCTTCATCCTGAACTCGCTGGGGGATCTGAGGCGTTTACTCGATGCGATGTGGTATCGATACCCATGGTACTATAGACCCCTTGCCCCTTTCATTCTTGCCGATATGAAGAAACGGCGGGTCAATGATATTATTGCATCGATTGAAGAGCCCGATTTTCTCGCCGAGGAGCTGACGAGTCTTCGGATCCCCGTTTCTGTTATTTGGGGAAAACGGGACAGGCTCCTTTCCGAGGAGTCGGTGAACACCATGCGCAAAATCATCCTTAAGCTCGATACACACTTTCTGTACGAAGCCGGACACGTCCCGCAACTGGAATGTCCGGAGGAATTCATGAGAGTGCTGTCGCAGGTGCTGGAGCGCGATGTCCATGGCGTGGATTGACGACGTTGAACGGGAGCTGGATCGGGCCCGTGCGGCTAAGACGGCGGGGAACGATGGACAGGTTCGCACATCGGCCCGTCGGGCCGCGGGGTACGCGTTAACGGAACTGCAGAGACGATTTCCGGATCGAAAGTACGGTGTCGATTTTGTTCGTCAACTACGCGGGTTGATGGAGGATCGGGGCGTGGCGGAGGAGGTGCGGGGAGCGGCAGAGCGCCTTCAAGCGAGGCTTTCAGCCGACTTTGCGTCGGCGTCGACGAACCCTCTCGAAGATGCGCGGGTCATCATTGCGTTTGTTCACCAGGAACTTCACCGTACCTTATAACGATTCGTCTGCAAAGAAGTCGGCAATGTCGTACCGGCGGTTCTCGTCATTCTCATGGCGGAACTTCTTCCAGAAATACAGCGGCATGGCGATGGCGGAAGTGACCAGGAGAAAACCGGAGACAAAGGCAAAGCGTTTCATGATGTTCCCCCGTGCTTAATTGAGTGTGATGGTGCATTCGCCGTTCCAACCCGGAAGGAAGGTCACGGCATACCATCGCTGAAGATTCATCTCGACCAGCAACAGTTGTTCCAGTTCGTACCGCTCCCGATCATCCAATGCCCGATAGAAGTATTTCATCGATGGCCCCTTCGTTTGTGTCTCTCGAACATTTTCACTCTCCCGGTTGTCCCCGATGAAGATGGATCGCTACGATGCCCGTGGTCGAAAAGACTAGGTGCGTAGGCGAAGTGCAGCAAGGCCTTTTGCCACCACCATGCTAAGAAACGGGACTCTTGAAACCTGTGTCCCAGGTCAAACAGCCTCTTTTGCGATTGTGGGTGTACCGTTCATCCTTCCATTGCCGGAATGCTGTGTCATCTTGAAACACCCGGAGGGCTGATACAGAAAGATCGATAAGCGATCCTCAAAATGAACCACAGACCATTACGAAAAAATGAAAAGACCCTGAGAGAGAGCCTTGTTCATCGACGAGCATGCCGCGAATCGTGGGCGCAGGGGGGTATCTTTCATCTTGACTTTCATCACACCAGCCAATATATTGGGCGTTTAGCGGGTGCTATTATAGAAGGAACCTTCTCGAAAGCGTCCAAGCGCTTACAATCCACCGCCCTATTCACACCCAGAATGACCGAAGAATTGAGCTTCCTTCAAAACGTACCAATTTTTGCTGATCTTCAGGAACCCGAGTTAAAGAAAATCGCGAAACTGGGTGTCCGGAAGAAATACAAAAAAGGAAATATCGTCGTTCTGGAACAGGAGATGGGCGCCGCCCTCTTCGTTATTGTCATGGGCAAAGTGAAGATCGTGCGGACGGATGAAGATGGCAGGGAGGTGATCCTTTCGATCTTCGGGCCCGGGGAATTTTTTGGTGAGATGTCGCTGCTGGACGGACTCGCGCGCTCGGCAAGCGTCGTCGCGCTCTCCAAAACCGAGTTGTTCATGATTCATCGGCGGGACTTCCTGAAACTTCTCCACGAGCATCCACAGGTGGCAATTTCACTCCTCGGTGAGTTGACCATGCGGTTACGCAAGGCGGACGGACAGATCAAAAGCCTCTCGCTCAAGGATGCGGCGGGACGGGTTGCGAACGTTATTCTCATGCTGGCCGATGACATCGGCGTATTCCGCAAAGGGAAGGTGGAGATTGATGAGCTTCCGCTTCAGCAGGACATGGCCAACATGGCGGGAACTTCGCGCGAGACGGTTTCGCGGATGATTCATCAGTTCATCAAGGAAGGGTTCCTGGCCATGCAGGGGAACAAGCTCACCATCAACGACTACGAAGAATTTCGTAAACGCCATTTGTAACCAGGTTGTCGTGACGGGGATGAGATTTCCAACCGTCGAGACAAGCGATCCTCTCTTACTCAATGCCCCTCCGCTCCGGGCTGCTGTCATCGGGCGCTCTCAATGAAATTTCATATGTCGAACTACCAACCTAAAAGCATATGGCACAGAGTGTGGAGACTGATAACCAGGGAGATGCCGCGCATGCTACCGGACCTGATTCTCCTACCTCGGCCGGTCGTTCCCGCTCAGACGGTTCGGACGGCCGTGCAGACCTGCATTCCCATACAACACATTCCGATGGAGCATTAACACCGCTCGAGTTGGTCCGGAAAGCCCATGCCGCCGGCCTTTCCGCCCTTGCCATCACAGACCACGACAATGTTGGAGCCATCGACGAAGCTGCGGAGTGGGGGAAGAGCGTGGGGGTGGAGATCATCCCCGGCCTGGAGTTGAGTGTTTCCCTTGGCGAGAAGGACGTGCACATCCTTGCGTATTTCTTCGATCATAAGAGCGAGATGTTGTTGGACTATCTCTCTTTCTTCCGCAGGGAACGGTTCAAGAGGGCGGAGCGGATTGTGGAGAAACTCAATAAAATGAACGTCGCGATCACCATGGATGCCGTGTTGGGACAGGCGGGTGTCGGATCGGTTGGACGACCGCATATCGCGAATGCCCTCCTCGACGGAGGGTACATCGAATCCTACCAGGAAGCCTTCGAGCGGTTTATCGGGATGGGGGGACCTGCCTTCGAAAAAAAATATCAGGTTAACCCCGGCGAAGCGTTTAAATTGATTAATAGCACCGGCGGACTTTCCTTCCTGGCCCACCCAGGCCGGTACACCACCGATGCCGAGCTTTCCCAACTCATTAAAGCAGGACTGGACGGTATCGAAGTGGTGCATCCCTCCCATGACGAAAAATTGCAGGAACATTATCGAAGCGTCGTCAACCAGTACTTCCTGCTGGAAAGCGGCGGCTCGGATTACCATGGAGGGAAGAAGAATGATAACCATACCTTCGGCGTCTTTACGGTGCCGATGCACGTGGTGGAGACGATGAGAAGCAGATTGTTCTCCTGAGGCCCCGTGAATAAAGGTCGTATATCGGGTCGGAGAGCAGAGAAGGGGCGCACCCGCTACCGGTTTGCAATTGTTGTAAGCCGGTTTAATGAGACGGTTACGGAGAAGCTTCTTGCAGGGGCGCTGGCCTGCCTGAAAGATCATGGTGTTTCCGAACGCGGTATTCGAGTCTATCATTGTCCAGGCGCTTTCGAATTGCCCCAGGTAGCCGGCATGCTTGCGCGCAGAAAAAGATGGGATGCAATTATTTGTCTGGGGGCGGTGATTCGTGGCGCAACACCCCACTTTGAGTACGTCTCGGCTGAAGCAGCGCGCGGGATCCAGGATGTGGCCCTGCGGTACGCCCTTCCGGTGGTGTTCGGGGTCCTGACAACCAACACGGAACAACAGGCGATGGAACGTGCAGGGGGAAGGCACGGCAACAAGGGATGGGACGCCGTGCTGACGGCGATGGAGATGAGCGATCTTGTTTCACGGATACGATCCGAAACTAAGAAGAGCCAGCAAGAGAAGGGAACGCGCCGCGTCGGTTGATGCGGCGGTGACAGGAATGGGCAGGATTGGTGCGATTGTCATTCTCGTAATCCTTGGTTGTGCCACGGTGCTGAGGGCGCAGCAGGGCCAGATCGATTTTGGTCGCTGGAAGAATTATACCGACATGAAGGAAGCACGCTCCATTGCCGTCCGGGACGATAGTCTTTGGGTTGCGACTGCAGGAGGACTGTTCCTGTACACTGCGTCGGACGGGCACATTACGAAGTTTACCAACTCCGATGGACTCAGCGCCAACGACCTGACTGCCGTCACCATCGACGGCCTCGGAAGAGTATGGGTCGGTTCCTCTGACGGGTTTGTGAATCTGTACGACCCCTCCACCCGGAACTGGGTCGAAATCCGCGACATCAAGGATTCGCCCCGCATTCAAAAAGCCATCCGATCCTTTTTTGTCCAAGGCGACTCCCTGCTCATCGGCACGGATTTCGGAATCTCTGTCTTTCTCATGGAACGGCGGGAATTTCGCGACACGTATGCGAGTTTCGGGTTTGCATCGCAGGCGAAGGTCCAGGGCGTCCTGATCCACGGAAATACAATCTGGGCTGCGACCGATCTTGGCGTGGTCTCCGCTCCTCTCTCTGCCCCGAATCTCTCCTCACCCCTCTTCTGGCAACGGTTTGATGCATCGAATAATCTTCCCTCCACCAATGTCACGGCTTTGACCGTGTTCCGCGATACGATCGTCGTGGGAACGACAGCCGGCGCGGCTTTCTTTAACGGAACAACATTCCAGGCGATCAACGCGCTTCAGGGAAAAGGGGTTGACGATTGGGTTTCCCGGTCGAACGATCTCCTTATGGTTTGGAACGAAGGCTCTTCGCTGATGCTCGGCAGCCTTACGGGCCTGCAGAGTCCACTTACTATTCTTGCGACCAACTCCCGGGGAACCGGACGGCGATTGGCACTCCAATCCAACCCGTCAACGATTTGGGTTGCGACGAGCTTCAACGGTATCGCGCGGCACAGCGCATCCCAATGGGAATACATTGCGCCGAGCGGTCCGCAGTCCAACCTTTTTGTGAGTATCGAAGTAGATTCCTCCGGCATCCTTTGGGCCGCATCCGGGATCAGCGAGAGAGGGCGTGGCTTCTATCGATTCGACCCGGGCAAACCCGAAGCGGAGCAATGGAAGAACTTTACCTGGGAGACCCACCCCGTTATGGGTCAGGGCCCGAACGATCCTGCGAGGAACGATTATTACAAGGTGTCCCCAGGTCAGGGAGGCTCGGTCTGGGTGAGCTCCTGGGGGCGGGGGGTGGTGGAAGTAAGGAAAGATTCCATCCTTCGAAGGCTGGATCATACAACGACTCCGATGCTTGCAGGGTCCGTTTCCAACGATCCGGGGTACGTCGTGATCGGGGGGGTCCGTCCGGATTCGAAGGGGAATACCTGGATTGTGAATCGAACAGCCGTCAACGGCAGCCATCTTGCTCAGGTCAGGGGGAATGGAACGGTGGCGTACTGGAATTCCCCCTCGTTGGGGGTCTTCACGAACATCGTAGTAGACCACAATAACACCAAGTGGCTGGCCGGTTCGGAACCGAATAACCTTGCGAAGACCGGGTTGTATTTCTTTAACGAGGATACGCTTGTTTCCAATACGCGCGCGACGGGGGGATGGGGATGGATGACGGCGGGGGACGGCCTGCCGGCGACGTTCAGTAACGATATCCTCTCTCTTGCCGTGGACAAGGATGGCGATGTGTGTGTAGGGACAGAGGGAGGGATGGTCATGATCCGCGAGCCGCGGACCCCCAAGTCCTCCACCACCACAACGGTCGTGATCCCGCTACGCCTGCAGGTTATTCAGGCGATAGCGGTCGATGCACTGGACAACAAATGGGTCGGTACGAAGGAGGGGGTGATCGTGATCAATTCCGATGGCACCCAGGTGGTTGCGCAATACAATGTCCTTTCCACGAATGGCAAGCTGATCGACAATGATGTCCGCTCAATCGCCATTGATCAACGGCGGGGCATTGTCTATTTTGGAACGGAAAGGGGGCTCTCCAGTCTGGAGATCCTTTCCGTACAGACCGAGCGATCGTTCTCCTCGCTTGAAATCGCCCCCAATCCCTATATCGTCCCTGCCTCATCACACCTCATCATCCGAAACCTGGTGGAGGACAGCTCGATCAAGATTCTCTCGGTGAACGGGACGCTGGTCAACGAGTTCCGCGCCCAGGGGGGCGGCCGTGCATTCTGGGATGGGAAAACATTGGAGGGAGACTACGTTGCCACGGGGGTCTATTTTGTCGTGGCGTTTGCCGATAATGGAAATCAGCTGGGGACCGGAAAGGTGGCTGTTGTGCGCCGTTGATCCGGGCTGAAACATCGATTCACGCTTCTCTGGTCACTTTTTTTACGAACACAGTTGGATCATGAACAAGTCTTCAATTCACTAACTCACTATCACCCACCTCGAAGGGAGGAGTACTATCTTGGAAAATACCTATAAAGACGAGATCTTCACCAAGCGCGTGCGCGCAGGGAAGAGGACCTACTTCTTCGACGTCAAGTCGACCAAATCGGAGAAGGACTTCTATATTACCATCACGGAAAGCAAGCGCGTCGGAGAGGAAGAGTATGAGAAGCATAAAATCTTCCTGTACAAGGAAGACTTTGAGAAATTCCGTGACGCGCTCGATGAAACAGTCGATTTCGTCCAGGGGAAGCTCCTGGTGATGGCATCGGAGTCCGGGAACGGTGAGATGGTTACGGAGAAACCGGTATAATCAATTTGCGACTGTCTGTTGTTGTTTCCTTGGAAAGGCCTGTGTACTGATGAGTATGCGGGCTTTTTCAATTCCGGCAATGAATCAAGGGAGGACTTTTCCCTTGACTCTCTGGCACCTTCTAACTATATTTTGGCGGTTTTTTCTGAAAAAACTGCTCTTTTCTCATTGAAAGCGGGGCTTCCGGTCATTGAGAGGTTATTGACCACTAAAATGCCCGATAAACCCGAGAGCTGGTGACCGGTGAGCGCACTCAGTATTAACATCTCAAACCTCTCGGAAGGCGTCCACCAGCGAACGCTTGAGGCGCTCCCCGAGGAGGTCGGGCTGGATGGACGGTTCTCCGAATCCACCGTGGTCTCCGCCACGCTTGAGAAGACGAGCCGTCAGCTCTACCTCAGGGCGGAGTTCAAGACCGGGGGCATGTTCACATGCGACCGGTGTCTCGAGGAGTTCCGAAAGGAACTGGCGGGAAAGTTCCAGATCGTCTATGTCACCGACGAACGGGCTCAAGCAGGGATTGAAGATGAAGAGGTTCAGCTCCTTTCTCCCGAAGCGAACACCGTCGATTTGACCGAGGATGTTCGGCAGTTTATCACGCTTGCCTTTCCGCAAAAGATGCTCTGCAAGGAGGATTGTGCGGGGTTGTGCACGGTCTGTGGGGGTAATCGTAATCTCGCTCTGTGTGACTGCGAGGTGGAAGAGGCAGATCCCCGGTGGGATGGCTTGAAGAAGCTTTTAGGGGACTGAAGAAGTACCCCGACAAGATTTATTTTTTTACGAGCTCAATGAAGGGTTCTACTGCATGTCGGTAGGGCCGACGGTCCAATCACAAGGAATTACGAAGCACTAAAAGAGGTCTTGACCTATGCCAAATCCAAAACGACGCCATTCAAAATCGCGCAGCAGAAAGCGCCGTACGCATTACAAAGCATCCGTTCCGGCGACGGCCGAGTGCCCGAACTGCCACGAACAGAAGCTTCAGCATAGAGCGTGCCCGAACTGCGGCTATTATAACGGACGTTCTATCCTCATTCCGAAAGAAGCCTGAGCTTTTTGAGACTTCCGCATTATCCCGCCCCTGAAGGTACGGTCCCGGCAATAGTACTGCAGTAAGGACCGTTGCACTGAACGAGCGGGATTTTTTCCTCTTGCGGGGAAGGTCCTTAGTTTCCGCTTGCGGGATGTCAGCAGGAAGGGAATGCAATCAAAAAGCCACCGCGCCGCCATACGATCAGCGAACATTCTTGGCTCAACGTCTGAAAATTGTACTGGATGCAATGGGGGGTGATTTTGCCCCGGTGAATGAAGTTGCCGGAGCCGTCCAATCCCTTCGCCAAACTTCGAACGCGTTCGAGGTGATCCTGGTCGGAAAAGAACGGGAGATCCGTGAACAACTTGCCCGTCACCAGGCCGACGGCCTGGCTCTCTCGGTGGTTGATGCCGAAGAGGTGATCACGATGGAGGATTCTCCCACCGCGGCGCTCAAGCAGAAAAAGCATTCTTCGCTTGCAGTCGGCATGAACCTGCACAAAGAGGGGAAGGCGGATGCTTTTGCCAGTGCCGGGAACACGGGGGCGGTGCTTTCAGCCTCCACCTTGATCCTCGGCCGGGTCAAGGGAGTGAGCAGACCGACGATCGGCGCCTTCATCCCTTCGGAAACGGGGGTGTGCCTCCTCGTTGATGCCGGCACGAACGTCGATTGCCGAGCACGGCATCTCTTCGAGTTTGGCGTTATGGGAAGTATGTACGCGAAAACCATCTTCAAGTACGAGAACCCGAGAGTGGGGCTCTTGAATGTGGGGGAGGAAAAGCTCAAGGGGACCGAGGTGGTGCAGGAGGCTTACAAGCTTCTCGAGGCAAGTTCTCTGAACTTCATCGGCAATGTTGAGGGAAGGGACATCCTGAGAGGCAAAGCCCATGTTGTCGTGTGTGATGGGTTTGTGGGAAATATCGTTCTCAAGTTTGGCGAGAGCGTCCCGGCATTCCTGAAAAGCCGCCTCAAACAGCACGCGGCAGGGAGTTTACTCAGGACGGCCATTCTCGGTCTGGCTCGTGGGTCGTTGAAGAGTTCGTTGCGGGATATGGACTATGAGGAGTTCGGCGGTGTTCCGGTGCTGGGGGTGAACGGCGTTTCCATTATCGGCCACGGAAAATCGACTCCGAAGGCCATTAAGAACATGATCCTGCGTGCGGACGAAGTCGCGAAGTCACACCTGAACAAGCATATTGAAGATGCGATGTCCCTTCCCCTGCCGGTTGAGACGGCGCTCGCATCAGAGCATGGAAATCGGAAATTATGAGCAAGCGCAGAGCAACGATCACCGCGGTCGGTCATTACGTACCGGAGAAAGTCCTTACCAACCTGGATCTGGAAAAAATGGTGGATACGAACGACGAGTGGATTCGCACCCGTACCGGTATCCGCGAGCGGCGCATCCTCGAGCAGGGAGCGACGTCCGATCTGTGTGTCAAGGCCATCGAACGACTGCTCGAACGCCGCAAGATCGAGGCGAGCGAAATCGACCTGATCATCGTCGCCACCGTGACCCCCGACATGTTCTTCCCGGCCACCGCATGTATTGTCCAGGAACGCATCGGGGCGACCAAAGCGTGGGGCTACGATCTTTCGGCAGCGTGCTCGGGGTTCCTTTACGCGCTCGTCGCCGGCTCCCAGTTTATCGAGTCCGGCGCGTACTCGAAGGTTCTCGTCGTCGGTGCAGACAAGATGAGCAGCATTCTCGACTATACCGACCGGAACACGTGCATTCTTTTCGGTGACGGCGGGGCGGCTGTCCTGCTGGAACCTTCGGAGGCTCCGGAGTTTGGGATCATCGATCACCGGTTGTATGCGGATGGATCCGGCGGTGCCTATTTATATATGAAGGGGGGGGGAAGTCTCAACCCCGCCACGCACGAAACCGTTGACAAACGGATGCATTATATCTACCAGGATGGCAAATCCGTTTTCAAAGGGGCCATCAAGGGAATGGCGGACGTTTCCTTGGAGATTATCGAGCGCAATAACCTTACCGGTCAGGATATTGCATGGCTTGTTCCTCATCAGGCGAATCTGCGGATTATCGATGCGACCGCCGATCGGATGGGATTGGATCGTTCCAAAGTTATGATTAACATCGACCGCTACGGGAATACCACCGCCGCAACCATTCCGCTCTGCCTTTCCGAATGGTGGGAGGCCGGCAAACTGCGACGCGGACAAAAGATCGTCCTTGCCAGCTTTGGCGCGGGGTACACATGGGGGGCAGTGTTGATCAACTGGTCGCTGGAAAGTCCGAAGGGTTCGTAAAGACGCCATGAGTACGATTGCCTTTGTCTTCCCCGGTCAGGGCTCGCAATATGTGGGTATGGGGAAGGACCTGAATGAGCAAAGCTCAGCCGCGCAGGAACTCTTCAGGCACGCGGATGCAATCCTGAACGTTCCGCTCAGCCGACTGTGTTTTGAAGGACCGGAAGAAGAGTTGCGGCAAACGAAGAATACACAGCCGGCGATTTTTCTTCACAGCATGGCGCTGGCGATGTCCTACCGCGGTCCGCGGGGAGCCATGGCGGCGGGACATTCCCTCGGTGAATATTCCGCCCTCGTGTATGCGGGTGCTTTGACATGGGAAGACGGACTCAGATTGGTGCGGCTGCGCGGGGAATTGATGCAGCAGGCAGGCGTTGATCGCCCCGGAACCATGGCCGCGATCATTGGTCTTGACCCGAAGACCGTCGTGGATGCCTGTGAGAAGGCTTCGGAAGCGGGGATTGTTCAGGCGGCAAATTTCAACTCCCCCGGACAGATCGTTATCTCCGGGTCCGTTCCCGGTATCCGGCGGGCCATGGAGCTTGCCAAGGAGCGGGGAGCAAAGCTCGTGAAGGAATTACCGGTGAGTGGAGCGTTCCACTCTCCTTTGATGGAATCGGCGCAGGAGGGATTGAAGGAGGCTCTGGAGAACACGCCGATCAGGGACGCCTCGATACCGGTGTATGCCAACGTGACGGCTCAACCGGTCCGGGATGCCGGCGGGATACGGCAGCTTCTCCTGCAACAGTTGACAAGTCCCGTCCGCTGGGAGGAATCGGTGGCGGCGATGGCGTCGGCGGGGGCCTCGACCTTTGTCGAGATTGGCCCGGGAAAAGTGTTACAGGGTCTTGTCAAACGGATTCTGCCGAACGTCGCGCTGCAGGGAATAGACAAGTACTCCGATCTTCCATAAAGAATGACTGATGCCATCACTTCAGGATAAAATTGCTCTTGTCACCGGTGGCTCACGCGGCATCGGCAGATCGATCGCGATTGCCCTTGCCGATGAAGGAGCCCATGTCGCCATTACGTATCGCAGTGCCGCTTCGTCAGCCGAAGAGGTTCTGAAGACGATCCGGGCGAAGGGGCGCAAGGCTTCGGGGCATCAGTCGGACGCAAGGCAGTTCGACGAAGCACAGAAAGTGGTGGATGCCGTGGTGAAGGAGTTCGGGAGGCTGGATGTGCTCGTCAATAACGCGGGGATCACGAAGGACACCCTCCTGATGCGCATGACGGAGCAGGATTGGGACGATGTGATCGATACGAACCTCAAAAGCGCGTTTGCCTTCAGCAAAGCGGGGTGTCGCCCGATGATGGGGCAGCGGGAGGGACGGATCATCAATATCAGCTCCATTGCCGGGGTTATCGGGAATGCGGGGCAAACCAACTATGCCGCATCCAAGGCGGGCCTGATCGGAATAACGAAAACACTTGCAAAAGAGCTTGCTTCTCGCAACATTCAAGTCAATGCCGTTGCACCGGGGTTTGTCGATACCGACATGACGGAGAAACTCAACCCGCAGCAAAAAGAAGCCTTGATGAACATCATCCCTTTGAAACGAACGGCAAAGCCGGAAGAGATTGCCAGTGTTGTCGTCTTTCTCGCATCGCCTGCCTCGAGCTACATGACGGGCCAGGTGTTGTGCGTCGACGGTGGAATTGTCATGTAACAACCCTCACCTCAATCACTATTCCTTGAAAGGAGTATTCGTATGGCAGATATCGAGAAGAAAGTTAAAGAGATCATCGTTTCCAAGCTGGGGGTGGATGAAGGACAGATTACCCCGACGGCTTCTTTTACCAACGATTTGGGAGCGGATTCTCTCGATACCGTCGAGCTGGTTATGGAATTTGAGAAAGCGTTCAACGTACAGATCCCCGACGAGGATGCCGAAAAGATTTCCACCGTCGGCGATGCGGTGAATTACCTGACGTCGAAAATTTCCTGATTTTCACATTGACTCATCGTTCGGACGGGATCCCCGTGGTGGGTGACTCGTCCTTCATATTATGCCCGTTGGTTCGGGCAACAAGGAACTTGAGCCATGGCGTTTAATGGACAGCAACGAAAAGTCGTTGTGACCGGCATGGGGGCGGTGACGCCGCTCGGATTGACGGTCGAAGAGTTTTGGAAGAACCTCCTCGCGGGGAAGAGTGGGGCGGCCCCGATTACGTACTTCGATGCGGGGAACTTCGACACGAAGTTCGCTTGCGAGGTCAAGGGGTTCGACCCGTTGGTCTTCATGGATCGGAAGCTCGCGCAGCGGTGCGACCCCTTTACGCAGTTCGCGCTCGCAGCGTCCGAGATGGCGATCCGTGATTCCGGACTGAACCTTGAGCAGGAGAACCGGGAACGGATCGGTGTCGTCGTGGGCTCCGGGATCGGCGGGATGTGGACCTTCCATCGCGCTCAGGAATCGCTGTGGGAAACCAAGGGACCGCACCGGATCAGTCCGTTTTTCATCCCCATGATGATCTCGGATATCGCTCCCGGGCGTATCTCCATGCGGTTCGGTCTGAAGGGTCCGAACTATGCCACGACCTCCGCCTGCGCGACCTCATCGCACGCAGTCGGCGACGCGTTCATTCTCATTCAGCGCGGCAACGCCGACGTGATGGTAACTGGGGGAGCCGAATCATCCATCTGTCCGATGGGGATCGGCGGTTTTAATGCCATGAAGGCTCTCTCGACGCGGAACGATGCGCCGGAGAGAGCAAGCCGGCCGTTCGACAGGGGACGGGATGGATTTGTCATGGGTGAGGGTTCGGGGATTCTCGTGCTCGAAGAACTTGGGCACGCGCTCAAACGCGGGGCCCGGATCTATGCGGAGCTCGCTGGTCTTGGGTTCACCGCCGATGCACACCATATCACCGAGCCGGCCCCCGGCGGAGAGGGAGCGGTTCGCTCGATGCGTACGGCGATTGAGGACGCGGGATTGACCCCGGTCGACATCCAATATGTCAACACCCACGGCACCTCCACACCCGTCGGTGACAAGAACGAAACCGCCGCCATCAAGACCGTATTCGGCGAACACGCAAAGCGTCTTGCGGTGAATTCCACGAAGTCGATGATCGGCCATTTGCTGGGGGCAGCGGGTGCCGTGGAGTCGATCGCGACTATTCTTTCCGTTTACGAAAACAAAGTTCATCCCACAATCAATTTGGATACGCCCGATCCCGAGTGCGACCTCGACTACATTCCCCATACGGCACAAGCACGGGAAGTGCAGGCAGCGGTTAGCAACACGTTCGGGTTCGGCGGACACAATGCCTCGCTCCTCTTTAAGAAATACCAAGCGTAGAAGAGTTGCATGGTGGTTGAGTCGGAGCTCCGTGTGCTGACCGGTCTCGGAAAACACCTCAAACGCATTTTTCCCTTTCATCCCCGTTCCACCCGTTCGCACCCGGATGTTCAGGCCCTCTTGTCCACTCTCGAAGAGGGAACATTCGATTTCCGCCGCTTCGAAACAACCATTGGGTACCGACCCTCAAACTGGAAGCTTTTTCTCGAATCGCTTCTCCATCGTTCGTACCTGCAGTACACCAACGACGCGTGGCAATCCAACGAGCGCCTCGAATTTCTGGGGGACGCCGTGCTGAATTGCCTGGTCGCCGAGCACCTTTATGCTTCCTATCCGGCCATGGAGGAAGGGGATCTCACCAAGGTCCGGTCGCGGCTGGTGAACCGCAAGACTCTTGCTCACCGTGCCCGCGAGCTTCGACTCTCGGAGTTCATGCTCCTCAGCGCCAGCGCCGTCCAGTCGCTCGGGAGCGGATCGGAGTCGATCCTCTCGGATGCCTTTGAATCGCTCATCGGGGCCATTTACCTGGACGGTGGCATCGAAGCCGCCCGGGAGTTTGTCCGCCGCACGCTTGTCCTGAACAACGCCGTCATTACTTCCGCATTGATGGACGATAATTACAAGAGCGGCCTGCTCGAGTATTCCCAGGCGCGCTCCCTGGGGGTACCCCGCTACACAATTTTACGCGAGGAAGGGCCGGACCACGACCGGCGTTTCACCATAGAGGTCTTCCTCGGCCAGGAAAGTTACGGAATCGGAACCGGCCGCAGCAAGAAGGATGCGGAACAAGCTGCAGCCGCCCGTGCTTTGGAAAAAATCAACACTCAATCTCTTGCCCAACCACCCTCCTGACCATGACTGTATCACCCTTTGAGACGAACGGTTTCCACAATCGACACATCGGTCCGAACGATCATGATCGCGGTCGGATGCTGCAAACCATCGGCATCGCTTCGCTCGACGCGCTGATCGATGAGACCATCCCCACATCCATCCGGATGACCAGGGACCTGGATCTTCCCCTTCCCATGAGCGAGTTTGAGTTTCATCACTCACTGAAACTCATCGCCAGGAAGAATATCCTGCTGAAATCCTATATCGGCCTCGGATACTACGGTTGCATCACCCCCCCGGTCCTCCAACGAAATGTCTTCGAGAACCCGGGATGGTACACACAATACACACCGTATCAACCGGAAATTTCACAGGGACGCCTCGAAGCGCTGCTGAACTATCAAACGATGGTCATGGACCTGACCGGCATGGAGGTTGCGAACGCGTCGTTGCTCGATGAAGGGACGGCGGCGGCGGAAGCCATGGCGATGGTGCATGGTCTTGCGCACAAGGGGGCGAACGGCTCCCCCGCTCAAAGGTTTTTCGTCTCCGAGCGCTGCTTCGTCCAGACCATCGACGTGATCAGGACCCGGGCCCTTCCCCT
>JACPUH010000059.1 GCA_016192345.1 Ignavibacteriales bacterium | reverse complement strand
GGGGACGTTCCAGGAGTTCAAAGAGCGGGCAGAGGCGGCCTTCATCAAGAAGCAACTCGAATTGAACAAATGGAACATCTCTAAAACCGCGGAGGCACTCGATATTCAGCGGAGCCACCTCTACACGAAGATGAAACGGTACGGACTGATGAAGGAGGGGGAGGCGGAACCGTCAGAATAGATTGCGTCAGGGGTAAAAACCACGTTGCCCACCGCCTTGATCCTCTAAGTTTGGGTTCCCGGCTTCACTCTCTTCCTCGCCGCTTCGTACAACACCAGTGCTCCCGCGACCGATGCGTTTAACGAACCGATCCTGCCGTACATCGGAATCGTCACAAGAAAATCACACTTCTCCTTTACCAGCCTCCGCATTCCCCTCCCTTCACTCCCGACGACGATCACGATCGGTCCGTTGAGGTCCACTGCGTCGTACCGCCGATCACCGGCCATATCCGTTCCGACAATCCAGCATCCTGCTTCCTTGAGAGATTCGAGGGTCTGCACAATATTGGTGACGCGGGCGACCGGGAGATGGAGAGCGGCCCCGGCGGAGGTTTTTGCAACTGTCTGGTTGACGGAGGCCGAATGGTGTTTCGGGATGATGACTCCGTGTACGCCGGCACATTCCGCCGTCCGGATCAGAGCGCCGAGGTTGTGCGGGTCCTCGATTTCATCGAGCACCAGCAGAAAAGGGGATTCACCCCGTTCCTTCGCCACCGACAGAATCTCCTCCACATCGACGTACGTCTTCACACCGACAACCGCCGCAACTCCCTGTGCGGCAGGATCGTCGGAGATCGACTTAAACCGTTCTTTATCCACCTCCCCGACGGGAACCCCGCGTTGTCTTGCAAGCCGACGGATCTGTTGGATGGCGCTTCCATGGGTGCCGAAGAGGATGAACACTTTTTCCAGCGCATTTCCCGATTTGAGCGCCTCGAGCACCGGTTGTCGCCCTGTAAGGATATTTGTCATGACGGGGAGGGGGATCCCGGAGCGGCGGGAGTCGTGGTTGACGAAGCGAAGGATGCGCGCAGCCGTTCCAGCCGGCGCTGGTCCCGTTTTTCAAGGAAGAGGCCGAAGAGAAAAACCCCGATCCCGGAGAGAAAGAAATACAGGTCCATCCACATATTTCCCAACAACCCGTACATGAACCCGAAGGCGGTTGTCACCATCCCGAGTGCCTCGAGGAATTTTCCCGCATAAAATGCGAAGGAAGGCTTTGGAGCTTTGGCGATGGCCCCGGCCAGTTGCGCTTCGGTGGTCACACCGCGCAGCACAAGGCTGCCGTCCACAACGACGACAGGAACGGCAAGGAAGTATTCATCATACTTCGGGTGATCCGGATGAAGATTGATTTCACGAAGTTCGAATGACGTGTGCCGTTGTTTCTCCTTCAACAGCCTCCTGACCTCCTTGCACAATCCGCATCCCTCGGTCACGTATAATTCGACGACCTGCATCAGGCCCCCTCCGTCCGATGTTTCCCTGAAAGGTACATCCAACCGGTCAATCCGACAACCATCAGGCCGATGGCGATGAGCTGTGCCTCGGACAAGCCAAAGGCAAGGCGTGGGTTCAAGCGCAGGAACTCGATGGAAAACCGTTCCAATGCCGCGAGGATCAGGTAAAGCGCAAACATCGTTCCTTCCCCTTGGATGTTTTTTCGGTATCGCCAGAGTATGGAGAAAATGACTGCCGAGAACAGCAATTCATAGACGGGGGTGGGATGGCACAGGACGTTGTCCGGAACGATGCCGCCGGGATACTGACTCGTGATCTCCGGGAAGGATCGGAAGGCAAGGGAAGGGGGATAGGTGCCGTTGGAATAATCGGTCCCCCAGGGGAGATCCGTGGGAAATCCGTAGTCACCGTCCCCTGCAAAGTGGCATCCTAGGCGTGCAATGCCATACCCGAGGATCAAGCCGGGCGAAACGGCATCTGCCACGGAAAAAAAGCGGACCTTTTGTTTCCTGGTGTAGAGAAAAATCATAAGGGTGGCGAGGAGGAAGCCGCCGTAGAAGGTCAGACCTGTGGGGGAAAAGGCCATCCCGATCGGGTCGGCCATGAACTGCGTCCAATGCTCCATGAGGAACAGGAGCTTCGATCCTGAAATTCCTGCAACCACCGCGATCAAGGTGACGGTATTCCCGATGTTGGGGTCGATCTGCTTTCGTTTCAGTTCGGCCGTGAGCAGGTAGCTTGCGACGATGAACCCGGTCGCAAGCATCAGTCCGTAGCTGTAGATGGTAAAAGGGCCAATTTCAAGTAATCGCGGGCACATAGAGTTTCTTCAGGAATAGGGAATGGGTTGTGTTGAAACGCGAATGAAGGATGGATCGGTTGCGCTTTGGATGGTGATCCCTTGTTCGGAGATGTTCAAGGTGAGCTCGTTGGATTCATCGTCGAGTTTGGTCACCAGGAGACGGTAGCTTCCGTTCAGGTCGGGGTACTCCCGTACTCCTCTTGCAGGGCCGACGTTCGGCATGATGAGGGGGGTTGTGCGAAGGCCCCGAATTTTGAGGTCGATTATGGTTCCCTCCACGGCGCTCTCCAGGAGGATCTCATACCGAAAGCTGATGAACTCTTTAATCGTTTGAACGACAAAAACCGTATTACTGCTCGCGGTGCGGTCGTCGAACCGCTGAAAGATATTGAGTGTATACTCCGGATCCTTGCGCTTTCTTCTGGGCATGCTCAGGCAAGTGCGGATTCAAGGTCATTGAGAGTGACGGTTCGTTCTTCTCCGCCCAGCATATTCTTCAATTGGGCGGTCCCCGCCTTCAGCTCTTTTTCCCCGATCACCAAGACCCACCGGGCCCGTTGACGGTTGGCTTCGCGCATTTGCGACTTGAGGCTGCGTTGGAGAAAATCGGTCTCGACGGCAAACCCCTTTCGGCGAAGTTCCTCGGTCCGGGTAAAGGCCCAGCGACGTGATGCTTCATCGACGGCCGCGATGAACAAGTCGGGTCCGCGCTGGTCGTCCACGGGAGCCCCGGTTTTCTCCAGAACGATCATAAGCCTTTCGAGTCCGGCAGCAAAACCGACGCCGGGCGTGGACTTTCCTCCGAGTTCCTCCACCAGGAGATCATAGCGTCCGCCGCCTGCGAGCGCGTCCTGAGAACCAAGAGCGGAGCTGGTAATTTCGAAAGCGGTCTTGGTATAGTAATCGAGTCCGCGAACGAGCCTTCCATCAACCGTAAAAGGGGCCCCGGTTGCGTGGAGGAGCGACTGCACATGATCAAAGTGCGTTTTACATTCCATGCACAGGTGGTCCTTGATAAGAGGGGCAGTCTGTGTCACCTTCCGATCCTGGTCGTCTTTGGAGTCCAACACCCGCAAGGGATTTTGCTTTACCCTTGCCTGGCTCTCCGGGGAGAGTTGATCGTACACCGTCATGAGCATCGCGATCAATTGTTCCCTGTACGCCGGTCGGCATTTTTCACAACCAACGGAATTAATGACCAGTGTGAGGGGTCGAACTCCGAGTTCCCGGTACACGTGCAGTGGGAGCAGGATGATCTCAACGTCAAGTTGGGGGGATGGGCTCCCAAGCGCTTCTGCTCCGAATTGGTGAAACTGTCGCAAACGTCCGGCTTGCGGTCGTTCCTGCCGGAACATGGGGCCCTGGTAGTAGAGCTTGAGAAGTGGAGCCTGTTCAGTGAGGTTGTGTTGAAGAGCAGCACGGAGGACGGAGGCCGTTCCCTCCGGTTTCAGGGTAAGGCTGTCCCCGCTTCGGTCCGCGAAGGTATACATTTCCTTGGTAACGATGTCGGTCAGCTCGCCGATACTCCGGGCGAACAAGGCCGTCTCTTCGAAGATCGGGGTGCGGATCTCGCGGTAGTTCGACCGACCCATGACGCTCCGAACTACCTTCTCCACATGCTGCCATCGGCCGGTTTCCTCCGGCAGGATATCCTTGGTGCCTTTGATCGATCTGAATTTCACGAGCAAGCCTCGCAACAGGTTGACTGCTTTGGTTGACGAACGTGGGACAAGATACAAAACAATGTGTGGAAAATCGAACGCAACGGAGGTGCGCCGGGCTTAAGGAGGACTGACCGCGGTTACACTTCGAAGTGCATTTCTTCTTCCTGGCGGAAGATCTCGAGAACTTCAGCGGGAGATTGAGCTTCGAGGAGTCGTTTCCGGAATTCCTCCCGGTTCATCAGCCTTGAAATGCGGCTCAGCAGCTTGATGTGGGGGCCGACCATATTATCGCGCCCGACCAGCAGGAAGACGATGCGCACGGGTTGGTCATCGAGCGATTGGTAGTCGATCGGTTGCGCGGTAATGGCAAACGCAGCGACAATGTCGCTGACAGCGTCTGTTTTTCCGTGCGGGATGGCAAACCCCGATCCGACGCCGGTCGACATGATTTTTTCCCGTTCGAAGATGGCTTCCCGCATTTTCTCTTTATCCAGCACTCGCTCCTGGGTCGCAGCCATGTCGATCATGGCGTTGATGATGTCGGTCTTGGTGTTGCCCGGAAGTTGGGTGCGGACAACCTGCTCATGTAAAATTTCTGCTATCTTCATGGTCGCTCCACGCTCGGGGTAAACTCGTGTCCCTCTTCGCTACTCGTTGTTGATCCATTGCTGAAGTTTCTCCGCATATTCCCCCGCCAGGCTCTCTGCAAAACCCAGGTCCTCTGATTCGGCATTGATGTGGAAGAGGGGGCGGGTTCGATCGGGGTTCAGGAGCACCGAGGTGCGGTGGTCCTGCTGTCGCGGAAAAATTTTTACTCCATCAATCAGCTCCCGCTGGATCCGTTCCGAATCTTTCATGAGGTGCCGCATGACCCGTCCCTTGACGCTCCATGAACAAGGGACGGCTTTTTTAACCAAATGCAAACGAGGTGTTTCCCGGTCCAGCTCGCCCAGGTG
The DNA here is from genome assembly GCA_016192345.1 of Ignavibacteriales bacterium. Classification (GTDB taxonomy): domain Bacteria; phylum Bacteroidota; class Ignavibacteria; order UBA10030; family UBA10030; genus UBA6688. Next base: position 59 of record JACPUH010000059.1, on the reverse strand, counting down.
CTTCCTGGTCTGTGCAAGGCATTCCAGGAGTTTCGCGACAGAGTACATGCCATCGGAGG